>OMIG01000229.1 GCA_900299035.1 Pseudomonadota bacterium
CCACCAGCGGCAAAAGCGCGGCGCTCGAGGTTGATGGATCCGTGTTGTGGCGCGGTGTGGAAAACCACTCCCAGCACATCACGATTGGGTCGTTTCAGGCAGGGGGATGTCAGAAACAGATAGCGACGATCGACCGCGACCCCGGCCAGTCCGGAATCTTGCGTCTCTACAGCCATAAGGGAAAGATCCTCTGGGAAAGCCAAGGCCACGGCCCTAAGGCGATGATGACGCGGATAGACGACTGGATTCCGCAGGTGAAGGAGAGCCTGATCCTAGTGTTCCGCAGCCTCAATTCCCCGCCGACTATCTACGACGGGCAGGGAGCAGTGGTTGGTCGACTGCCGTTTCCGCCGGCGATTGCGCGGGGTGAGGGGGGTGCTTCCTACCTAAAGCACTACCTGCAGCACTTTGACCTCGATAGGGACGGCAAGGAGGAGATCCTACTGTACAACGAGCGCGCTCTTTGGGTGTATGGCAACACCGCCGCAGTTGTTGGAACTGCGGACGAAAAGCCCTCCCAGGGTCTGCCAAACCCTCGCATCTTCAACTCCACTTTCTACATTGGAATGCAGTAGGAACGCGTAAGGGGTCTCGTCTGTTAAGCCTGGGCAACGGCTAGTTGATGGGACCATTCCGGGCAGGCCGATACGGCGTGATTTCGGTCTTTTTCTAATCAACCTGGCGGAGTATTGTTGGATAGTTCAGAACACGGTTAGCCGGTTTGGTCTTGGGAGCTCGCGGTATGTTCAAAAAATCGCTCATTGAGAGGGTCGCAGCCTGCATCGCATTCCTCTCCGTCGGTGTTCTCGTCAGCGGCACTGATGCATGCCAGACCGACTATTCTGTAGGGGGACAGTCACAAGGCCCTGTAGGAACCGGCACGCCGACCAACGGACCGACTCAGACGCCGACGGCCGACGGAACTGGAACGCCGGACGGCACTGCTACCCCTCAGACAACTGGCACTGCGCAATCCACTGGGACCGTTACGGCGACTGGAACTCCTGAGGCGACGGATACTCCAGACCAGAGCGCCCAAGCGCTCGGCGTCAAGCGAGGAGGACTTCTCGATGAGCTCTCGCAGGCGGCGGAGAAGGACGATGGCAGTGCGACGGGTACTGGGGCTGCAGCCGGTGCGGCCGGCGCGGGTGCTTCTGGCAACTGGCTCGGACAGGGATTCAAGGACGAGGGTGCCTCCGGTTTTGCTGATAGCGACGGAGACGGCTTCTCGGATCAGCTCGAGGCGAGCCTCGCTAGCGATCCACAGAGCGCTCATTCATTGCCGGATGGTGGCACCTCGACAGACGTCAACCTAAGAGTTCGCTCCACCGACTCAGACTTAGACGGCATTCCGGACACGAACGAGCTGGCAGAGGGCACAAACCCGCAGTCGAATGACTCCGATGGCGACGGCCGGATCGATGGCGCCGAGACAGCCTCGGGCGGCAATCCTCGCGACGCAAAAGATGTGTATCCAGACGCCGACTCAGACGGCCTGAGTGACGCCTACGAGAGCGAAGTCGGCTCCGACCCGGCTAAGATGGACTCAGACGGGGACGGTTTGCGGGACGACCTCGAGCTCGTCTTCGGCTCTAGCCCGCGTTCAGCGGACTCTGACAACGACGGCATCTCGGATGGCCGAGAGTACACACTCGGCTCGGACCCGATGGCGGCTGAGTAGTCGCGAGGCCGCTGCTGCCATCAATGGCAGGAACCCGAGCGCCTCGATGGTTTAGCTGTTCCTGAAAAACTCCGGGAAAGTGCCCCGAAACTCGCGGCTGCTTTATTTTACTGCCGTATCCGTAGCATGATGAGCGGCGCTAACCGTTGGAGAGCAGCACGTTATGGATCAGACACGTTCCAGGGAGCTTTTTGGGCGGGCCAAGACCTTCTTCCCCGGAGGAGTCAACTCGCCGGTGCGGGCGTTCCGCTCTGTGGGTGGAGAGCCGTTCATAGTGAGCCACGGCAAAGGCCCCTTCCTGTTCGACGTCGACGGCAATCGGTACGTCGACTACATAAACAGCTGGGGCCCCCTGGTGCTTGGGCATGCCCACCCAGCGGTGGTCGCTGCGCTGCACGAGCAAGCGCAGCTCGGCACGAGCTACGGCGCCTGTCACGAGCGTGAGGCCGAGCTGGCCGAGGTGGTGCGCCAGCTCTTCCCCTCGCTAGAGCTGATGCGCTTCGTGAACTCAGGCACAGAAGCCGGCATGGCGGTAATTCGGCTGGCGCGCGGATTCACTGGGCGCCGCAAGATCCTTAAGTTCGAAGGCTGTTACCACGGCCACGCCGATGTGCTGCTGGCCAAGGCTGGGTCGGGCGTTCTCACGCTTGGGCTGCCGGATTGCGCCGGGGTTCCGGCGTCGGCCGTGCAGGACACCCTTGTTGCCGAGTTCAACAGCGTCGAGTCGGTCGAGCAGATCTTCTCTGCCTGTGGGGAGGAGATTGCGGCAGTCATTCTTGAGCCGGTTGTCGGCAACTGTGGACTGCTCGTTCCCGATCCGCAGTTTCTGCGAGCGCTGCGAGCCATTACCGAGAAGCACGGTGCTCTGCTGATCTTCGACGAGGTGATGACGGGCTTTAGGGTGCACCTCGGAGGAGCGCAGGCTCTCTACAGCGTACGGCCGGACCTCACGATGCTCGGCAAAGTTATCGGCGGGGGGCTGCCGGGGGGCGCATTTGGAGGCCGCAAGGAGGTCATGGAGCAGCTCGCGCCGCTTGGGCCCGTGTACCAGGCTGGCACCCTATCAGGTAACCCGCTTGCTATGGTGGCCGGCCTCACGACGCTTCGAGAGTGGCGTAAGCCTGGAGCGTTTGAGAAGGCTGCCGGGGTGACAGAACGGCTCGTCGAGGCGCTCCGTAGCGGTGCGGCACGGCACGGGCTTCCGCTGGTCGCTGACTCGGTCGGAACTATGTTCGGCTTCTTCTTTTCGCCTTCGCCAGTGCGCTCATTCCGCGACACGCAATCCGCAGACAAGGCGCGCTTCAACCGATTTTTTCACGCGATGCTTGAGGCCGGAGTCTACTTCGCGCCGTCAGCGTTCGAAGCCGGATTCGTGTCTCTCGCCCACGACGGCGAGGCGATAGAGCACACCCTCAAGTCGCTTGACGCGGGGTTCGCGGCAGCGCGTGCTAGTGCGTGATCTGAGGCACGTTTACCAAGGAGGGCAGGAACGCCCAGACTTGATTCGCTGTGGCGCCGGGGAACACCTGAGAAGCTAGAGTGGCTCCCACTGTGTAGGATCCGATCAGGAGCGGAATGCAGAGGAGTGACAGCATTACGGCGGTTGACTGTGGAGTGTTGCCGATCGCCCTAATTGCGTTGATGAACATCAGGAACATCAGAACGCAGGCGAAGTACACAAGCCAGGGAAACATCTCGATCAGCCAGTCGTTCGGAGCTGGCTCTCCGTGAGCGAAGAAAGTCACGATCGTCAGCTCCCCCTCTACCGCGACGTTGGCGATGTAGTAGGCGAGCATGAGGGGGATCATCGAAACCATGGAGTAGATATTGGCGGCGATGACCTTGATAAGGGGGGAGTGAATACCCATGATCCGCAGCAACACTGTCGTAGAAAGCGTAAAGACCACGAAGGTGGCAGCTAGGCTGAGCGTGATTCCCCACGCAGCCTCTTTATTAACCGGAGCGACTCCGGAGCGGTACATAAACACGATCGTGGGCAGGACCAACACGACCAGTAGGCTTACGAGAGACGAGACGAGGTAGGGTGGTGCGGGGCGTTCCAGTAGCAGATGGTCCATGGTGCCTTGACGGTCCAGGATAGGCGACATCAGCAGGTCGAAAAACCCCATGCGGCGCTCGTACCGGGTCGTCTTTTTGGTCATGTACCGAGTGTGCAGCAGAAGTTCTGCCGTTGGCGAGCCCAAATCTCTGCTGTCGGCCTAATTGATGTGGTGAAAGTTCAGTCGACGCCAAGAGTTAGAAGATTGCTCATGGCGCGGGAGCTTCGCGGGTTGCGGCGCCTCGCTTCGGATTGCCTTTTCTCTTTACTTGGTGTTGAATCTGCCCACCCGTAAGCCTCTGACGCTACCGATGAATTAAGTCCTCTTCAGGGAGGATTTACTTGAGCGGGAGTAGCTCAGTTGGCTAGAGCATCAGCCTTCCAAGCTGAGGGTCGCGGGTTCGAGTCTCGTCTCCCGCTCCATTTTTTCCTATTCGAACCTCGCAAGGCGAGGATTCGAATGACGGCTGTATAGCTCCTATTCGAACCTCGCAAAGCGAGGATTCGAATGACGGGCTAGGGGCTTCCGCCCCTAGCGACCCCGGATACATGCTTCATACCCGGACGTGAACGTGCTCGTGCACGTGAACGTGAACGTTCCCGAGGAAGAACGCGCTCACCGTCGAGGCCAGGCCTCTAATTCCTTCCCCGCACCAATACCAACGCAGGTATCTCCGCAAAAATCAGCCACCTCCGCCCATCCAGCGTCTCTGACGCAGCTCCCTTATAGCATCTCTGCTGGCACGAGCACTTTAACGTATGAAGTTGCTTTTGCCTTGTTCATCACCTGAAGCACCACGTACGTCGATGTGCCAGCCCGGATTCCGTAGAGGGCTGTGAAGCTGCTGCCCACTGGCACCTTGGGCAGAGGCACGGCCTTCCAACGGTTGGAGCGATTGAGGACCCGCAGAACCTGTTTGGTTCCCAGACGGGCGAGCACAACTGGGGCTGGTGTGCGATCGGTCCCCCGCGAAGCTGTGCCAAGCTTGATGTCCCGGAAGCGGCTGTCGAGATTTGGGCTTGAGAAAAGTGTCCGGGGGCCGTTCCTTGCTGTTACGTAGAACGCATCCGAATTGCTCACGAGAGCAAACGCTGAGCTTAGTCCGCCCTCAGGCATGCCACAAACGGCCGTCACCGTTCCCGCTGGCAGCGGCACCGTTAGGTCTGCTGGGGACGCAAACATCCTGACTGCAGGGCGAGACTTGCTCTTCACGAACACAGCAGGTGCATACGTATTTCCGGCGTAGCATCCCACCACCGGCGAGCCGAGCGGGTAGACCTCGGCAAACACGGTCGCCTTCTCGGTGACAATATCTACGGCGCTCCAGACAAATTTCGCGCTCAGCAGCTTGGCCACGATGAGAGCGTACTTCTCTGCTCCCGGCGCACGGCCGACGTCGGCACCCACTACGCCACTGCCGTTCAGGGACAGCTTTGTTGGAGTGGTGCCGAGGTTTAGGACCACTTCAGCAGCATTGTTGGCGACGAACGCCGCTTCAGGGAAGAAGTCATCGTCTAGGTCGCCTGCCACTGGTGCAGATGTTGGTGTCGGGCTGGGTGTCGGCGTGTCTGTTACCAGCGGCGTGTCTGTGGCCGTGGGCGAGGGAGTGCTCGTGTCAGTCGGCGTCGAGGTCGGGGTGGCCGTGCCGCTCGGTGTCGCGCTGGGGGTTGCGGTGGCTGTCTCCGTTGAGGTCGCGGTCGGAGTGTCAGTTGCGGTTGGGGTGATCGTCGGCGTGTCGGTACTGGTCGGAGTGTTTGTTGGTGTTTCGGTCGGCGTGCTCGTTGGCGTCTCCGACGGAGTGCTCGTCGGCGTCGATGTAGGGGTGCTAGTCAGGGTCGGCGTATGCGTTGGAGTGTCAGTGAAGGTTGGCGTGTTAGTTGGCGTTGAGGTCGCTGTCGGGCTGTTTGTGGGCGTGTCGGTGGGTGTTGGGGTATCGGTTGGGGTGCTCGTTGGGGTTTCGGTCACGGTGGGAGTCAATGTTGGCGTCGCAGTGCTGGTCTCGGTGCTTGTTGGCGTCGCTGTTGGAGTTGCCGAGTTCGTCGGAGTCTTTGTTGGAGTGCTCGACGCAGTTGGGCTAGCCGTCGGGGTAGACGAGCTAGTCGGGGTGGCCGTGGGCGTGTTCGATGGCGTGGCGCTGTTCGTGGGAGTGTACGTTGGCGTTGCTGTTGCAGTCGAAGTCGGTGTGGGAGTCGAGGTGCTTGTATGAGTGTGGGACGGGGTGTTTGTTGGGGTCGCCGTGCTCGTGGGGGTGGTTGTTGGAGTGTCCGTCGCTGTGAAGGTTGGAGTAGGGGTGTTGGTTGGTGTGACGGTCGGAGTATCCGTCGGCGTGGCAGAGGGAGTATGGGTTGGGGTGTTTGTTGGGACCACACATGCTGTGCGGCTAGGGTTCGAGACCTGTCCTGCGGGACACGCCGTGCAAGAAGTCTGAGCCGAAAGCGGCTGAATCTGGCCATCTGGACACGTCGTGCACGACGCGGCATTGGTGGTGGTGCTGAAGCTTCCAGGGGAACACGCGTAGCAGTTGCCGTTTGCCTTGTAGTAGCCCGGGTCGCAGGTTGCTGCGAGCGCACTCGACGTGAAGAAGAGAAGAAGAGCTAGAGCGGAGATAATCTGTTTCATGAGGTTGCCTTTGTGCATGAGTCCGTGTGCGGCTCAAGAGTTAGTGGCGCACCTTGTACTACCGCCTGCTCTCAAGCTTGCATGATCGATGGCATGGAAGTTTCGCCTGGCACGTCGGAAACAAATCCCGCTCAGGCGAGCTCGCCTTGTGAAATAGGAAGCGAACTGTTCGCTACCTCATACGTCATGCCCGCTGTCTTCAGGCGCACTCAACCGGGCGGATGCCAGGCTCAGCACTCTGCGCTCTCTGACGAGCTCTTGCGATGCAGACGCTACTCGACTTGGTTAGTGTACCCCACCAGCCACTCGTCAAAGTTTGAGGTGCCGTCGCCGTCGCTGTCTCCGGTCGGATTGATCGGCACTCGCAGCGAACGCCGCGTCGTTCGGGTGGAGGGAACTCTTCCTGCAGCATTTGAGCAGCCGCTTAGGCAGTCCTTAATGCTGCCCGTCCTGTTCTGCACGTCGCTCACGATTCGCTTGTCGATAGAGGAACGCTGCTTCGGGCGAGAGCCTGCATGTGCCAGGACGAAGCTCTCAGTATTTGCAGCGGATAGAGCGGCCGAGCAGCCAGAGCTGAAGGGGCAGGTTGTGGTGAGCACTGATGGGTCCACGAGTGACGTAATCGCTGAGTCTGGCAAGGCGTCGTTAGGTCGCCCCGGGCCGTAGTTGTCGTGCACGAAGACCTGGCTCGTGGGGGCGATAATACCGGCGTAGATTGCGGCGTCCTGCTGGTAGCTGAAGCTGGCCGGGATCCAAAGGTTTCCGATGAAGGCGCCGACAACGGGAGATAGGTTCTCAAAGTTGTTTGTCAGGTTGCAGATATTCCAAGGGCCCCGAGTTCCCCAGCCGTACACGACGTTGTTGGTGAGCTTAGCGCTTGCACCTGGTTCAACGTACGGGTTGCGGTCGAAGTTCAAAGCAACCAGGTTTGCGTTGAGCGTGACGTTTTTCGTGTCGGTTCCGATCAGGACGCCGTCGCTGTGCGGCCCTTTGGGATGAATAGAGTCGTGGAGCCCTTCGGCAACGATAGAGTTCTGCAGCCACACGTCGTGGGTCGTTTGGTACCAGGTGGAGAAGTTCTCATCGATGGCCCAGGTGAGGGAGAGGTTTCGCAGGGACACGTTGTAGGCTGCGCGTGGCTCGTAGCCTCCGACGCTGATGCCGTTGCGTTGGCCTGGCGGCGAACCCGCAGTTGAGTCGCCGGGGCGGATGGCGATGTGCTGAATCTCGACATTTGGCGCTTGAATAGCGACTCCGGCCTGGGTAAGCGTTATTCCAGGCGCTGGAGCCGTCTGCCCGGCGAAGAACACGTCGCCGTACTTTATCGTTATGTCGGACTTTAGCTTGATGGTGCCGCCCACCTCAAAGAGGCACACCCGAGAGCCCTGGGCGAGCGCACACTCACGCAAAGTCCCTCTGCCTGAGTCTGAGAGGCTGGTTACCTTTATGTAGCGCGTCGTGGCCGTTGGCTCCCAGTCAAAAGGAGGCGAATCATTTTCGATGGCGGCAGCTGCTTGAGGCAGGACGAACGCAATGCTCACCAAGGCTCTTGAGAGCATTCGGAGGGCAGGATTCGTGCGGCATTGAATGACGTTTTTCTTCATAGGTCTCTCGCTGTTCTGTTTTCTTGTGGACGAGCTGCGCTTGCCGAGTGCCCCTAGCACCGGTAGGCGCGTCCATTGACGTACGGGGCGTAGCCGCCAGTGATATTGTCAATCACGATGTGTGTTGCGCCCCGGTCGGCTGCCGCCTCGATCGCCTGATTCTTTGCGTTCTGCATTCCGGTCTCCTGTGACATGCCGCCGATCCCTGAGCCGCCCTCAACAGAGCCGATAAAGTCGCACTCGCTGACCATCTTTTCGTCGGCCTCAACGACTCGAAACCCCTCCGGTGAGAGTGTTGTTGAGCAGCCGAGAGTGCTCAATGCAAGCAAGCTTGCTGTGGCTACGTGGAGAAGGTTCCGCATGCAGTCTCCTCAGTTCAGGCTGACATGTTCACGCACGAAGAATCGTGCCTGGGAGCCTAGCCGTCTATGATCGAGCTGAATCTGTGCTACTGCAGGCGCAGACAGGTCCGTGCTTGTTCTTAAGCTCGCCCGGGGTTCGGTAGCTTCGGCTCTAGGTTGTCGGGGGGAAGCGGAGTGGGGCGACAGAGTCTCGTTGTTGAGCCGCGAATTTCGCCTCAAGCCGGTGCTTCTTCGCCCAGGAAAGAAGGTTTTCTCGTGATGCCGGGATAACGAAGCCGACCGCAACAGATTCAAGCACATGGGCGGCCTGATTGAGCAGCGATACCTGCGAGTCGAGGTCTCCAAGCCGCATGGCTGCCTCGGCTGCATCCTTGAACGAGCGGGCGGAAGAGAGCGCGATGTTCTGTATCCCCGGGCGCGATGGGTTTGAGGCGGCGTCTTTGAGCAGCAGCGCAGCTTCCGTGAAGTGCCCCACCGACTTCCTCCAGTCGCTGTTTCGGAACGCAAGGTTGCCTTTCGCGCGCTCAAGGTA
>OMIG01000230.1 GCA_900299035.1 Pseudomonadota bacterium
GTTGGGGGAGGGCGGCAACAAAACTGGGCGGTCTCCGAATACACCAGAGATATGTTTGCAACCGCTCACTCAAGCTGCATCTTCGGGCTCGACGCCATCCCTGTGGACGTCGAGGTCCACATAAAGGAAGGCAACGCCAAGTTTACTATTCTGGGCCTTGGCGGGGCGCCGGTTCGCGAGTCTCGTGACCGGATCCTCACAGCGCTCCAGCACTCGGGCTACGACATGCCGGGCGTTATCCTGGTAAACCTGGCGCCTGCTGAGATTAAGAAGGAGAGCGCCTCCTTCGATCTGCCGATCGCGTTAGCGCTCGCCTGCGCGGCTGGTGGGCTGCCTCAGCCTGCGCTCGAAAAGATCGCGGCAGTCGGCGAGCTCTCGCTCACAGGAGAAGTAAAGGAGACTCCCGGACTAACAGCGCACGCTCTCGCGGCCGCCCAAGCGGGCTTGCAGTACATCATGGTCCCTGCGGCCAACAGTGCTGAGGCTGCCGTGGTGAGCGGGGTTCGGGCGATAGCCGTGTCGTCGCTCCCCCAAGCTCTGCGGGTGTTGGCGGGGGCGGAGAAGCCGACCTACGCCGAGAAGCCGAACTTCGACTCCCAGTCGTGCCTTAAAACTCTCGACGATGTCTTGGGGCAGAGCGCAGCCAAGCGCGCTCTCTCCATCGCTGCTGCCGGAGGGCACAACCTGCTCATGCTCGGGCCGCCAGGGTGCGGGAAGAGCATGCTCGCCGAGCGCCTGCCATCGCTGCTGCCGCCACTTTCTCCGAGTGAGATCCTTGAGGTGCTGCGAATACACAGCATTGGCCGCCAGCGCACCGCGCCGGTGCTGGCCGGTGTGCGCCCGTTCCGTGCGCCGCACTATGTTATCAGCGACGCCGGGTTGGTTGGCGGCGGCGCGATGCCTAGGCCCGGAGAGGTCAGCTTGGCGCACCGCGGAGTGCTATTCCTTGACGAGTTTCCTGAATTCAGGCGCAGCACCGTCGAAGCGATGCGCTCGCCGCTAGAGACTGGCTGGGTGCAGGTAGCGCGCGCCAAGGCGTCGCTGAACTACCCCGCGCGCTTTCAGCTCGTTGCAGCGATGAACCCGTGCCCATGCGGAAGGTTTGGCTCAAAAGCCGGCGGCTGCCGCTGCTCGCACCACGCCATCCGAGACTACGTGGCGAAGCTCTCGCAGCCGATCTTAGACAGAATAGACCTGCACGTGGAGCTAGAGTCCGTTGATGTCGACAGGCTGGTGTGGGCGCCGAGCGTGAAGCCAAGCGGCTCGTCGATCCCCGCCCACAAAATCTTGGCTGCGCGGCAGCGGCAGCTTGCGCGCCAGTCGACGCTCAACGCGGAGGTGTCCGATAGCACCCTTCGGGCAGGCCTTCGCATGCCCGACGCCGCGCGGAGGCTCTTAGCCGAGGCGATAAAGAGGCTGGGGCTCAGCGCCCGTGGCTACACCCGAGTGCTACGAGTGGCGCTAACCATTGCTGATCTAAGCGAGGCTGACACCGTGTCAGAAGAAGCAGTGGCCGAAGCGATATCGTACCGCTCACTCGACCGGCTCACGAATATCCTCGGCGCCGGAAGCCCATTCGTGCGGTCGCAGGCGCGCCGCGGTGCGGCAGTTGTGCAAGCAGGAGAGCCATGAGCTTTCGCAACGTGGTGCTGGCTCTCACCTCAGTCTCGATCCTAGCGATCGGCTACATGCTCGATCATCCTGCCGTTGCCCCAATTCCCCAGAGGGTAGCGATAGGGCCCACTACAGAGGCTGCCAAAGCGCAAAAAAGAAAAACTGCCTCGCGCAGCAAGAAGAAGCCGCCGGCAGAGAGCCCTGACGAGCCCCTGAAGGACCCGTTTTCGATCCCGCAGCCCAGCCCTGCTCGACGCCGGGTATCGCGCCTGGAGGATCTGGAGCTTTCCGATCTTAGGCTGGTCGCGATCGTTAGAGATATTGAGGGCCGCCTTGCAGCATCTGTCGAAGATGCAGCAGGAATCGGGTTCCTGCTGCGCGAGGGCACCGTTATCGGCTCGCGAGGCACGTATGTGAGGAGCATCTCGCCGGCTGAGGTTGTCGTGGGTGAGGTTGGTGGCGTGAACACGAGACTAAAGCTCGGCCGCGCTCCCGAGCCGCTTCAAGCTCAGTGAGGAATCCGAATCGGCTAAGGCCTCGCCGCTGCCAAGCGCAGATCGGCGGCCGGTGCCTCGCCGTATTCCTGCAGGGCGCAGCTTTGGCCAGAATGCCGAGCAAATTCGGCTCCCTTCCTGTAAGCCTCTTTGACTTTTTTGTGCCCAAAGATCTATCCTTCATGGCGTCTGCCGCCTAAACAGAAGCGTCCCTAGTCATGACGTTGAACCACCGAGCGCCATCTCCATCACCTCAGGCGAAAAAGTCTCGCAGGCCCGGGCTCGACGAGCTCTCGGCCTCTATGGCTGAGATGCGTGAGAGCGAGCTGTTCCGCTCGTACGCAGAGCTGAAGCGACACTTCCGTGAGGGTGTAGACTACGAGGTCCGGGAGCGGCGTGGCTCAACGAACAAGCTGTGCGCGGCCTGGCATGGCGGCTTAATGGAGCGCGGCACAGACGTCCTGGCAGACATCATCGCCGGCGATCGCCTGCACTACTACGCCTTCAAGGCTCTCATCCCGCACGCTGGTAGCGGTGAGCATCCGCTCCACATCACCTCAAGCCGTTTCGATGAGCCGCGCCTGCTGTCTCTCGTGAAAGAGAGCCAGATGGTGCTCGCGGTGCACTGCTGCAGCACGGCTGGCAGGGTGCACCGCATCTTTATTGGCGGAGGAGCCTCTGATCCCGTGAAGCGCGAGCTAACGGAGCTGCTTCGCTCGAACGATTTCAATGCTGGCCCAGACAGGATCTTCCCGGGCCTTCACTACCGAAATCCGGTGAATCGCGGGCAGCAGCCGGGCATTCAGCTTGAGCTCTCTCAGACGTACATGGACTGGCTGCTCGGTAACCCTGAGCAGCTCACGAGGCTCGGCAAGCTCCTTGGCGGCTTCTTCGACGGGCTCTAAATAATATCTCCGCGCCCAATAGCTTCGCAGGCAGGTTGGCGCGTGCTGTGCCTGCGCAAAAACAGCATCGGCTACTAGGCTTGAGAGATCTCGACCTGATTTCCGCTCGGATCGAGCGCTACAAACGACCGTTCGCTGCTCCCGGGCGTGATCGTCACACCCGCTTGCGACAAGGCAGCTCGTGCGGCGTCGATGTCCGGCACTACGAAGCCCAGCCGCACGGCCGACGCGCCCTTGCCGAACCCTCGGGCAGGGTAAAGTTCGCAGACGGTCTCAGAGCCAAAGGGAAAAGAGTAGTGAGCCGGACCGGAGCCGTGCTGCTCACGGCTGACGGGCAGTCCGAGCAGACGATAAAACTCTGCGCAGCGATCAATGTCTGGAACCCGCAGCACTAAGTAGCTTGCTTTGGCTGCAGTTTGAGGAGAGGTCGACATGGCTTGAGCACCGCGTGCGCGAACGTTGACAGGGAGTCAGTTTCCCACAAAAACGCCCAGATTAACAGGAACTTGATTCCTCCCTGCTAAGCAGATAACCTCTGCCGGTCAATTTGCATCGGGGTGTAGCTCAGCCCGGCTAGAGCGCTAGTTTTGGGAACTAGAGGTCGCAAGTTCAAATCTTGTCACCCCGATACTTTTTCCCGCATTGCCGGCGCGCCTTGTGCAGCCGCCCAACTCGTTGAGCTGCTCTGGCAGGTGGCGTGCTGCTCTGGCAGGGGGCGACATGCCCGACGGGCAGCCGCCGGCTCTACTAAGGAGCGTGGTAACGATGGCGCGGCTTACAACTATACGAGAGATCCTTGAGGACCGAGTCCCGGTCGGGGCGATGACGATAGGCGGCTGGATCCGCACTCACCGCCAGTCTAAGCGAGTCTCCTTCATCGAGCTTTCTGACGGCACCTGTGCCGGCAATCTGCAGCTCGTTCTCGACCCCACGAACCCCGACTACCAGGCGGTGGCCGCTAAGTTAACGACAGGCGCCTCCATCCGCGCTGAAGGAGAGCTGGTGCTCTCGCCCGCCAAAGGCCAGAAGTACGAGTTCCAGGCGAAGGCGCTAGAGTTAGTGGGAGAGGCCGACCCAGAGCAGTTCCCGCTCCAGAAGAAGGCCCACTCGCTTGAGTTCCTGCGCGAAGTTCTCCACCTTCGGCCGCGCACAGCGACCATGGGAGCCGTGCTGCGCGTGCGGTCAGCAGCGGCCTTCGCCATTCACCGATTCTTTCAGGACAGGGGATTCTTCTACCTAAACTCTCCGATCATCAGCACCTCCGACTGTGAAGGCGCGGGACAGATGTTTCACGTCACCACGCTCAACATCGATAATCCGCCGCGAGTCAACGGCAAGGTCGACTTCGCTGAGGACTTCTTCAAAGAGCCGGCGAGCCTGACTGTGTCCGGACAGCTCGAGGGCGAGATCTGTGCCATGGGGCTCTCTAAAATCTACACGTTCGGCCCGACCTTTCGTGCCGAGAACTCGAACACCACCCGCCACCTGGCCGAGTTCTGGATGATTGAGCCCGAGATGGCTTTCTACGAGCTGGAGGACAACATGTCCCTAGCCCAAGAGTTCGTTCAGGCGGTCATTCGCGAGCTTCTCGAGAAGTGCCCGAAGGACCTTGAGTTTCTGGCGGCTCAGGAGTGGGCTCAGCCCGGGCACATCTCCAACCTTCAGTCGGTAGCTGAGTCGCAGTTCACCCGGCTCGACTACACAGAGGCGATCTCGATCCTTGAGAAGAGCGGCCGCAGCTTCGAGTATCCCGTGTCTTGGGGCATCGACCTCCAGTCTGAGCACGAGCGCTACCTGACAGATGATCACGTGAAGGGCCCGGTCACGGTCGTGAACTACCCCAAAGACATCAAGGCGTTCTACATGCGCCTCAACGAGGACGGCAAAACCGTCCGCGCCATGGATGTGCTGGTGCCGCGGCTCGGGGAGATCGTAGGTGGCTCTCAGAGAGAGGAGCGGCACGACGTTCTGCTCGGCAAGATACGCGCAATGGGACTCGATGAGTCTGCCTACTGGTGGTACCTTGAGCTCCGCAAGTTTGGCACGGTGCCGCACTCAGGCTTCGGTCTCGGTTTTGAGCGGCTCCTGATGTACGTGACGGGAATGCAGAACATACGCGATGTAATCCCGTTCCCGCGCTTCCCAGGCTTTGCCAAGTTCTAGGCGCGCAGAGCATAGGGCTGCGTTCTCGTTCGGCGTTGAGGGCGCTTCGAGGCTTAAACCCCTCGTTTTCTTCAGTAGTCGCGAGACGGCGCGCTGCGGTATACTATAAGGAGCACGTATGGCTATGAAACCACTCTCTGCAGCAGCTATGGCAAACGACTACGAGAAGTCTCGCGAGCTGATCGAGATGACCGAGCACTACTCGGCGCAGAACTACGCTCCGCTCGAAGTGGTCATCCGCTCGGGGCAGAACGCCTGGGTTGAAGACGTCGATGGCCACCGCTACATCGATTGCTTGAGCGCCTATAGCGCCGTCAACTTCGGCCATCAGAACCCGCGCATCGCCAAAGTTGCCCACGCGCAGCTCGACACCCTCACGCTGGTGAGCAGGGCCTTCTACGCCGACACCGTCGCCTACCTCTGTAAGGACCTGGCCCAGCTCTGCGGAATGGACAAGGTTCTGCTCATGAACTCGGGCGCTGAGGCGGTTGAGACGGCAGTCAAGGCGGTTCGAAAGTGGGGCTACGAGGTTAAAGGGATTCCGGAGAACCGCGCCGAGATCCTGGTGTTCAAGGACAACTTCCACGGCCGAACGACAACCATCGTTGGGTTTAGCTCGTCGCCCCTGAGCCAGAAAGGCTTCGGGCCGTTTACCGGGGGGTTCCGCCTGGTGGAGTACGGCAATCCGGCAGCGGTCGAAGATGCGATTAACGAGTACACGGCTGGCATCATCTTCGAGCCGATTCTCGGAGAGGGCGGCGTCATAATCCCGCCGACTGGGTTTATCCGAAACCTGAGAGAGATCTGCACCCGAAGAAACATCTTGATGGTGGCAGACGAGATTCAAACCGGACTGTGCAGGACGGGCAAGGTGTTCGCGTGCGAGCACGAAGGCGTTCAGCCAGACATGTACATCCTCGGCAAGTCCCTCGGCGGCGGCATCATTCCGATCTCGTGCATCGCTGCGAATGCGTCAGTGATGAAGGTCTTTACGCCAGGCACACACGGCAGCACCTTTGGAGGAAACCCATTTGCGTGCGCGATTGCGCGAGAGGTTATAGCCCTCATCCGTGAGGAGAAGCCCCACGAGCGGGCCACAGAGCTTGGCGCCCACGCGCTCGGGCGCCTGCGCGCGATGAAGTCACGAGTCGTGAAAGAGGTGCGCGGGAAAGGCCTCATGATCGGGCTTGATATCGACCCAGCAGCAGGAACAGCGAAGGATTTCTGCAAGCGCATCAAGATGGCTGGCGTGCTGTGCAAGGACACTCGAATGCAGACGATTCGGCTCGCACCGCCGCTTACGATCTCGCGCCAAGACTTAGACCTGGCGCTCGACCGCATCATTAAGGTCCTCGAAGAAGCATAGTCGGGACTTCGCGTCTCTTTACTGAAAGAGGTAGGGCGCCTGAGTCGAGGCTACGACAGCCCTTTGAGAGCCTTCTCGTCGCGGAAGATCCGGCCGAATTCGTTCCCAAGAAAGTCGAGCAGAGGGATCTCCTCGGTCTTGATCAGCCCGCGCTTCCCCTTGAACTGCCCCTCGAGGAGCAGGTCGATGACGCCGCAGATGCCTGCGGCAGTAGTGGCCTGGATCGCCCCGAAGTGCTGCCCAAAGATAACCTGGTTGTAGACCGTGCTGGCGTAGGTCTTCTGGCAGAATCGCCCTCCGTCGCTGCCAGTGGCTTCGACGAGGATCATGCACTTGTCCTGCTTTGTGGTTGAGAGGCAGCGCTCAAGGATCTTTTTCAGCGTGTCACGGTCGTCGTGGAAGCGCAGGTCTTCGAGCAGAAATGCCATCAGGTCGCGGTGTCCTGGGTAGCGAATGGTCTTGTAGTTCAGCTCCCGAACCTTGCCGTTCAGGGTGTGGCACAGCGTTCCGAGACCGCCTGAGGTGTGGAACGTCTCGTACTCGTCTCCGTCGAGCGAGAATCGCTCGTACCCCTCCAGAGGGGGAACCTTGATCAGCCGCCCGTCGAGGATTACCTCACAGGGATTGCAGTACTCGTTGATCAGGCCGTCTGTTGACCAGGTCAGGTTGTACTTGAGCCGGTTGGTTGGGTAGATCGGGAGGGCGCCCACGCGCATCTTCACGGTGTCAACTTTGTCGAAGAGCCTAACGAGGTGCGCTGCTGCGATGCTCACGAATCCAGGAGCGATGCCGCACTGCGGGATGAAGCAAACCGACGACTTGGTGGCAAGACTGGCGATGAAGTGCGAGGAGTCCACGTCTTCAGTCAGGTCCGCGTAGTGAACTCCCACATCGGCTGCGGCCTGAGCGACCGCTTTGTTGCAGGCGAAGGGCAGGGCGCTCATGACGAGAGAGCATCCTTGGAGCAGCGCCTTCATGGCGGCGGGGTCAGACACAGAGAGTTGGTGAGCCTCGCAGGACTTCCACTGAGAAGCGATCGCAGTGGCGCGCGCCAAGTCGCCATCGCAGACGCGAACTTTGTAGCGGCCAGAGGAGGCCAAGAGCGCCGAAATAGCCTCGCCGATCTTTCCTGCTCCGAAGAGCGCAACGGTGTGCATGAGAGCCCTTTTAGGGGCAGGCCGCTGTGGCCGACAATGATGCCCCTCTGAGCGTTAGATTAGCCGGGGCGCCGAATCGCTGCTCAGGGGCCCAAAATAAAACAGCTTTTGCGCTAGGTGGGGCTATCGGATGCCGATCGCTCGCGGAGACATGATCTCGGAGAGAGCCAAAAGCTCCTCGGCCTGGGCGAGCGGGGTAGCGTACTTCTTGCGTGAGGCCTCAATGATCGCCTGGACGTTCTGGCTGGCATTTTCCGGGTTTTTCAGCTCCATGGTCTTGGCCGAGAAGGCCTCCTGCACCTCGCCGTCGATGCACATCTTCACGTAGAACTCGCGCAGCGGAAGGTTGAGCAGGTCATCGGCAGAGAACCTGGGCTTGAGCTCGTTAGCGACCGTGCCGGCGTCCGATGCGCCAGTGCGGAACGTGATGAGGTTTGCAATGTTTCCGAAGACTGAGGCCTTCACGTCTCCAGCGAACTGCCCGAGGTACTGGTTGGCGAAGGTCATGCACAGCCGGTACTTGCGCGACTCGCTCAAGATCTCGCCGAACGAGCCAGTCGCGAAGTTTTGGAACTCATCAACGTAGAAGTAGAAGTCCTGGCGGGATTCGGCCGACGTGTCAGCGCGCGACATGGCGGCTTCGTAGAGCTTCCAGGTGATGAGCGAGCCAAGCAGCGATGCGTTTTCTGCGCCGAGCACGCCCTTTGAGATCTTGAAGAGCACGATCTTGCGGCTGTCCATGAACTCGCGGAAGTCGAAGCTGTTTGTCGGCTGCCCGAGGATGTTTCGCATCATGTCAGTGGCGAGCAGCTCATCGAGCCTGTTGAGAAGCTGGGAAACCGGTCCAGCCTCGAATTCGCCGCGGCGCGCCGGAAACTCAACATCCCAGAACCTGCGCACAGACTCGTCAGGGCAGCGCTTCACAACTTCCTGCCGGAAGTCGTCGTCCGAGAGCATCCTGCGCAGCGACACGATGCTCGTGCCAGGGATGTTCACGAGGGCGATAATCGAGTAGCGCAGCAGGTGATCCATCTTGTCTGACCATGCCGCCCCAAAGACGCGCTTGAACGTGTCCAGGAAGCTCAACGTAACCCGCATCTTTTGGTCCGGGCGCGACGGGATCATCGGGTTAAAGCTGGGCGGGAACTGGAGGTCGGCTGGGTCGAAGAGGACCACGTCCTTGTGGCGGCGCTGCGGAATCGCCTTCAGAATGTCGTCAACCAGGTCTCCGTGCGGGTCCAGGACCGCACAGCCGTGTCCGTGCTCGATGTCAGCCCTGACCAGGAGCTGCAGCAGGCACGACTTGCCGTAGCCTGATTTGCCGACGATGTAGAGGTGGCGACGGCGGTCGAAACGTCGGATGCCGAAGTCTGCCTGCTGGTCGCGGAAGTTGGTGTGCCCGAAGAAGCTGATCTGCGGGTCTCCGGTGACAGCCGGCAGCGTCGGAGGCGGGGGAGCCTTGCGCGAGAACACCTGCGGAACGCACGGAGCATTGCCAAGCCCGAGCGGGTGCCAAAGGGTGGTCACCTCGTGCGACGAGAGGCGGAACGGGCGGTCGAACCGGCGCTGCTGGATCTTCTTGGCTACTCCCGAGCCGAAGGCCACGGGACGAAAACTCAGACGATTCTGGTCGGTTGTGCTCAGGTATTGCGTGATGCTTGCGACGGACATGATGCTTCTCGCCAGCTGCTGCTTAGCCCGGCGCACATCTACCCGCGAAGCCTTCTCTGGCATCTCCCGGAAAGAGCTGATCCGCACAGTGGTCCGGAACAAGCGGGTGCGGCACTTCTCCTGAATCTGCTTCTCTGTTTCTGGTAGCCGAGAACGGCGCATCCAGGTGCGCGAGTGCTTCCAGCGAGTGAAGTGGCTTATGAATCGCGAGAACGCCAAGCTCGCGTGGAGCTGAGGGGTGTCCTTAATCGGCCGAACCAGGACCTGCATCAGCATCCGGTCGTCCTGTGGAATGCGGGACATCGCGGTCAGGATTGGGGCCATGCTGTTCCAGCTGAAGTTCTTGTAGGTCTGAAGCGGGTAGACATCCGAGTACTCAAGACGCATGTCTGACGATCCGACGAGCACGTTGCCGTTGAGTTGCTCGGTGTAGTCTGGGATGTCGCGAATCTCGAGGTCTGGGTACCAGCCGTACATCGCTGAGCAGATGTGCTGGAGCGTGGCGTCCTCTCCGACGATTGTGCCGTAGATCACTCCGTCGGCCGAGTAGAACTCAAGCGAAAAGGGCGCAGTCGTGTTTTCCGCCATCTCCTGGAGCTGGTTATTGAAGTGAGTCGAATTGAAGAGCAGGTATTTGACGACGTTGAATGTCTGGCCGAGTGAGCCAGAGCCCTTAGGTATGTAGAGGCATGCAACGCGCATACAGTACGGCAGAAAAGACGCAACCCTTCTATGGTACAGGTATTTAGGGGCTTACTGAAGCCTGGAACGAAGGTCTTCGAAGAAGTCGATTTATCTCGCCAATTCAGGATATTAGGGAACGCGTTGCGACTGACAGATGCCCTTGTTCGGCAGAGGGTTTGTCGGTAGCCTCCGAGAGTCCTGGATCACTGCGGTTCAAAGCCTCTACCAGGTGGCGCGCGGGGATCTGGGGAGCGATCAGCTAATATGACCAGTAGTACACCATTAAAAGATCAAGCCGCCGATGCTCTTCGGAGGCCACTACGGCTACAAGGCTCTATACAACGCTATACGTGGGGAAAAGTCGGAAGAGCCTCGCGCATCGCTGCCATGCTTCCAGGCGAAGCGCCTGAGGAGCCGTTGGCTGAGTTCTGGCTAGGCGGACACCCCAAGGGGTGCTCCTCGGTGCAGCTCCCGGACGGCACGTGGACATCCCTGGCCGATCTGCCCAGGAAGCACCCGAGCCTACTTGGGACTCAGCGGCACCCGCAGGCGCTTCCGTTTATGCTCAAGGTGCTCTCAGTTGATCCGTCTTGGGGGCTCTCAATACAGGCGCACCCGGACCTTGAGCTTGCCCACAAGCTCCACATTCTCGACCCGATCAACTACCCAGATGCATCGCACAAGCCCGAGGTCGGTGTGCCTCTCTCTCCAGTGTCCTTGCTGTACGGATTTCGGGACGAGTCGTCGATGAGAGACGTGCTATCCCGTTTTCCAGAGATAAAGAGCCTGCTCGGGGAGAAGCTCGCTGGCGAGGCAGAGCGTAAGGGTGGGGAGCCCGCCGTGCGGCGTGCGGTGCTCGCAGCGCTGCTTGAATCTCCCCGAGCAGTAGTGGAGCAGACAGTACTCTCGATTGCAGCCCGTTTCCGGGACGAGGAGTCGATTCCGCGAGAGGTTGAGATCCTCGATCGGCTGCGCCCGCGGTACGGCAACGGAGATGTCGGGCTGCTAGCCATCTTCGTGCTCAACGTCGTAGACGTGTTGCCCGGGTCGGCTGTCTACATCGGGCCAAACGTGCCACACGCCTACCTTGAGGGCGACTTGGTTGAGTGCATGGCGTGTTCAGACAACGTCGTGCGCGCCGGGCTCACGCCGAAATTCAAAGACGTCTCTACGCTCATCTCCATGCTCGACTATTCGTGTGGGCGCCCCGAGGCGATCCCGGTTCAGCCTGTCGGAGGGGGATTCGCCGAGCTTCCGATTCCCGCTACTGAGTTCTCCCTGCGAATTCTGCCGCATGGCTCTGCGCCGGCTCAGTTTGTACCGGAGGAGGGGCAACCCGAAGTGCTGCTTTGCCTTGGGCGGAGTGTCAAGGTTACATCCCAACGCTCCGGCGACGGCCTTAGTCTTAAGGACGGCGAGGCGGCTCTCATACCCGCTGGCACCGGCCCGTGCGCAATCGAGCGCTCGGAGGCTGCCGTCTTTCGAGCCGCCGCTGGCAATCTTGCGGCCCTGAAGGGAGCCCCCTAAGGAACTATAGTGCGCAAAGCGCTTTTTTTTTGCATGATGTTGGCGGGTCTGCCAGCGCCTCGCTGACCGGTTGTCGACCAGTTGCAGCCTTGCAGATTGTGGATCGCGCTCTGTTAACCAGGGAGTTTCTGAGTTGGTCGCAAGCAAGGGAAAAGAAGGGCTAGAGAAGGCGGCCGCGCTGATGCGCCGAGATGGGCTGCCCGAAGCGGTCATCAAGAACTTCGAGCGTCTCTTTCACGACGTTATTCTGGGCAAGACCGGCATAATCACGGAAGCCGAGATTGAGCCCCTTAAGGAGATCGATTGCTTCAGCCAGGTATCGACCTGCAACAACGCACTAGGTGAGGGCTCGAAGCTGCTCGGAAAACTTGCAGTCATTAGGCTGAACGGCGGGCTCGGGACGACCATGGGGCTAGAGCGCGCCAAGTCTCTCTTGCGGGTCAAAGAAGGGCTCACCTTTAACGACGTCATCGCAAAGCAGCTTCAGGTTCTCGGCGCGTCGTGCGGACATACCATTCCGCTGATCCACATGACGAGCTTCTCTACCGATGCCGACGTGAAGAAGGCGATGGCGCCCTACGGCGACTTAAGCCCTGGCGGATTGCCTGTCAGCTTCCTGCAGCATCGGCACCCCAAGATCTACGTCGATACGATGTCTCCCGCGGAAGAGCCAGTAGAGGACCTCAACTGGAACCCGCCCGGCCACGGAGACATTTACGCAGCTCTCTTGGCAACTGGATTAGCGGAAAAGCTACTTTCGATGGGGAAGCGTTACGCCTTCGTGGCGAACGCGGACAACCTCGGGGCCACTGTAGAGCCCTCGATTTTAGGATACTTTGCGTCTTCAGGAGCGCCGTTCCTGATGGAGACGGCCGAGCGCACGAAAGCCGACGCCAAAGGCGGCCACCTGGCTCGACGCAAGAGCTCTGGTCGGCTCGTTTTGCGCGAGAGCAGCCAAGCGCCGACAGCTCCAGGCGGGGAGATAATTCCGGAGTTTCAGGATGTGCAGAGGTATCGGCACTTCAATACGAACAACATCTGGCTCGACCTGGAGGCAGTCGTGCGTGTTGCCAGAGAGCATGACGGCAGCATCCCGCTCCCGCTCATCAGCAACAAGAAGACTGTTAATCCCAGGGACCGCGGAAGCCGCAGGGTGATCCAGATTGAAACCGCGATGGGCGCGGCTATCGAAGTCTTCGAGGGTGCGCGCGCTTTGCAGGTGCCCCGCAGTCGCTTTGCCCCGGTGAAGTCAAACAACGATCTTCTCGTTGTGCGCTCAGATGCCTACATTCTCAAAGATGACTTCACGCTAGCCGTGAATCCCGCCAGGACCTTGCCTGGACTTCCCTCCGTATCGCTCGATCCGCAGTTCTACGGGCTGCTGAAGGACTTCGAGTCTCGAATGAAAGTCATCCCGTCGCTTGTGCAGGCCAGCACCTTCACTGTGAAGGGGAACATCGAGTTTGGGCATGAGCTTAAGGTGGTTCGCTCGGTGACGTTGGCGGGGTCACACGAGAAGCTTTTGCCGCTTCCTGCCCAGGTTGACTCGCTCTCGGATCAGGAGATCTCGCTCTAAGCGGCGCCGTACTGCTTCTAGTTGCGGTGGCCGCCTAGGCTGCATCTTGGGCGAAGTCGTGCCACAGAGTCCGGGCAACTCCGATGATCGCCGGTCCGATAAACACCCCCAGCAGCCCAAAAGCCAGCACGCCGCCCACGACGCCAATAAACACAATGATGGGGGAGACTCTGGTCGCATGGCTGATAAGCATTGACCGTAGGAAGTTATCTACGGTGCTGACAAAGACAACTCCCCAAGCGAGCAGCCCAACCCCGTAGTACCAGGGCTGGCTGCTAAAGAAGACCAGATAGGCAGACACCGGCACGTACAGCATCGGGGCCCCGAAGGGGATCAGGGAGACCACCATGGTGGTGAGCGCCAGGAGGAGCGGCAGCGGCGCCCCTGCAATCGCATACCCGATGCCAGCGAGGGTGCCTTGCGCGATCGCCGTGGCTATAACGCTGTAGGCTGCCCCGCGAACCGTTGCTCCGATGTACGAGAAGATGTCATCCGCTCGCGATGACCCCAATCGCCGCATGATCGCGCGAGCTTCTGCGGCGATAGACTCGCCGTGCAGGTAGAAGATGCAGCAGCCGATGAGGGCCAGGACAATTATCGTAAGGGTTTCAGCCACGCTTTTCGCGGCCTGGGTGGCGAACCGCACCAGCTCTGCTTGGTGAGCGGCCACAAGAGAGCGCACGCCTCCCTCATCGGTGAGCAGGGTGTTCGCCTGCTGCGACAGGGTCTCGCCAAACAGAGGCACTCGATTGAGCGCTTGAACCATCGCTGAAGGGTCGATCTCGGATAGCGTTGAGCCCAGCTGGCGCAGCTCGCCTGCCAACTCAAGCGGCAGAGGCACTGCCACCAGGAGCAGGAGACCCCCCAGGAGCAGCGACAGGGCGACCGCCGGTATCCAAGGGCGGCGCGGCGCCAGCGCCCGCAGCCGCACGAACGCAGGCCAGGTGGCGATAGTGAGCACCATCGACCACAGGAGCGGCATCACGAAGGGCCACAAGACCAGGGCAACGAGAGTGTGCAGGCCCACCAGCAGCGCCGTCGTGAGGACGATAGCTGACACGCGGGCCGGATGGTCGACAGGACGAGGATCCATACGCTTTCGCTCCGGTTATAGCCGCCCTGAGAGCCTTGCCGCGACCCCTTTTTTCACGGCACTTCCCGGTCTATCCTCCCCCCCCATGGGTGCTCTCGCGCACATGCTCGATATCATAGGTGCGCCGTGGAGCGTCTTGGAGGGTGCTTCGGGCGTTGCTGAGTTCCCTCGCAGCGTTGCTTCGTACTCGGATCAAGCGGGCGAATCGCTCAAGCAAATTCTGCTCAACAGGGTCTCGGCCGAACCTCTTAATCTGGTTGCTACAGGCATCTTCCTCCTGGCGATCCTACACACCTTCTGCGCGCCTTTTTTCGCGCGCCTCGCCAAGCAGCTTGAGGAGTCTCACCACCTGCGGTGGCTCGAGAGCGAAGAGGCGGCCGCGGAGGGGGCGGAGGAGCCAGTCAGCTTCATCGCTGTTTTTATGAACTACCTCGGAGAGATCGAGGCAGTCTTTGGCCTCTGGGCCGTTCCTCTCCTTGGCGCGATCGCCCTCAACAAGGGGTGGGGAACAGCTCGAAGCTTCTTGGAGACATCCGCGCACTTCAATGAGGCAGTGTTTGTCGTGGTCGTGATGGCGATCGCATCAACGCAGCCGATACTCTTTTTGGGGGAGAAGATCCTCTCCGTAGGGGCGCGCCTCGGGGGAGGCAATCCGGTTGCCTGGTGGTTCAGTATCCTGGTACTGGGCCCAATCCTAGGCTCGCTCATCACCGAGCCGGCAGCCATGACCATCTGCGCGCTGCTCCTTGCCCAGCACTTCTTCCGATACCGCCCCTCCAAGAGGCTTGCCTACGCTACCGTAGCGCTGCTGTTCTGTAACGTCTCCATCGGGGGAGTCCTGACTCACTTCGCAGCGCCTCCGGTGTTGATGGTGGCGACGCGCTGGGGATGGGACTCAGGCTTCATGTTTTGGACATTCGGCGTACGTGCAGTCGCGGCAGTCTGCCTCTCTACAGCGGCAGTTGGCATCCTCATGCGTCGCGACCTAAAAGCCCTGCGGGGCAGAGTGCCGACTTTCGAACTTGACCATCCCGTGCAGGAGCGCTCTGTTCCGACAGGCGTCGTCCTTGGCAACGTGCTCTTTTTGGTCTGGACGGTGACGCATGCGAACAGCCCGCGGCTTCTCATCATCGGACTGCTGTTCTTTCTGGCTTTCGTTGATGCGACCCGGCACTTTCAGAGATCAGTATCACTCAGGGCGCCGCTGTTGGTCGGATTTTTTCTGGCCGGTCTCGTCATCCACGGCTCGTTTCAAGCTTGGTGGATTGAGCCGCTCCTAGAGCGGGCGAGCGACGTTCCTCTCTTCTTTACCACACTGGGGCTCTCAGCCTTTAACGATAATGCCGCTATTACCTACCTGGCATCCTTAGTTCCTGATAGCACTCCAGACCTTCGCTACATCGTGATGAGTGGAGCCGTGGCTGGCGGAGGGCTCACCATTATGGCTAACGCCCCGAACCCTATCGGAAACTCAATTCTCTCGCGCTTCTTCGATGGGGGCGTTTCTCAGGTAGCCTTGCTGGCCTCCACCGCGATTCCCGTCGTGATCAACGTGATCTTCTTCCTGCTCTTGCGCTAGTCTTACGGCATGAGCCGAACCCTGAATATCGTGGGGTGTGGTCGGGTAGGCAGGGCGCTTGGGGCCCTGCTGGTCCGCAACTCCATATGCACGCGCGTCGCGATCTGTAACCGTACCGTTGAGTCGTCGGCACGGGCGGCGACGTTCGTTCCATCCTCGGTTGCTGTCAGTAGCATTGCCGAGCTGCCCGCGGCTGATTGTTGGATGCTTGCGTGCGCTGACAGCGCGATTCGAGATGTGGTGTCGGCGCTTGCCGACACTTCGGCTCTGACTCCGGGCGCTCTGGTGTTTCATGTCAGTGGCGCTCTGAGCTCCCATGAGCTTTCTCCTTTGGCGGAGTTCGGGGCAAAGCTCGGCAGCCTCCATCCAGTTCGGAGCATCGCAAGCCCCGAGCTTGTGGTTAGCTCCTTTGGCGGCACTGTCTGTGCAATTGAGGGCGAGCCAACGGCCGTTTCAGATCTTCGGGGCATCGTTGAGCGAATAGGCGGCAGGCCGTTTGAGGTGGATGCCCGCTCCAAGCTCATCTGCCACGCCGGGCACGTTTTGGCCAGCAACTACGTCGTGACCGTGCTCGATGTCGCGCGACGGCTGTATGCCGAAGCGGGGATTCCTGACCATGTAGTAGAGATGATGCTGCCGCCGATCGTGCGCGGCACAATTGAGAACGTTTGTGCGCTCGGGACAACAGCGGCACTGACCGGTCCGGTTGCGCGGGGCGATGTCGACCTCGTGAGGCAGCAGCTACGCGGGCTCAGCGAGCTAAACCCTGAGGTAGCCGCTCTCTACCGAGAGCTGGTGCGACACGCCGCGCACCTCGCTGCACGCCGAGGAGAGATAGCTCCGTCGTCCTTAAGCGAGCTTGAGCGCATAGCTCGCGGAGAGCTGTCGTGACCGCAGTCGTACGGCTGTTAAGGAGTTTTTAAGGATACTCGCTGGAACTTTTTAGGGCCGGGCCGCTAGATTCCATGAACGAGACCAACCAATCAGCCCAGTTTATACCGCAAGGCGAAGCTCTCTCTCTGTTGCCCGTGCCTGGCTCTCAGCTAAAGCCGATCACCGTTATCGGCACTGAGGCTATTCGGCGTGGATTCGACCCGATTTGTATTCGGCAGGCTCTTGCGACTCGCACGGCGCCTGGGGTGCACGAGCTCGTGCTAAATCCCGATGCGCACGCTGGATACGGCGCTCCGATAGGGTGCGTGCTCGCCTCGCCAACCCACATCTATCCCGGCCCAATCGGCGTAGACATAAAGTGCTCGATGAGCCTGCTGCAGCTTGATGTTCAGGCCGACAAGA
>OMIG01000231.1 GCA_900299035.1 Pseudomonadota bacterium
CTATTTTCGCTGCGTGTGCAAATACCCTTTCGCTGAGCGCAGACCTCCCCGATACTCCCATTCTTACCCTGGCCGAGCAGATCGACATGCTCACCGTCCTGGCGATCTTTCTCACTATCTTTATCTCTATCTTCTCGCTCAGGCTGCGCTACGCCGGGCGCCCACACAGCGCCGAGCGGCTCGACCACACATCAGCCGTCGTGGTGGCCGTTGGATACCTTGCGGCGCTAGCGCTGATTCTTTTCTTTCGGCTGTGAGAAGCTGAGTGCCCAAGGCTGGACTTGAACCGGCACGGGATTTCTCCCCCGGGATTTTAAGAAAAATGTGCGAACTGAAAACTTAATCGTTTCAAGCATCTCTGACGAGATTTGCCGACCGAGAATGCAATGAGAATCTCCGAGCGTTCTCACTCAATCAATTTCAAGTTCACTCGATGTTGAAAAGTAAAACGTTCGCAATGACAAAGCAAGAATCGCCGAAATTGAGAATCCGAATTATTCAGTTTTAACAGCTACACCCCGACCATTCTCGATCCGCTTTACAACCACAGGATACTCAAAGAACTGCCCATATTGTGCTGAGTCCTCAAATGAGAATTTCCCAAGAACTCCCTCTCGATCTTTTACAAGTCGCATCTTACTGAGTAGCGATTGCGCATTCAGGTTATTGTCTTTACTAACAAGCTCGCCGACCAGCATTGTCATGTCGTATGCACTTGCAGCAAAAGTGAGCTGTGACTCATTGCCGTACTCTTTCAAATACTTTGAACGGAAATCTTCAGATGCGTCATTATCTGGGTAAGCACACCCCTCAACGAGCTTTTCATTAGACGTTAATGTAGCTGCTGATTCGCAAAGGTCTGTGCCAAAGTATTCCGCAGAAAATCCAAGTTCTCTTGCTTGCTTCAGAAATGAAAGAAGCTGTTCTGGCCACAGAAAAATTCCGACTTGAGATGGACCGTACTGTTTTAACTTCGCAATGATTGTCCGAAAATCGTTCTCTGTAGGATTAACTTTTGCGACTTCTTGAAGCGTACATTTCTCACCAAGTGTTTTTTTTAGACTTCCAATCATTGCGTTAAAGAAAGTTGCTTCCGTCTGAACGATTGGAAACGTAGTTGACGCTCCTGACTTTAGGCGCAGATAGCTTGCAAGCGTTCCCATATATTGGTCAGTATGATTGACAGAGCGAACAGTAAATCGCTTTCCGATCACAGGCGCCGCTTCAAAGTTGAAATTTATAAGAGGCACCTGATCTTTTTCCACTATTGGGCCAATCGCTTGAGCTAAGAGCGTCCCAAAGCCGAGTATGACATCAGCTTTATCTTGATTTTTTAGACGTCTGTAACTCGCAATCGACTGCTTTGGATCGAATTGATCATCTTCGTAGGAAAAACCCACCTTCTTAAAGAGATCAGGATGATCTTTTCTAGCAAGCTCCACCCCATTACGAACAGCGACGCCAATCGTTGCCATTCCACCAGTAAGCGTTGTGATCACGCCGACTCGAAGTTGTTGTTCCTCCGAGAAAGCACGATTCAAATTAAGAAATGAAACGAACAGCGCCAGAAATAACGCGCTCATAAATCGCTTTGAATTGTTCATATTAATTCTCCAGATCCCCGCATCGTTAAATAATCGAGCGAACTTGAATGAGAATGACGGTTAGTTGACCGTCTGAACGTCGAGACGGTTCAGTGAGAATGAAACCAGTAGCACGAGCCTCAAAAGAAAGTGACCGTAAGTGATCGATTAGACTGCCCAAGGCCGGACTTGAACCGGCACGGGATTTCTCCCCCGGGATTTTAAGTCCCGTATGTCTACCATTTCATCACTCGGGCATATGTTTAGTCACTTTCTTTTAAGTCCCGTACGTCTACCATTTCATCACTCGGGCGTATGAGTGTTGCCTCTGTAAAAACCCGCCGTAGCTTTAGCGAAGGCGGGTCATCACTCGGGCGTATGAGTGTCGCCTCTGTAAAAACCCGCCGCAGTAGCGGGCTCATACGGCGTATGGGTGGCGCCCAAACGGCACCCGAGGCGGACGGTACCAAATAACCGGCCACGGCGGTAGACCTGCGCGTGGGCAGCCTACTTCAGCTTAGTTTTGAGCTTGGGAAACTCACGCCAGTACTCCCCGGAGCCTCGCCTGAGCACGGTATCTTCGGGGTACACCTCGAAGGGGCTCAGGGTCGGCATAGCGCGAAACTTTTCGTAGAGCGGGACAAACGGGCGCTCCGTGCACTGCTTGAACAGGGACTCGAAGCTATCAATCGTAAAGTAGGTCGCCTGCAGGTCGTCGATGTAGTAACCCGTGCGGAGCACCCGGTCGATGTCAAACTGAAGCCAATTCGAAGACGGGTCATTGATCAGGTACTTCGTCTCTCCAAACGAAGACATGATCCCGGCGCCGTAGGCGCGGATCTCTCCGTTGTTCTTAATTAGGCCGAACTCGATCGTGTACCAATTGAGGCGCGCCAAGAACTTAATCCCCTTATGGTCGAGGGCTTTGAGGCCCGCCTTGCCATACTCCTGCATGTAGCTGGCGTAATCAGGGTGCGACAAGAGTGGGATGTGCCCGAACACGTCATGAAAGATGTCGGGCTCCTCAAGGTAGTCTAGCTGCTCAGGGGTTCGGATGAAGGTGCCTGCCGGAAACTGCCGATTCGCCAGCATCGTAAAGAACGGCTTCGAGGCGATAAGGCCTGGCACCGCGAGAACCTCCCAGCCAGTGGCGGCTCGCAGGTGGCGATTGAGCTTCTCGTAATCCGGAATGCACTCTGCGGTCAGGCGCAGGCGCTTAAGCCCATCCAGGTACTCCTGGCACACGTGCCCTGTTAGGTGCTCAATCTGCCTGTCGTAGAGGGTCTTCCAGGTCCCGTGATCCTGGGCAGTATAGTCGCCCCAGCGCTGCTCAATAACGCACTCGTCAACGCTCTGGGCCTCAAGGATTGCGTGCCCCTTCTCTCCGTCCATGCAGCCTCCGCTGGCTGGTTAACTGCCTCTCCCTATTACACCAAAAGGCAACTTTGCGCGCCAAGCACTATTATCGAGGAAAAGCCCTTCGCGACCTCAACCAGCGCGCCAGACTGAACAATTTTAGCAGCCGGACTCCCAGGCCCTACTTGCGCAAGGGCTCCTCTGGCATCACGACCTTTATGTGCACTTCCTTGAGGGCCTTCTCGCTAGGCACGCTCGGCGCCCCCATCAGGAGATCCTCGACGGACTGGGCCATCGGGAAAGCGATCACGTCGCGAATGGCGCTCTCTTGCGCGAGAAGCATCACCACTCGGTCGATTCCAGGGGCGAAGCCACCGTGCGGCGGCGCGCCGAACTTGAAGGCTTTGATTATGCCGCCGAACTGCTCGTCTACCTGCTCTCTAGTGTAGCCCACGATCTCAAAGGCACGGTACATCACCTCAGGCTTGTGGTTGCGGATTGCGCCGCTTGAGAGCTCGTAGCCATTGCAGACGATGTCGTACTGGTACGCTCGGATTTCGAGAGGGTCTTTCGTGTTGAGCGCGTCCATGCCGCCCTGCGGCATCGAGAAGGGGTTGTGTGAAAAGACGAGCGACTTGAGGTCCTCATCCCACTCGTACATCGGGAAGTCCGTCACCCAGCAGAAATGGTAACCGCCGCAGAGCAGCCCGAAATCCTCACCCAACTTATTGCGCAGCCGACCGAGTTGCGGCAGCACACTCTTAGCCTTGCCGGCGCCGAAGAATACGAATTGCCCGGGCTCTAGGCTGAGCTGCTTTGTGAGGGCGGCCTGCTCCTCGGCGCTAAAGAACTTGGCGACCGTGCCCTTCCAGCCTGCGTCTTCAACGATGATGTAGGCAAGACCCTGCCCGCTCCACTTCTTGAAAAGCTCAATCGTGTCGTCGAAGAACTTTCTGGGGGGTGTTGTCATCTTTGGCATCGGGATGGCGAAAATTCCACCGCCCTCTGCGACGACTTTTTGGAATACCTGAAAGCCGGAACTCTCAAAAACGGTCGTCACGTTGCTGATTCGAAGCGGATTCCGGTAGTCGGGCTTATCGGAGCCGAAGGTTGCCATCGCCTCGTGGTAGGTGATTCGCGGGAATGGGACCGGAGTAACTGTGTCCTTAGCGAACGTTATAAACACATCGTGGAGAAGCTTCTCCCCAACGGCAAAGACGTCTTCCTGCTCCACAAAGCTCATCTCTATGTCGAGCTGGTAAAACTCTCCTGGGGAGCGATCCGCGCGGGGATCCTCGTCGCGAAAACATGGAGCGATCTGGAAGTAGCGGTCGAAGCCCGACACCATCAGAAGCTGCTTGAACTGTTGCGGCGCCTGGGGGAGCGCGAAGAACCTCCCAGGGTGAAAGCGCGACGGAACCAGGAAGTCCCGCGCTCCCTCAGGAGAGCTGCTGGTAAGAATCGGAGTTTGAAACTCATTGAAACCCATGCCCCACATGAGCTCTCGGATGCGCTGGATGACACGGGAGCGAAGCAGGATGTTCTCGTGAACCTTATCGCGGCGCAGGTCAAGGAATCGGTACGTGAGCCTGGTCGGCTCGGGCGCCTTGTCGTCTTCCGACACCTGAAACGGAAGCACGTCGGAGGCGGAGTGCAGCTCCATGCTCTCTACGTGCAGCTCGACTTCCCCGGTTTCTATCTTAGGGTTTACCATCGCCGCATCGCGGCGCTTGACGGTTCCAGTTACCTCAATAACTGACTCAACGCGGATCTCTTGCATCTCGGCAACGCAAGCGCTGTTGAAGACGACCTGGGTCTGGCCGTAGTTGTCCCGTAGGTCGACGAAGACCACGCCGCCGTGGTCACGCTTTCGCAGAACCCATCCGGACAGGGTTGCCTTTGCCCCGGCGTCGGACGCACGGAGTTCGCTGCAGGTGTGGGTACGGTATCGACTGCGGAGATAAGGTGCCATGAAAGCTCGCAAGATTAAGTAATCTCAGGAGCCTAGCAGAGAACACCCGAGCCGTCATCTCGCGTGATTTAGGGGTTTTGGGGCTACAGCAAGAGCCCCGTAAGGGGTGTTGCCACCGGTGCCATGACCATCTGTCGGGTGTCGGCAACGAAGGTAAATCGCGTTCCTTCGGCAAGCGGGCCGGCTGGGACCTTTCCAACCGTTAGGCTCCCCTCGTCGTGGGTCTTAAGGCGGATTACAAACTCAGCCGCCGCGCCCTCAAAGGTCCGGAAGATGCGCATCCGGGGCGGCTCATCAGGCAGGAACCCTGGCCCCCGCTCAAGCACAAACCAGCCGTTCCGGGCCCACGACTCCTTGGGGGTAGCCGAGTCGACGAACTCGAAGCCGCTTTTGTCCTTTCTTAGGCGCATCTCCATCGGAAGGCCCGGGTCTCCGAGGAACACTCGAGCCAGCGGTTGTAGGCCACTGAGGCGCGCTTGACCGAGGATGATGTTGGCGAACTCGGTGGGATTCTGGGGCGAGAACGTGAAGCCGCGCTGGGCCCTATCGCTGGCTGCGACTTTTGCCGGTTGATTGCTCAGTATTGTGGCCATGGAAGCCCCCGATTGTACGGGATAAAGTTCCCTTTTCGCTGCCGCAACAGGCTCCCTACAGCCGAGCCCGAAACGCCTCCTCTATATTCTGATGCCGGTGTGGGCGCTCTTGGTTCTGAGCCCGATCATATTCCGCCGGGAGGCCTGTTGCGACGCCAAGATACGGGTTGGCCAAGCCAAGCTGAGGCTACTTAAGGGGCACGAACCAGTTGAGCGTTACGCCAACCACCAGGAAGAGGATAAAACCCATCTGCATCCGGGTGTCTAGCTTGTTGAGCTTTGCGATCTGGGCGGGCCGCTCATCCTCGGCGGTAGTGTCCAGCTTGTTGGACGTGTGTACGAAGAGGCAGAAGAGGCCGAAGGTCACCAGGTAACACTGCGCGTAGACCTGGTCGAGGAAGGTCACGTAGGGCAGCAGCGGAAGCGTCTGTCGGTACCCCTGCTGCATAAAGACTAGCGTGAGCAGAGCAGTCGATGGGATCGCTATACGAACGTCCCAAAGTGACGCAGCGAGATTGGGCGCCACAAGCACGATCAGCATAACGATCACGAGCGGCAGGATGAGCTGCTGGAACGCTGCGATGCCAGACTTGGTGTAATCCACCGTCATGCGAACCTGGCTAAAGCTAAGCGGCTTCTGCTCAGCAAAGCCGTAATTGGTCGGGGTCTTCTGAATAAACTCGGTAAGACTCACTCCGTCAGTGGCAAACCCAATGATGTCAATGTACGCGCCCACGCCAGAATTGGATGTGTCCGGCACCAGGCGCGCTTTGTCAGCTGTAAAGAGGTCACTCATCGAAGTGAAGCCGAAGATCAGCGGAAACGACACGCGCTCGAACGGATAGCGGTGCAGGTCGATCACGTCGGCATAAAATCGGCCTCCAAACCGCACCAGCTGGTAGTACGAACCATCGGATCGCCTCAGCGGCTTGGCGTAAAACGGCCGTGCCACCGAGTCCCAGGAATTGACGCGATTGATCGGCATGACGACCTGCTCGATCGAAAGGCCGTCGGCATCAAGCAGCTTCTGAAAGTCCTCGCGCCAAGAGAGCCAAACAACCAGCTCGGCTGCTATAGACTGAGTTGAGATGTTAAAATCGTAGACGTTCTCGAGGAACATCCCCATTTTCACCGGCGCCACAGTCGGCGGCCACTGCGTTGCGGAGGTAACCGCCAGCGCCTCTCCGCCATGCGGGAAGGGCTTTACGCTAAACTGACCGGTTCGGTTGGCCCATACAGCAGCGGCAAAGCCGAGTATTCCGAGCACTATTGAGAGTCTTTTGAGCGATATACGGGCCACGGTGGGCTTGTAACACACGCCTACTAGCTTCTTCAAGAAGGGCGTCGAGCAATCGCCAGGATGCCTTGGGCGATTCGCTGCGCTGCATCGAGCCCGCGCGGCTCAGACGGCGCCTCTTTCATCCCGACGAATACGTCTCGCTGTAATAGCCGCTCGAGAGCCTCGCGAAGCCTACGTCCGAACTCCGGCTTGGTCTCCTCTACGATGACGGCTTTTCCGAGGCGCTCCAGCTCGCGGGCATTGTCTGTCTGGTGGGTGCCCTGCTGGAACGGGTACGGCACGAAGATTGTGGGCCGGTTCACCACGGAGATCTCAGCAACCGAGCTTGCCCCAGAGCGCGACACGATCAGGTCGGCCCATTCGTAGGCTCCTGCCATGTCGTCGATGAAGGGGACTACCGAGGCCTTAACCTTAGCGGCTCGATACGAGTTCATCACGAGGTCCATCGACTCAGCCCGACACTGATGCACCACCTCTACGCCGCGCGCCTCCAAGAGCGCGCCGACCTCTGTTACGGCTTGGTCAAGCCCGCGGGCGCCCTGCGAACCACCCAGCACCAGCAGCCGCTTGGGGGCATCTGGACGAACGGTGCTGCGGTCAACCGTTTTTAGCTCAGGCCTTACAGGGTGCCCGGTAAACTCCGTTTTGACCCTCCCTTTGAGTCGGGTATCGGCGAAAGAGATCGACATCCGGTCGGCGAAGTATCCGAGGGTCCGATTAGCGAGCCCTGGGTGAAGCTCGGCCTCATGTGCCCAGGTTGGAATGCCCTTCAGGCGCGCCAGAATCAGCGGCAGGACCGAAACGTAGCCGCCAACCCCAACCACAACGTCTGGCTTAAAACGACGCAGGAGCGAGGCAACGCGGGCTATGCCTCCTGGCAGCCGCCACATGAACTGGGCAAGCCCAAGAACGCTGCGCCTCTTCACCCCAGCCGAGGGAATTATATGCCGGACAAAGCCGTTCCCAACCAGCAGCTTCTCCTCTAGGGGCCTGCCCGCTCCAATGAACTCGATGACCGCCCCTGGAGCTTCAGCCTGAAGAGCCCGCGCAATGTGCAGCGCTGGGATCAGGTGCCCGCCCGTACCGGACGCAGCGATAAGGATCCGCCTCGGCCTCTCTGGCTCCCCAACCGCGCTGGTGTTACCAACGCCCCTCGATATTTCGGTCTCAGCTTGGGACATCGCTCAACACGTAAGCCGCAGCTAGCTCCGTCCAACTGGCGGGTCTCCCGCCTCTCGACGGATGCCGAGCAGCAAGCCTATTACGGCCATACAGGCCATGAGGCTCGAGCCGCCATATCCAACCAGCGGCAGCACCATGCCCTTCGTTGGAAGAAGCCCGATAACTACCCCGACGTTGAGCAGCGCGGGCGCAACGATAATCATGGTAAGGCCGGTTGCAAGCGCAAACAGGAAGGTGTCGTGCCGCACGCTCTTGGCGAGCAGTAGCCCGCGCCACATGACGACCAAGAAGGCGAAGATAATAGCCACACCCCCAACAAACCCTAGCTCCTCGGAGATCACCGCGAAGATAAAGTCAGTGTGAGCAGCTGGAAGAAAGAACAGCTTCTGCTGGCTGCCGCCCAGGCCCACTCCCGAGAGCTGACCGGTTCCTACGGCGATGAGCGACTGAATGAGCTGGTACCCCTTTCCCGAGGCATCAGAGAATGGCGAAAGAAAGCTTACTACTCTCATCATGCGATACGGAGAAACGGCTACAAGTATCGCTGCAATCACAGCCACAACTAGGGTACAGAGGCCCATGTGCGCGAGCCGAACCCCACTGGCGAGAGCCATGCACAAGACAACGATAACAATTACCGCCGACGAGCCGAAGTCGGGCTGTAAAAGAAGAAGAGCCGCCGCCGCGGCGACCATCCCGAAAGGCTTAATGATTCCGTCGACGAAGCTGCGCAGTCGCGTCTCGTGCCGCGAGAAGAAACCCGCCATAAAAACCACGATGCATACCTTCACAAACTCGGCCGGCTGGAACCTCACCGGGCCTAGCTTAACCCAGCGAGAAGCGCCCCCGGCCCTATCTGAGATTCCAGGAATTAGAGGAAGAGCCAGAAGGAACAGCGAAACCGCCAACAGGTACGGCGAGATGCGCCGCAAGAAATCAAGCGGCACCCGCATGCAGATCGCCATCAGTCCTAGGCCAAGTATGGCGGAAAGTGTTTGCCGCTTAGCGTAAAACATGGCATCCCCCAGCCTCTCCTGGGAGATAATCCCAGTCGTCGAGTAGACCATCACCAGGCCGAACCCGACCAGCAGCAGGACCGCGAACACGAGAATCAGGTCAAAAGACGAAGGGGCTCGGAGCTGGTGAGCTCTCGCCGCGTGAATCGGAGGGGCGTAATCCATGCCCATGAGTATGCGCCAAGCAGAGCTATTCCAACAGCCGCAAAGTGGCTCGACAAGCCCGCTTTGCAGGAGCATTTAGGGCGCCAAGACTGGCCGCGAAAGCCGCTCCGCTTAGGTTCGGGAAGGGCCCGTCAAGGCTTGTCTCTTAGCTGCCCTGCTGCCACTATTGCAGGATGAATTCCCCCGCCCCAGCCAGAGGCCCTGAACTCCCCCCTATCAATGTCGTCCGCCTCGGCTCTTCAGGCCCTGTTGTAGTAATGCTACACGGCTGGGGACGCTCTTTAGAGGCTCTTCGTCCGCTAGGAGAGCTTGTCGCTGCTAGCTGCCGCGTCGTACTGGTTGACCTTCCGGGCTTCGGTTCGTCACCGCTCCCCTCTGAGGCTTCAAACGAAGGGGGCGGCTGGTCAACGGATGACTACGCGCTGCGAGTCAAGGCGCTGCTCGATTCCGAGGGTATTACCCGCTGCCTGCTGCTTGGGCACTCCTTCGGCGGGCGCATCAGTGTGCGGCTCGCGGCTCGATATCCTGGCCTCGTTCAGGGGCTAATCCTAGTCGGGAGCCACGGGCTACCGAGGCAGCTCAGCTTCTCGGCCCGGCTTCGCGCCAAAGCAGTTCGAATACTGGTCTCGGCTGCCAAGCGGATCGACGGGCTCGTTGGCACAAGGCTCTTCGCGCACTACCTCGCTCCGCGCTTCGGGTCGCGTGACTACAACGCCGCCGGAGAGCTGCGCAGGACCCTCGTGAAGACAGTTAACGAGGACCTGACACCACTCGCCAGGGAGATCGAGAGGCCGACCCTGCTTCTGTGGGGCGAGGACGATCGTGAGACTCCACCTGAGATGGGGCGCAGCTACAGTAAGCTGATTCGAGATTCAGACCTGTTCGTATTCCCCAATAAGGGACACGAGCCGTTCGCCGACGTCGGCTCCCACTTGCTGGCCAAGTACGTAGAGCGGTTTATCGCTGAGCGAGGATTCGATGCTGCATAGCCTCACCCTTGCTATTCTGATGGCGGCGCTCATCGTCTTCGGGTATCGCCGCATCCTGTCGTTTCTTCGATTCTTTCAGCAGGAGGAGTACTCAAGTCGGCGCTTTATTCGGTGGATTAAGGAGCGGCGCGCCGTCGACTCTCGTGGCACGCTAGTGCTTGCCTCGACCGGACTTGTTAGCCTGCTTCTGCCGGGGCCCTGGA
>OMIG01000232.1 GCA_900299035.1 Pseudomonadota bacterium
CCCCGGAAAGCGCCCGTCGTTTTGCCTACGGTACACCTCGATCCACTCGCGGATCTGCTCTAGCTTCAGCACTCCTGAAGAACGGGAGGGAACGGATAAGCTCTCTAGGCTTTCTCTCTGGGGCTCTAACATGCGCTGCTCTAGCTTAGAAAATACGAAGTGAGGTAACGCGCGAATGAGCGAAAATAATACCAAGTGGGCGGTATTAAGGAATGTAGCCCGAGGAAATTACTGATTCCGGGAAAGCCACCAATCCCCCCTAAGCCCCTGAAAGCGCCGATTTTTCCTCTTCCGTTGCAGTGCTCGCCTGTAAGACGTTTTTTGACATAGCAACATTTTGGTCAGTCACAGCTCTCGGGAATCCCGCGGCAGGGCCTTTAACGAGGCCTCTCTCACTACTAGAGCGTTAGGGAGTTAGAGGTCAGGCTTCTGCAGAGTAAGCCTTGCTCCTCCGCTTCAAAACATAGAGCTTAGGCTTGTAGTCGGCCTGCTTAACCCGAAGGCTCCGGTCGAGTGTCCAGTACTCCCTGTGCCTTTCGAGCGCCTTCTCAAAGAGCGCACTCTCCTGGGTAATCACCGACAGCATTCCGCCCGCGCTGCACACCCGAGACATCTCGCGCAGTGCCTCCTCGTAGCAACCCTGTAGCTTGTTGCGGTCACCTATAAGCCGCCCCCAAGGCAGGTCGGCACACAGCGCATTCATCGAGCCGTCCTGGAGCGAGAGTTTTCCGACATCCTGCTCAAGCAGCGTGAGGGATGCAACCCGCGCGAGGTTCTTCCGTGCTTTAGCGATCGCCTCGCGTGAATTGTCGACTCCGACGAGCCGCTTGGCGGGGCAAATAGCTGCGCGCTCAGCTATTAGGGTGCCTGAGCCGCACATGAGATTGAGGAACTGATCTGTGGGCCTAGGATCCATCTGCAGGACCATCGCCGCTGCGATCGTTGCGTTCAGCGCCCCAGGCATATTTTCAACCCGCCATGCCCGGGCAGACAGCGGCAACGGAGTGAGCCGAACAAGCACGTCCCAGCCGAAGGGGCGCAAACGCGCGCGCCGGAAGCGAATCGACATCTGCCCCTCTTGTTCGTCGTTCGCTAGGCCCGACGCTGACGCGATGGCGTTCTTGATCTTCTGGAACACCTTAGACTCGCTTCCTGCGGCACTTATCCTAAATGTCTTGAAACGCTCTCTCGCACGCGCAGCTGCGATAGCCGCTTTAAGCCTGGGCAGGTTTGCTCCCTGCACGATAGTCAGAGGGTGTGGCACCTTGAAGTAGAGCAGCCTAAAGACCGCAACCGCTGTGCGAAGCCCCAGTAGCTTTGCTGGATCGCCAGAGTATTCAAACGAGACCGATGAAGGGTTACTGGAAGGAAACACGCGAACCTGCCGACCAAGCAGCCGAACGAGCTCTTCGCTGCAGATAGGGGCAAGTCCATCGAGCACCTCAGCTTCGAATAGGCGTTCGTTGTGCTGAAGGCCTGTCTTCTCTCCGCCATCAGCATTCGATGGGCCCCTAGAGGCGGTCTTTGGTGCGGAGCGCTGGGCGCCTCTGTCCGGAGAGGTGGCCCCAGCTTCTCTTTCATTGCGAGCCTTTCTGCCCCGAGCCCTTCCCATCTGTTTGACTGCCCCTCCGAGCGGGCAGTATCAATGAATGTAGGTAGGCAGAGCAAGCACCGAAGCTCTCCTCTCGTAACCCTTCTTAAGTGCGTGGCCCTAGCCGCCACAGCTTGACGTCGGTCTTAGAACCACAGACCGGAGCCCGCTTCACGGGCCTCAATACCCTTGACGTGCCGCCTGTGCTAGCTCCTACTGCCCGCAAGAGGTGCTAAACCGTGGGTACTGCTTGAGAGCCGCGGTGCCCACTTTCTCTAGATTCTTCGCCTTTACTACGAGCGGGTCGTTCCGCACCGTTTTGCCGAGCTTCAAGAAGTTCGCCCGCGCTGTTGCTCGCTTGATGATGTGCACCGACAGGTTGTACTGCTCCTGGATGCCATCGATCGTCGGCTGGTTGTCTACTCTCACACATCCTGGCGGAGTAACTGGGCAGCTCACTATCACGTTCGGTATGCCGACGGTCAGCGATTGAATCACCTGGAGGTTGGATGTCGCCCGCTTCTCGGCATCTGCTGCGCTCTTGTCGCCAGCCTCCGTTCCAAGCGACTCAAGCAAGCTCACTGACTGCTGCGCCAATTTGTTGAGGGCTAGGGCAGTCGCGTTAAGCTCGGACCGGATATCCGCACCTGCTGTCGACGGACATCCGCAGCTTGATGTAGACGAGTCAACCTTGGCGCTCTTGCCAGGCAGCTTCCACTCCAGGAGCCCGGTGCCCTCAACCACGAAGGCGCCCTTGTTGAGCCCCTTGAAGAACTGCGTTGGCTGTCCACGATCCTGGTTTCCAGGCGTGAAGAAGTTACGAGAGCCAATTGGCAGAGATATCTCTATCTGGTTCGGGTTGTTGTACCCCATTGTAGCCGTATAGCTAGCTCCGGACGAAGTCACGAGACACTCGCCAAGCGGCTCAACCAGCTGCAGCACTGGGGTGCTAGACGCGCTCAAGTTGAGGATTGATGGCACAGCTCCCGCCGTCGCAACCGAGTACACGATCGGAGTGCCGTTCCACGTAACCCGGATTGCCCCGGTGTTCAGACCCACTTTGAAGACCGAGCCCTGCCCTCGATCCGCTGGAAGCGGTGCGAAGAAGTTCTTAGTCGAGCTGTCCACTCCAGCCGGTAAGGTAACCTGCGCCCCTGTTGTGTTGTTGTAGGTGATGTACGCAGTGTACGTCCCGTCCTGATTGTTGTAGATGCCCGCCAAGCTGACCACGACACCTGAAGTGGTCTGAGCGCCGTTCTCATTCGGGGTAGACGGGCTGTTGTTGCAGCCCGGATCGGCCAGGTCGATCAGGCCGTTGGCGTTGTTATCGATGCCATCCGAGCACTGCGTGTTCGACCCTCCCCCGCCGGACGTCGGGGTAGCAGTAGCCGTCGATGTGGCAGTTGCAGTTGGCGCAACAGGAGCGCAGGCCGGGAACGCAAATGTGCGAGAGACTGCCTCCGTGCGAAGGATCGTGTCAGAGGTATTCGCCGTTACCACCGTCGATGTGCCGCAGGCCCCTCGTGCTCGAAGCGCTACGACCATGGTGGACACTCCCCCGGCGGGGACAGTTCCCGTTATAATAGCCCGACGATTTGGCGTATCATTGAGAACGGGCCCGTAGGTAACCTGCGCCCAGTTAGCAATGTTCGCACTCGTTGCAACAAGCGAAACCCCCCGCCCCAGTCCGTACTGAAGACCGGCGGACAGAGCGGAACAGGCCGTGTCGAGCGTCGGGTGAAAGATTCGCATCGTACAGGTCGTCGTCACATCATACGTCGCGGCGCCAGTATTTGCGACCGGAGTACATTCGAAGTAGGTAAAGTTACAGGCGTAGGCAGCCTGCGCTGCGATGCACGACACAGTTGCAACGGCGCCTAAAATAATCTTTCTAAACATAATTAACCTCACCCTAAAAAAACCTTTTTGAATGCCAACTGCTATTCCGCTGAAACGGTGCGGCGAACGAGTCACCGCAGAGGCGCCCAGCACTCTGTACGGCTATCTCGAATGAACCTGAGTTAGAGCTGCGTGCGCCCGTCGTGACTTGGGTTACACGGAAGCCACGAGCGACCTGAGGGCTGACTTGCTTCGATATGCAATCAGCCGCCAGATTACGGGCAAGAGAAACGTGCGATGAACACTCCCCAGAAACTTCCAAAAGTAACCCCATGCGAAAACTTACGCTTCAAGGAGTCCTTTCGACGGATTTGTGGGGGGGGCAAATGATTCGGCGCTAAAATTCTTCAAAAATTTCGCCTGCCCGCCCGCATTACCACGCCTGCCTGACAGGCATCCCCATCGGCAGGGCGTACCTAGCTGAATTTCCTGGCAACAACAGTACGCGCCGCAATCAAGATTCCCTTGAAGGGGATCACCCGCAGTTACCGATTCGTCTCAGAGGGCCCCTCATCGGCTGCGCCCCATGGCTTTTAAACGCCTGACTGAAGTAAAGCCTCAAGTTTTGCTAGAAGTCGCACGAAATCTTATCTGTCGAATAGGTGGGAGGCAGCTAATGCGGGACAAATGGTTAATCCGTAAAATCGTTCTAGCTATTCGTGCGGCCTTCACGATAACGCTGATTGTGCCCGCACTTGCCTTCGCAGCGCCCCAGAACGCAAAGGTGGCGGATGACAGCCCAGCCCCTACATCACTGAAATATCCGCCCGCAAAGGGATGTCCAGCATATACTTCGCGGTGCGAATTGGCTTTCGGACACTGCATTGCTGGTTCTAAAGACATAACCAAGCTCCCTGTGGAGGATGCCCTGCTCCTCGGATTAATACGTTCCTTAAAGAAAGAACAGGAAGACTACTTTTTGAAAGCCCGGAATGAAAAAGATCCCACGCTTTTGGATTACTATGCGAGGCGAGCGGCCGAAATCGGCGCTGAAATTGAGGCGTTATTGGCGAAGGTTCTCAAATGGACGTCAGACCCACTGACGTTGAGCGGATGCTCGGCGGAGTTCGAGGAATGCTGCGAGAAAGCTGCCAAGCAAGACAAAGCTCTCTGGCCAAAACGCTAGGGCTTGGTCCAAACCAACTTCATATGCACCGCATTGGACGTGCTTGGGGGAGTTATCCCGGGCAGCCGCATATTCCCATGACTCTCTCAATGGGCCGAATCCTCATGCTGTAGTCCCGCAGCCGTCCTCGTCCCTAGGGTTCTCTGCGCTCCCTTTGGCGTCTTTGAGTGCATCGGATTTCAATGGCATTTTCTTTAAATGGCGCCCAACAGGCCTAGCTATGTGCCGCGGAAGGTTCCATCTCGTCCGCTCCCCCCATTTTGTCTCCGCCAGAGTTATTCGGTACTATTCCCCAATGCCTACTCCCCCACTTATCAGCGCCCAGGAGATCACCAAGGGTTACAGCGATTCCCCGCTCTTTGCCAAGCTGTCCGTCTCGATTCATGACAACGAGCGTCTTGCCCTTATTGGCGCCAATGGCTGTGGCAAATCAACCCTTCTCAAAATCCTAGCCGGGCTAGAAGAGCCCGACAGCGGAATCGTGAGTGTCCGAAAGGGGCTTCGCTGTGCCTACGTTCCTCAGGTGGACGTGTTCCCCTCGCACTTTTCTATTGGTGAGATCCTTGAGAAGACGCTTGAGGATAGCGGTCTCGACCACGCAGACATAGCTCGACGCAAGAGCATATACCTCGGGGCAGCTGGATTTGATGACGCGTCGACCCCTGTTACCGCTCTCTCGGGTGGCTGGAAGAAGAGGCTCGCCATTGCCTGTTCTCTGGCGCTCGAGCCAGACTGCTTGTTGCTCGATGAGCCGACCAATCACCTCGATATCGACTCTATTATCTGGCTTGAGGAGCACCTGTCGTCAACAGCCTGCGCGCTAGTCTTTGTAAGCCACGACCGGTACTTCATTGAGCGGCTGGCATCTCGAGTGCTTGAAATTGACTCTTCGTACCAGGGCAACGTCTTAGAGGGTGATGGTGGCTACGCCGACTACATTGAGCATCGGGAGCAGCGGCTCGATCAACTTCACCAGCAGCGCCGCTCTCTGGCGAATAAAGTTCGAAGAGAGGTCGAGTGGCTTAGGCAGGGAGTAAAGGCCCGCACCACGAAGTCTCGGAGCCGAATAAACGAGGCTCACCGAATGATCGACTCGCTAAAGGGTATGCCTACGGGCGCACGCAATCGAGCGGAACTCGACTTTGCGTCGACACAGAGGCAGACGAAGGAGCTTCTGAAGGCTGAAGGGATCGGGCAGTCTATCAACGACAATTGCCTGTTCTCCGACATCTCCCTCACGTTGTCGCCAGGCAGCAGGCTCGCGATTGTTGGTCCAAACGGGAGTGGCAAGACAACCTTCATCCGAACGCTCCTGGGAGAGCTTGCGCCCACCTCTGGACGGATTGTCCGCGCGCACAACCTTCGCACCGCGTTTATGGATCAGACACGCAGCCAGCTCAAAGACGACCTGCGCCTGAAGGAATTCTTGGCTCCTCATTCTGACTCAGTCGTTTTTCAGGGGCAGTCCATTCACGTGGCTGCCTGGGCGGCCCGATTCCTGTTCACCCATAGCCACCTAGCCACAACTCTGGGCTCGCTCTCGGGTGGAGAGCGCGCGCGGGCACTCCTGGCAAAAATCATGGCTGAAGAGTGCGATATCCTGGTGTTTGACGAGCCAACTAACGACCTCGACATCGCAACACTTGAGACTCTGCAGGAGAGCTTTGAGAGTTTCCCCGGGGCGATAGTGCTCATTACGCACGATCGCTACCTTCTCGAGCGCTCAGCAAGCTCCGTCCTTGGCCTACAAAGCGGAGAGGGAGTTCTCTACGGCAGCTACGCACAGTGGGAGGATGCGCGCGCAGTGACCTCCACGAAGTCATCTGAGAGGAAACGTGCGGAAAAGGCTGTGGACTCGACTAGCAAGGCCGCCACTAAGCTTTCCTACAAAGACGCTCGCGAGCTTTCGATGATTGAAAACTCGATTTCGCTCGCCGAGGAGAAGCTCGCAGCTATTAAGCAACAGCTCGACTCCGGCGAGTTTGCCTGCAACGCGCAAAAGCTCTCCGAGCTATGCGACGCCCTGGCTGCCCAACAGGCGGATGTTGACTCGCTCTACGAGCGGTGGCAGAGCCTAGAGAGCCTCCGGGAGTCCCTCAAGAAGGCGTGAAGCCCACCTTGGTTCTCGGCGAGCGCCCAGCCGGACTCCAGAGCTCCTGCATCCGTCGAAGCTTGCTGAATCCCTGGCTTTTCGGGCAGTTCTCCCCCAGAGACACCCTACGTTTCGCTGTCACCGCCTCTGGCTGCATCCCCGATGGACTACCCGCCATCCCGCTGTATACTGCGATCTGAAGTTTCCGCTGATTACCCCACGAACTATGCTCTCCACGCCCCTCCCTGCCACTGAAACAAAGCTGCACTCTACTTCAGCCGATCGCCCCGCCATGGTCTCACCGGAGCCATCTGCGAGCTCTACCCGTCCCCTCACCTACGGCTTAGCTACCCCCGCCCCCGACCTCTTGGCGCTGGCAGAAACCCCTGACCAGCGCCCTCTCAAAAAAAGTTCCAGCACACAGAAGCCGTACTCCTACGTTCAATCCGAGCTGACTGAGATTCGGAAGCTGCTTGAGGGGAGCCCCACCAAGACGCTCGAGCGGCTGGTCGAAGAGAGCGAGCGCAACCTTGAAGTGTCTGACAAGGCACTTGCCGAAGCTCAAGCTCGATACGACCGCTCGGGGCTGCTCGATTGGATTACCGGAAGAACAAAAGCGCTGCGCGAAGCGCTCGCTGAAAGTCGGGATGACCGAAGCAGCGCCGCCCTTGCTGCGACTCAAGCCTCTCGGATGAGCCAGCGTCTTGACGGAGTCTTCGACCTGCTCGCCAAGAGGCAGCCAACGCTGGCGCTCAAGCACCTCCAGTACCTAAAGAAGGTATGCCCCGAGGATCTGCACCTCGACGAGCCGATCCGCCGGCTTGAGGCGCTTCTCGCGCGCCCTTAGAGAGCGGCTTAAAGTGTTCCTTAACCGAGTCGACATTAGAGATCGCGTTTATGTCGACCAGATACGGGAGCTTGCCGGCCTCTCGCTCAGTGGATATGACGTAGCAGGTGCAATTAGCGTAGCGCTCGTCTTCCCAGAGAGTGCACGGCAGAGCCGGGTTATCAGAGTTGCTTCCCGTGGGCGCATCCGTCCCTGAGTAGTAGCAAAGCGCGTAGGCGAACTGCGCCCGGTCGTCTGAACCTTCGCTACCTCCTTCTCAGAGATCTCAGAAGCTATTTTCCCCCCATGATGTTGAGCCACGCCGACTTCTCGGTTAGAGCAAAGCACTCACTGAAAAAAGGCTTTAGTCCTGGCGTGCCAGGGTATATTGAGACCACTTGGTCATCCGAATTAGCCATAGAAAACTTCAATCGTACAACGGTCGAACCGACTATGTCGTCAAGCGTGCCAGCATACAGGGTATCAGCCTTGATGAAGCCTTCACCTATCGCAAGATCAAGATTTGGATTCGACGCCCGCACAGTTTTAATCGGACTTGGAATGAAAGCTTCAACGGGAAAACTCATGTCGAGGACGTTTAAAAACTTGGTTGCGCTATCGGACCTAAACTTTGTGATCGCTGGCCGCTCGCCAAATCGAATCGCGTAGTAGATGAGCCGCGTGCCCGAAAGAAACAAATTTCCCGCCGGAGCAGGCTCTCGCCTGAAACTGTCAGGCGCTGAGCTGACTATCAGCTTCGTCACATCCGAGGTACAAACGAGCTTAAGCTCAAAAACGTTTCGCTGCTCATTCAGCCTGATCTTGCTGACTGCCTCAACGCTCTTCACGTCACTCATCGGGTCACTCTTTGACGCTACTGACCAAGAAGGCTCGTCCTCAAAGCCTCCGGCTGGAAACTCCGACCTGGTCGCTGCGTACTTATCCCTCAGGCCTTGTACAATCGCAGCTCCTGCTGGCTGAGCAGCCCCCGTCACGTCTTGTTCCTTTGCATCCACCCCTTTGCTCTTTTGCATGCAAACGTCCAGGGCGGCGGCGTCCCCGCTCGCTTTAGCCCTACATTCCTCGAGGTTGAAGGATGCTGCCCCAGCCTCTGAATTCGACACCGCTTGAACAGGCACAGCCTTTTCTCCCTGGTCAACGCCACGAGCATTCAGCGGCGCCGCGTCTTCTTGCGGCTCTTGCCCAGCTGATTTTGGATCGCTTTCCGGGGAAATCGACGCCTCCTCCGATGCAGGACTCAAAGATGACAGGCGCTCCTGGTAGGCCTTTAGCAGACATGGCGCATCGCTGCATTTGCTTCTTTCATTTTTAACCCAGGCACGCTGCTCAGCCTTTACAGCATCCGGAGAGGGTGCAGTTTTCAGCGCTAGAGCATAGGCTTTTGCTAACTGTTCATCAGCCGCTGACAATTCATTGTCCTCGCAGATCATGGTCTCTGTGGCACTTGAGGCTTTCGAGCAGTCGAAACTGGCGGCTGCTGCGTGGTCGCTCGCCCCGGCAAGAACTAGAACTCCGACAAACTTTACTACCTGATGCCTAATGGGTTTTTTCATTTTCTTCTCCAAGCTTCCCGCACCTCACGGCGCCAAGTTATCTGGACGGACGAGTCCGCAAGAAGCTTTACATTTTGGGGCTCTCCATGGCACGGAAAGATTCACCTACGCCCGCAACAAGGCCCCGAAGCCGCTATATGTCGGAAATAAGGTGCCGTTACCGCTGCGGCATATTCGCCCTGCCACCATTACACGGGGGATTCTTCCCAAAGCGCGGCTCTCCGACCGGCAGGTTAGAGCCCCCCGGACACGAGCAGCCCTTGAAGCACAAGCTGTAGGCAGCATCGCGTAGGCTTGCGCTGCCTGCGCTGATGACAGTAGCGCTCTGCTTGCAACACTCTACGCAGTTTGACGAGCAGGCTTTAGGAGCCGGAGATACCGGTGATATCTCTGGGGCGTCGCCGAGATGCTCTTTGCATGTCTTGCGGCAGGAGCCCTCAAGTTCGCTCGGGTACTCATTCGGCTGCCCCGCATGGCCAGCACCTTCCGAGCAGCACGCTAAGCATTCAGCCGCTGTGCTGCCGTATGGTAACGGACCAAGGCTAATAATTGACGTCCAGGGCTTGTGCCGCTGCAAGCACTTGTCGTACCCGTACCACATCCCTAAGTCGGCAGAGAACCCCTTTGGTTCAAACTCGTCGGCGCAGCTCTTTATGCACTCAACCTCCTGTGCTGCGATGCGCTTCTGGTCCTGCGGAGGGTCAGTTATCCTCCAGAAATTAGCTGTCTGCAGGTGACAACACCTCCGACAAATTTCAAATGCTGGCTCAGCTACCACCCCTGTAATAAGTCCCCGGAGCCCGCCCGCCATGTTTCGGACCTGAGATATGCAGGAGTCCTCGGTGTGAACCGGATGGATCGGCTGCTCAGACAGCCGCTCAATCTTGCATTGGGTGCACTCGGACCCTGGGTTCCCGTACAGGGCGCAGATCTGCCTTGGGGCAAGATCTTTACACGCAAACGTTACCGGGCTTGTCGTGACACTTCCTCCAGTCACATCGACGAGAAAACACACCCCCGGCGGGTCCTCCACCACATTTATCGCGTGACGCGCATCTTTACACTTAAAATTCAATGAAGAGCATTTTAGCCCGTAGGCAGAACAGATTTTATGAAAGTCGTATTGGTAATGCCTGCAGCAGTAGTCAATTGAGTAGGGAATATCTCCCGGCTTTGGCTGCTCAAACGTTTCGCAAATCGACGCCCACAATTCTGGCGAGAAGTCTGGGCAAGAACCCGGTGCCGAGGGAGGGTCCTTAACGGCTTTCGGTACTGCCTTGTCTTGGGGTCCGACGACCTGCATCGATGGCTCCGCGTTTACCGCTTGCGCCGACAGAAAAACGGCCAGAGCAGCCGCCAACACTAGGTACCGTTGTAGCCTTCCCATACACGCCCCTATAACCTCGCCTTGCTCACAATCTTGTCGGTGCGAGGCTCGACCAGGTTAAGAATCTGACGCTGTTTTTTGTTCCTAGTAGGCCTGGCATGTCGGGCTTCTCGACCCTCTTGGCTCTCTTAAGCCCATGAAGCCTCGTAACCACAGCACCACCATCCGGCTAGGCGTAGGAGCCGGATGCTTTCAATAGAGAGTCAATTTCCCGAAGCCATCTCCCCGACCCGGCGGCTGAAGACAAAATCGACGCTGGCTAACACGGCGCAGCGCTAGCGAAGCTCGTTGGGACCCCCTCCAGGTTTGCAATCTGAGGCGTGCTACCATAGTGCTGTGCGGCTTTTATGGTCGGGGTACCCCAACGCATCATCGCGCCGCTTCTCTTGTTAGGCCTCGGCGCTTTACTGCTCGCCTTTTTTCTCATCTTCACCCAGGCTCTTCGGATCTTTCCTGGCGTACTCACAACGAAACCATCGTCGGATTCAGACGAGATATCAGCCCGATTCAGATCCCTTCACACTATCCAAACACTTACGCGAGCGAGCGAAATTGGTGCGCGCAAACTCGCTATCTCTTCGTCTCCTTCATGCTGTATAGCTACTCTCGACAGGTGAAACGAGGCTGCCGTTCAGTGAGAAGAATACGGCGCCTTCACGAAAAGCGTCAAAGGAGCACCGTGAGCATTCTTCAATCTCTTCGAGTATCAATCGCATCCGCCGGCCTCGCGGTCGCTGCGGCAGGTTCCACTTCTGCATCCGCCGCGGCCCCAAGCCCCGAAGAACGTGAGCAGAAGCCCGCTGCTACGGCGACCTCAAAGGCTGCAGTGTCGACGCCATTTTCAACCCTCGAGGCTCCCTCCGAAGCTCTTGGCGTGGCCAAGCAGCTATCTGGTCAAGAAGCGCACGCTCGCTCGAGAGCACTAGCGAAGGAAATCGCGCGGCCGGAAACGCGCCTTGCGGCCCTAGATCGCCTTTCTCTTGCCGACTTAGAGGAGCGGCAAGTGACTGAGAGCGTCCTGGCTGCGCTAGGAAAGAATCCGACAACCATCTCGCCGAAGAGCGCAGACCTCCTGCTCCAGTCCGATTTCTTCATGTGTCACGCGCTTTCCCTGACACCGAAAGAGCTCGCAACGAAGCACCAGCATCTCTGGCTCAACATCGCCAGGAACGCGTCTCCTGCGGCGATGCATAAGGCAACTCCTATGCTATCGGACGTCTTCGCGGCGCTCATTGCGGAAAACGCTTCCCTCAAAAAGCCTGAAATGGCCCTTGAGATGGTGCCTCGGCAAATTCTGCGAGAGAACCTTGTGCTCTCAAAAGCGTTTAGCGAGCACTTTGACCTGTCGACAGCCCCCGTTCCGGTACTTAGATACCATCGGATACTGGGCACGTCACCGGACGCAGTCTTTTCTAGGGCGAAAGAGCTTAACGAAAAAACACTTTCATTCGAGAGCGACAAAAAGGTACTGCAAAAGTTGCTGATATCTACTCTTACGCCAACAGCTCTCGAGCAGCACCCGGATTCTCACAAGCGGATACTTGAGGCCCTGAAGGATGACCCCCAGCATTGGCCCGCTTCTGAGGTGATGACGTCTGTCGCCTTCAAGCGGCTCATCATTGAAGCGATTATAAAGGACTCCTACTTTGCATCTCGTGTGCCGCCAGCCTTGTACGAGCCGAAGTCACCCGAATTCTCGCCAGAGATTCGGGCGGCAATCGAGCACGTGATCAAGCAAGCCGGAGGGACCCTGAAGTATCGGTCGCTATCGGACATTCCGGCACTGGCACTTGGGAATCCGGAAACTCGACAGAGGATCCGGGACGAGGTGAATGCGTCCATCCTCAAGGGATCGCCTCAGGAGCCGCTCTCTTCGATTCCTCACCCGGAAAGCTTTGTCCGTCACATCCCAGAAGCTCTCCGCTTACCGAGCAAGAAGCCCGCGGAAGGGCTTTTTACCCAGGAGGACCTGGCCGCCCTGCCAACCATCAATCCACGCGGTTATGCCAAAATCCTCGAGTCGTGCGTCGTTCCGGATGCCCACTCAATGATGTCATTCGTGAAAACTCTCGCTGTTTTCAGTAAGTTTGGCATCACGGGGGTAAGTAGGTTCGACAATGGCCGAGAGATTCTTCGGAACCGGTACGCCATCGCTGATGAGCAAACCAGAGCAGCTGTTCGCAGCCTGCTTCCGGCCGGCTTCTTTGACGGAGTGGAGAAAGATACCCGACCCTTTGCCATCTGCATCGTGTGCCATCCCGAGGCAGATTACAATAACGCGCTCAATAATATTAACTCCAGCCAAGAGGGGTTTGATCATATCGACCGACTCACCGACCACTACAGAGTGCTGCTCTTTGAGGCTTCTAGTGGCAAAGGCCTCATTGGCACCCTCGCGGAGGCATGCGACCAGCACGATGTCTCAGCAGAGGTATTGCTGATTCTCGGACACGGGTCACAAGACTCCATCACTCTTGGCAGGGACTCGGTTGAAGTGTCTCGCGGAAATCTCTTCGGCGAGGATCCGGCTCTCACCGCACTCCGTGGACTCATGAAAAAGGGAGGCCACATTGCCCTCATGAGCTGCAGCGTTGCGTCCAAGAAAGATCGAGACTCAGCTTCAGTGTTTACTTCCTTCACGCGGCTCTTTCCCGAGTGTCGAATCTTTGCGCCAAGAGGCGAAACACCAACGCCGAAGATGCGCTTGAGCCCTCAAGGGGAATTTGAATCTGTGGAGTTTGAACAAACAGCTACAGCGGTCTACGATCCAAAGACTGAGACAGTCTCGGAAACGGCGCCACCCTCGAAGCGATCAAAGTCAGGGCCCGAAGCATCGAGCTGGATCGACTCGTCGATTTCGCTCTTGTCGACGGTGATGGGCTACTGGCCGTTCTACCTCGGGGGGCTAGCGCTTTTCGGGGTCGGACGCGCCGTTGTCAAGCAGGATGAGGAGGCGCAAAAGAAGAACTCTCAAGAGCAGAGAAGGGCTTAAGCCGCTTCTCTAGGGGTACCGCTTCTCCTAGCGTCACTCCATTCGGCAGAGCTTCTGCTCAAGCAGCCATCATCCACTCGCAGCTCTTGATTCCCCTCGCAAGGTCTTTGCGAGGGGAACGGTTTGATGAGGTCTTCCACGCTTTAGAGAAGCATGTCGTCAAACTACGTAGGCAGGGGAACGTGTTGTCTGAGCAGCCGAACCTCTTCGCGAACAACGCTAGCTCTCCAGTACTCAGCCCCCCTTGCCCCTCCGAGCTTTAAGGCGCACGGCTAAGCGTACTGCTACGTAAGGAGCGTCAAAGACGAGGCTCGGGTCAAAAACGACCAGAACCTTGCCTAATGGCCCCAGCACGAACCTAGTCGTCGGACTTGAAAAAACAGGGACGCGAGCGGTGACTACTTCACCTTGTCGCCTGAAATCTCAAACGTTTTGCTTTGAGCTAATCCCAGGGTGAACAGATTGACGATGATGTCAACCGGCTCCTGCTTAATCTTCACTGAAAGATTCTCAAACTGATGCCCTGAGCCATACCGGTCACGCAAGAGCTCCTGAACATCGAGTGCCCCAGTGTAGTCGAACACAAGCCGGTGTTCGATCTTAAACGAGTCTCCGCCTGACTTAGTGCTATCCGTCATCGACACGGAATTGCCCGATGTCGAATAAATGCGAGCCATAGTGCAGCCCGAAGACATAGTGGCAATTACGGCAAACGTGAGAAAAAATCGCAGCTTCATAAACCCTCCGTTACTGGGGACTTTTTTGAACGCTACCGAAGCACGTTGGCCCGCGCAAGCGGGAAAAGATTGTGGCAGGTTGATACTGCGCTGCCGAGGCCGGACCACTTAGCTACACGGGCATGCCTCATCCGATCCTCGGAGGTCATACAGCTGAGCTACGTGCAAGAGCGAGGCGCCTCAAGCCAACGCCTTATACTCCGGCTTATACACATGCTGCCGGATGAAGGCCTCATAGTCCTTCGGCCGCTCGACGCGCGCGAGGCCGCTGTCGAACACGAGCTTGGCGACGCGCGCGGCTGTCTTGATCTCGATCTCAAGCATCTTGTCCTGCGTAGGATACAGCAGCCCCTGCTGCAGGAGGTCTGGCGTCACCTGGTCCGCCACGGCGCTCGCTGCCTCGATGAACATCTGGTCCGTCACGCGCGTGGCTTCGGTCGCAAAGACCGCCATGCCAACGGCAGGGAAGATGTAGAAGTTGTTGGCTTGGCCCGGCAGGTACGTGACACCATTTAGCTTCACGGGGTCAAACTGCACGCCCGCTGCGTAGATCGCCTTACCCTTCGACCATGTGTAGGCCTGCTCGGCCGTGCATTCAGCGTGGTCAGTTGGGTTCGACAACGCCAGGATGATCGGCCGCTCGTTCTGGGTGCACATCGCCTCCACGACCGTCTGGCTAAAGGCGCCGCCGATGGTGCTGACGCCGATGATTGTGGTGGGCTTAATGTCGTTGATTGCAGCAACGAAATCGTTGCACGGGGCGTGCGGGTGCGCGTAGGGCATCTGGAAGTCAACGAGATCCTTGCGGCTCGGCTCAAGCAGCCCCTTGACGTCGAACATGTGGACCCGCGAGCGCGCTTCCTCAAGCGTTAGCCCCTGCTCCACGAGAGCGGTGCACAAGAGGTTAGCGAGGCCGATGCCAGCTGATCCCGCGCCCAAGAACAGGTAGGACTCATCCTTGAGGTTCGTTCCCTTGAGCTTGCATGCGTTGATCATGCCGGCCAGGGTAATGCCCGCGGTGCCCTGCACGTCGTCGTTGTAGACGCAGTACTTGTCTCGGTAACGCTCTAGCAGGTGCACAGCGTCTACGCCGGTCCAGTCCTCAAAGTGAATGCAGCACTTCGGGAACACCTCCTGCACCGCCTCGACGAACTCGTCTACGAAGGAATACAGGTCAGCAGTGGCCGGGCGCTCCTTACGAAGTCCGAGGTACAGCGGATCCTCCAATAGGGCTCCGTTGTTGGTGCCTGCATCGAGGTACATCGGAAGCAGGAACTGCGGCGGCACGCCGGCAGCGGCCGTGTAGAGCTGAAGCTTCCCTATTGGGATCCCCATGCCGTTTGCGCCGAGATCCCCAAGGCCTAAGATGCGCCCGCCATCGGTGACACAGATGAAGCGGATGTCCTTAACGGGCCAGTTGCGCAGGACGTCCTTCACCTTGCCGCGACGCGTGATCGAGAGGTAGAGCCCGCGCGTCTGCCGGAAGATGTGCCCAAACTTTAGGCACGCCTCGCCGATGGTCGGGTCGTAGACGATAGGGAGAAAGCGCGCCGGGTCAGACATCAATGTCTTGTAGAAGAGCACCTCGTCGTGGTCGAGCAGGTTCATGAGGTAGATGTACTGCGCGAGCGGGTTGGGCTGCTTTGAGAGCTGCAGCAACACGCGCTGCAGCTGGGTGTCGATGCTCTCGACCGTGTCCGGCACAAGGCCCACGAGGCCAAAGGCCTGCTTTTCGGCCTCGGTGAAGGCTGTCGACTTGTTGAGAGCCGAATCCTGCAGAAGCTCTAGTCCCATCTTTTTCGTTGTCATAGCGTCTCTCCCTGCTGAGTTACTTTGAGTGAACGTCCGCCGAACCCGGCCGCGTCATGTTGATTGGCACTACGACCTTGTCGTAGAGGGCCTCATCCACGCCGTTGGCGAGGGCGGCGGCTTTCAAGGTCGTGTTGTTGTCGATAGCGTAGTGCGCGATCTTTGAGGCGAGGTCGTACCCGATGACAGGTGACAGGGCCGTCACCATCATCACCGATCGCTCGATGTTGGCCTTAATCTGGGCCAAATTGAGCTCTGCCCCTTCGATCATGAACTCGCGGAAGTGATCGCACATATCGGCCATAATCAGGGCTGAGTGCAGGTACTTGCTGATCAGCACCGGACGGAAGGCGTTAAGCTCGAAATTGCCTTCAGCGCCTCCCATCTGAACCGATACGTCAGAGCCCATGATCTCTACGCACACCATCAGCATCGCCTCTGCCTGAGTCGGGTTGACCTTGCCCGGCATGATAGACGACCCAGGCTCATTGGCCGGGAAGATCACCTCCATCAAGCCCGTACGCGGGCCGGATCCGAGCCATCGCATGTCATTAGCGATCTTAAAGAGGCTCACGGCTGTGCTCTTGAGCGCAGCATGCGCACGAACCATACGGTCTAGCGTGCCCTGAGCTGTGAACTTGTTCTCGGCCGTCTTGATGGCGAAGCCCGTGAGCTTACTGAGTGCGGCTGCAACTTCATCACCGAAGCCCGCGGGCGCGTTGAGTCCGGTGCCAACAGCCGTGCCGCCCATGGCAACACGCAGCAGTCCCTCGGTGGCTCGCTCAAGCTCAGGAATAGCCTCGTCCAGGGCACCGGCGTAGCCCGACCACTCCTGCCCAACAGTGAGTGGTGTTGCGTCTTCCAAGTGGGTGCGGCCAATCTTTACGACATCGCTCCACTGTGCGGATTTGCGTGCCAGCGCATCCCGCAGCGCCTTCAGCGCCGGAATAGTGCGCTCGGTCGCAAGCTTGTACGCCGCGATATGCATCGCTGTTGGGAAAGTGTCATTGCTCGACTGCCCCATATTCACGTGATCATTGGGGTGGACAGGCTCTTTGGAGCCGAGTGTCCCGCCCGCAAGCTGGATGCAGCGGTTTGAGACCACCTCGTTGACGTTCATGTTGGACTGCGTGCCAGAGCCCGTCTGGAAGACGTACAGCGGAAAATGCGCGTCGAGCTGCCCTGAGATCACCTCATCGCACACCTTCATGATGAGTGAAGCCTTCCACTCTGGCAGGCGGCCCGCCTTGAGGTTGACCATGGCCGCGGCTTTCTTGACGTACCCGTAGGCGTGGTAGACCTCAGGGGGCATACGGTCGCGGCCGATGTTGAAGTGCTCAAGGCTGCGCTGGGTCTGCGCGCCCCAGTACCGGTCAGCGGGCACCTCAACTTTGCCGAGGCTGTCAGTCTCTTCCCGCATGCCGGACGCTGTGATTCCGATCGGCAGGTCGAGGATCTTGGGGGTTTGGTCTGTCATGCAATCGATCTCGCAGGTTGCTGGTCACATGTGCACGCCGGTGTCCTACGGCGCGACCATGACGGGTATAGCACATGAGGCGGCGTCTGCCTTTCCCAAAAAGTGGAGCGGAGCGGAATATGTCCGACCCGTAAAAGCGGTCTAGAAAGCTCCCAGTAAAGCATCTTCCCCCTGTGGGCGGACCATGGGCAATCTCGCGCTAATCCCGCGTGTTCCTACTTTTTAGGCGGGCTACCAAAAAACCTGCGCGTTCCTGGGCCATTGACGTACTGTTCGACAAATCGTGCATTTAAAAAATGCCTCGATTCGTGGTCTCCTACCTCGCCGAGGACCTAACCTTCAAGCTCGTTCGAGGCCTACTATCGGGAGGCAAGCCGCGCCACCTAAGGGAACTCGCCCGTCATTACGGTGCCTCACCTGCTGGAGTTTCTGACGTCCTACACCGACTAAGCGAGGCTGGCCTTCTCGTTGAAATATGACGTGGCAACCGAAGACTCTTCGCCCCAGAGCGGCGAACTACCCGGTTTAATCGACATTTTGCTGCCCGAGATACCGTGGGTGTCGGAAGCGGTGGAGCGCGCGCACAACAACCTTCCCGACCTTGGCTTTGCAAAGGTCCCGGTTATCACGCCCGAAGATCTTATCATCGCAGAGAGCTACGCAGCGCAGAACTCTCCCGATCGGTTCCAAGATCTTGATGACCTCAAGCATTTATTCTTACGCGTCTCCGATCTCGACACCGACTACATTCGGCGAAAGCTTCAGTTGTTGGGATTACCAATTCCCCTTCCAGTCTTGTCTTTCGCGCCGGAATCTCTTCGATAAGATACGAGCTTTTCCGACTCAGCTCGGCGCTTATAGCTTCTGTTGGCGACGGCAGCCGCACTACAGAGGAAACTCCTAAGGGAGATAATGCTTGGTTTATCTCGGTAACCGGGCTACCTAGTGCGTTATCTGGTTGTTTCCCAAAGCCGGACTACATACAGGAATTAGCCCTCTTCCCTCAAGTAAGCGATGGCTCTGCCGACTCTAACTAGGCATAGGAGGGCTGAATGATGGATGTTGAATCCCCAACCGCTTCAGGAGACGAACAGTCTTCACCCGCTGAGCCGGTAAGAAAAAACTTCTTAACGCCGGTCGACCACGAGCACGTAGCAACTAAGCCAGTCCTCCCGCTAGGGCCGTCACCCAGCAGCACCGCTGTTACTTGCGTCACCTGCGGAGCTTCACTCGACTGCGCTAATAAACCCTGCCCAGGCTGCAGTCGCTCGCGGCTGATCGCGCGAGCATCTCTTCTCGGATTTTTTATCATCACTCTAGGCATGATGTTTCTTCTGCTCATTCTTGTAGCAGCTAAGGCCTCATCAATTGACATCTTCTCGCAGTTTCGCCTGAGCGATTCCAGCGAAAACTCGCCAGCGGGAAAGGAGCGTTATAAGGGTGCCAAAAAGTACAGCGAGGACGATGGCATCGAAGGAGATCCCGAACGAGCTGCCGCTGTGGATTCGGAGGACTGCAACGCTAGCACCGCGGCTGGCTGCGACCAATCCATTACCTCCTCTGGTGGAAGTGCTCAGGCGAGAGCAGCAACAGATTCGACAGAGGGTGTAACTAAAGGCGCCGAGCCAGCTATCACGGAATCCTCAGGCCAACGGTCCCTGAAAATCGGCAAGTTGCAATTGAGCGCGGAAGCCAATCATTTCCGAATTACTCATTCCGGAAAGACCATCCTAGACGAAGATGTCCCTGAGTCGATGACCGTCGTTGCCGCCTTGAACAATCCGTTTAGGTCAATTTCAACGTCTGATGGTTTGCCTGATTTCGACACAGCAGCCAACACAACTAACTCAAATGAGCATTTGAGAGCTCTGATCCGGTGGGGCAAGGTAGCCGGACCATGGGATAACGCATTCCGCCCGTTTGCACTCTTTTCCGATCAGGCCACAACCATAGGGATTCTGATTGCTAGCGCCGGCGCCTCCGGAGATGGCTCGTATGATTTAATCTTCGTCGACACTGAGAAGGGGTACCTCACCAAGGTTAGCACTAACTCTCCTAACCTCGGAAATAGCTGGATGACTCTTCTGGGAACCCAGACGCCCGTTTTCCTGGTAAGGAACACTAGCTATATTGGCAGCCACGCAAGTGGACTTGGGTCTAATGTTGTTTCGGCCGCTTATGCACTCGATCCGAACAGCCATACCTTCCGACAAGACAAACTCTTAGAGTTCCAGGTGATGCAACAGTTGGCGACTACATCTTTGGCACAGTTGGACCGGTTGCCGCCCGCGGATCTGAGAGACCTGTATCGAACAAGCATAACTGACTTCTCAAACGACCGATCTCCGAGAATCGATCATCTTAGAAAGGTTCTCTCGCTGGTCATTGATGCCTTTTACTATGGGAGCAAATCGGGCAATCCTTCCGTAAAATTGTTTGAAATGTTCGACAAATTCCATCCGTCAATTCGCGAGGAGTTCAGTTCCACCTTCGGCATAAAAACGTCACCCGCGCCAGGTCGGTACCGCGACAACTAACAACTGGAAAAAGGGCTGGGTTTTTCTCGCTCTAGCCGGGCTACAGAGCAGAAAAATTAGCTCCGACTCCGCAGCCCACCCGGAAACAACGCAGCCTTACCCCCTAACCTGCCCTCATCACTGCCCCGGGCGATCCTTGACGCTATCGACTCCCGTTTTGTAGCCTCCCGCAGCTTCAATTGCGACTACCGCGTCTGCGATGCCATCGCTCGCAGGCTCGGCGGAACCTTGTAGGTACTTGAACGGAGCAGCTCTGTGAAAACCGGCATCAGAAACCTCATCCTTCAAGCATTCTTCGTTGCGGCGCTGCTCCTTACTCCCGCCAACGCCGCCCTGGCTTGCGAACCGTGCGTTGTGCCCCTGGAGTTTGTGAACATAAACGCAGGGA
>OMIG01000233.1 GCA_900299035.1 Pseudomonadota bacterium
CCGCTGTTGACTCGCGGCAGCCTGTCCGAAGTCGAGAACTTGCGGCAGCCAGGGCGAGACACGCGCGTAGCACGGCCAATAACTGGGCGCCCGCTGGAGAAGTACTTCAGCCCAACGCGAATCGAGGACGGCCCGCTCTCTGGAGTCACCGACTCAAAGCCCTCAATCAGCCCTTCCTTCTTGAGAACCTCAAGCACGCTCTTGTTGAGCTTGGAGGACGTAACGAGCACCGAACGGTGGCCAGCGCGCTGGCCGTTGCGGATGCGAGTGATCATGTCGGATACGTGGTCGTTAATCATACCTTATTCCTTGCCTGCAGCCTTACGAAACGGCATACCCATGAGCTCTAGCAGCTCCATGCCCTCTTCATCGTTCTTCGCCGAGGTGACGAAAGTGATGTCGAGGCCTCGCACCGTGTCGAGCTTCTCGATCTCGATCTCGGGGAAAACGATCTGCTCCTTGATGCCCATAGTGTAGTTCCCGCGGCCATCGAAGCCCTTGCGGGGAACGCCACGGAAGTCGCGAACTCGCGGGAGCGCAACTGCCACAAGCCGATCGAGGAAGTCGTACATGCGAGTCTTGCGCATCGTGACCATTACGCCGATCGGGAGGCCCTCGCGCAGCTTGAAGGCCGCGATGGACTTCTTCGCCCGGGTGACAACCGGCTTCTGTCCGCTGATACGCGTCATCGCGTACTCTACGAACTGGATAGCTTTTGAGTTATTGACCGCGTCACGGACGCCAGTGTTGAGAACGATCTTCTCAATCTTCGGCACCTGCATGACAGAAGAGTAGTTAAACTTCTTCATCAGCGCAGGAACAACGGTCTGCTTATAGTGCTCCGCCAAACGACTCATAATACCCCTATCTCGACCAAACTACGCGTCGAGGGCCACAAACTTCTTGCTCGAAGGATCCTTGTAGCCACGTACGCGCTTTCCATCCGCCGATGTGCTCTTGCAGAGACGCACCGGCTTCTTCAGTTTTTCGACGTAGTACATCACGTTTGAAATGTGTACTGACTTCTCAACTTGAACTTTTCCGCCTTCCTCGCCAGGCCGCGACGCGCGCTTGTTGCGCGTGAAGACGTTCAGGCCCTCGAGGATCACTCGGTCGCCTTTGGCGCCCGTGATGGCCCTGATCTTGGCAACCTGGCCCTTGATCGCCCTCTTGGCCTTGTTGCCGCCAGCGATCACCATGACGGTATCACCCTTGCGCAGGACCGTCGGGACTCGCTCTACCTTCTGCTTGCTGGACTTCTTTGCAGCCACGATACACCTCTTCAAACTTGCTAGAGCACTTCAGGCGCCAGCGAAACGATCTTCATAAACTTCTTGCCGCGCAGCTCGCGCGCAACCGGCCCGAAAATGCGGGTGCCGATCGGCTCTTGGCTGGCGTTAATGAGAACGGCGCTGTTGTCGTCGAAACGGATGTACGACCCGTCATCTCTCGACACCGGCTTTGCCGTCCGTACGATCACAGCCTTGTGAACCGAGCCCTTGGCGATCTTCGAGTTCGGGATAGCTTCACGAACAGCGACAACGATGACGTCACCGACCGACGCGTAACGGCGACGGCTGCCGCCGAGCACCTTCACACAAACCACCTTCTTAGCGCCTGAGTTGTCAGCAACATCAAGCACAGACTTCAACTGGATCATAACTCCTCACCGCCTTAAACGAATTCCTGCCCTGCTTATTCCCTCTGGCTACTCGGCCTTCGTGAGAACTGCCTCGACCTTCCAGCACTTGAGCTTGCTCAACGGGCGGGTCTCAACGATGCGGACGCGGTCTCCCACTCCACACTGCTTCGACTCATCGTGGGCGTAAAACTTCTTGGTGCGACGAACGAACTTCCCGTAGGTGGAGTGCCGAACCTGTCGGACTACCGCTACGACAACGGTCTTCTCCATCTTGTTGCTGACCACGAGCCCTTCCTGCCTCTTGCGCAGGCCACGCGGCTGCTGAGGCTTCGCCTCTACCGCCGGCTTCTCAGCCTTCGCCTTGGGAGCCTTCTTGGTCTCAGTTGTCTTCTTGCTCACTGCCATAACAATCCCTAAAAACTGCCTCGAATCAAATGGTTAGGCTTTTGTTGCCTTCTGGGTCAGCTTGGTCTTAACGCGCGCTAGAGCCTTGCGAGTCTCACGGAGCAGATGCCCCTTCTCAAGCTGCTTGGAGGCCTGCTTGAAGCGGAGCCGCATGAGCTCCTCGGCAAGCTTGTTCGCCTTTTCATTAAGGGCGCCCTTGTCGAAGCCCTCGATCTCTTTCAAAAACTCTTTACGTTTCATATACTTACTACCATTTTGTGGGTTCGGCGGATCCGTCTCTAGTCCAGCACAACCTGGCGAAACGAGCCGGCAATATGCCGCTTTCCCACACTTAAATCAAGCTGCTGCTCCGGACCACCACTTTGGTCTTAATCGGGAGCTTAGCTGCTGCCAGCTCGAGCGCCTCGAGGGCGATCTTGTCGGCTACACCCGTAATTTCATACATGATGCGGCCGGACTTAACCTCGGCTACCCATAGCTCCACAGAGCCCTTTCCCTTACCCATTCGCACTTCAGCGGGCTTCTTGGTGAGCGGCTTGTCCGGGTAGACCTTAATCCACACCTTTCCGCCACGCTTGATGTGGCGAACCATCGTCTGACGGGCAGCCTCGATCTGGCGGTTAGTAACCCAACCGGCTTCCATGGCGCGGAGCCCGAACTCGCCGAACTCAAGCGTACATCCCCTCGTCTCCTTGATCTTAAGGTGCCGGTACAGCTTCATTTGCTTGCGGTAACGGGGCTTCTTTGGCTGCAACATAACTTACTCCAACGAAAAACTTCTCTGTCTCCGACGGTTCCGCGCCTACAGGTTGATTGCCTCGGCAGCAGCCTCCTCTCCCGGGGCGAACTTCTCGCCCTTGAAGACCCAGCACTTAACGCCGATGATTCCGTACGTCGTGCTCGCCTCGGCGAAACCGTAATCGATATCCGCTCGAAGCGTGTGGAGCGGAACACGCCCCTCACGAGTCGACTCCGTCCGCGCGATCTCAGCGCCATTGAGGCGGCCGGAGACGCGGATCTTGATGCCTTCTGCGCCAACGCGCTGCGCACGGTTGATCGCCTCTTTCATTGCTCGGCGGAAGTTCACGCGGCGCTCGAGCTGGAACGCGATACCCTCAGCAACGAGCTGGGCGTCCATGTCCGGCTTGCGGGCCTCGATGATGCTGAGCGCGACGTCGCGCTGCACGAGATCCTTGAGCTCCTTGCGAAGATCCTCGATGTCCTTGCCCTTCTTGCCGATAACGAGACCCGGCTTGGCGGTGTAGATGTTGATCTTAACGCGGGCCGCAGCACGCTCAATCTCAACACGCGAGATGCCCGCTGCTTGCAGCTTGCTCTTAACGAACTTGCGAATCTTTACGTCCTCGCCGATGTAGCGAGAGAAGTCGCGGCCAGCGAACCACTTCGACTGCCACCCCTCGATGATTCCAACTCGCAATCCACGCGGGCTAACTTTTTGTCCCATACCAGAGCTCCCTTTCTAAATCCCTTTACTTCTCACCGAGGATAATCGTCATGTGCGACGAGCGCTTGCGGATCGGCGTTGCGCGACCGTGAGCTGCCGGCATGTACCGCTTGAGGGTACGTGCTGCATCGACCCATCCCTTGGTAACCCAAAGGCGGTCCACATCAGCGCGGGCGCCCTCGCGAGCATTCGATACGGCTGACTCAAGCAGCTTGTAGGCCAGCTTCGCACCCTTCTTCGGCGAGTAGCGCAGGACCTGCATTGCCGGCTCTACCTGCTTGCCGCGGATAAGGTCGATAACGAGCCTCGCCTTGCGCGGCGAGAGGCGCATGTGCTTGAGCGTCGCGCGAGCGACCTCTGCATCACCCTTCTTTGTTGTCTTCTTTGTCATAATCCCAACCTCGATTGATTAGAGCCAAACTCCGCCAGCACTCCCTAGGCTGGAGCAGCAGCAGCCGACTTAGCCGAGTGTCCGTGGAAGCTGCGAGTGGCCGAAAACTCTCCCAGCTTGTGACCAACCATGTTCTCAGTGATGAACACGGCGTTGAACTTCTTGCCGTTATGAACGGCAAAGGTGAGCCCAATCATGTCTGGAGTGATAGTCGAGCGGCGAGACCAAGTCTTGATCGGCCCCTTGTGCGCGCCGGACTTTGCCCTCTCAACCCACTTGAGAACGCTCTTATCTACAAACGGTCCCTTCTTAATCGAACGAGCCATGCTGCCCCCTTACTCCCTTACTTACGCCGACGAACAATAAACTTCTGAGTGCGCTTGTTGACGCGGGTCTTGAGGCCCTTAGCAAGCAAGCCAGTGCGAGAGCATGGGTGACGGCCACCGGCGCTCTTGCCCTCTCCACCGCCCATCGGATGGTCGACTGGGTTCTTTGTGACGCCTCGGTTGTGAGGACGGCGATTCAGCCATCGGCTGCGTCCGGCCTTTCCGATAATCACGTTCTGGTGGTCTGGGTTGCTCACCGCGCCAATTGACGCGTAGCACTCAATCGACACCTTGCGAGTCTCGCCCGATGGGAGCTTAACCGTCGCGTAGTCACCCTCTTTGGCAACCAGCTGTGCCGCTCCTCCGGCCGAACGAACGAGCTGTGCGCCGCCGTCCTTCTTGAGCTCGATATTGTGAATGTTCTCTCCGAGCGGAACCGACTTAAGCGGCAGGGCGTTGCCCGGCTTAATCTCAGCCTCTGGCCCAGCGCTGATCACCTGCCCGACAGAGAGGCCCTGCGGCGCAAGGATGTAGCGCTTCTCGCCATCCGTGTAGACAACGAGCGCGATGCGAGCCGTCCTGTTCGGGTCGTACTCGATAGCAGCTACCGTGCCCTTGATTCCAACCTTGTCGCGACGGAAATCAACGATGCGGTAACGGCGCTTATGTCCGCCACCCTTGTTGATGTTCGTGTTGCGACCGTAGTTGTTTCGTCCGCCCGTGTTCGCGTGCTTCGCGAGTAGGCTCTTCTCTGGACGGTCCTTAGTGATCTCCGAGAAGTCGGCTACCGTGAGGAATCGCCGAGTCGGAGTGATTGGTCTGTAGTTCTTAACGGCCATGGTTTACCTCAAAACTTGATTACAAGCCCTCAACCAGATCGATCTTGCTGCCCTCTGCGAGGGTAACGTACGCCTTCTTGAAGCCAGCTCGGCGACCGACGCCGCGCGCTGTACGCTTCGCCTTCCCCATGAAGCTGCAGGTGCGAACCCCGTCAACCTTCACTGAGAACACGCGCTCAACTGCCTGCCGGATCTCGTTCTTTGTGGCGCGCGGGTCAACCTTGATGGTAACCGTGCGGCCAGTGGCGCCAACCGTCGCGCTCTTCTCGGTGATTACCGGGGAGAGCAGCACTGCGTAATCGTTTACCGTTGCTGCGGCCTTGACTGCTTTCTTCTTAGCCATACGTCCTTCCCTTCCTAATCCTACGCCGACTTGCCAACGCGAGCCTCGAGCTCAGCCAGGGCTGCGCGAACACAGAGCACCTTCGAGCTGTTGATGAGGTCGTACACGTTTACTCCGGCTGACGGCACTACCGTAACACCCTTGATGTTGCGGAGGCCGAGCGCGAACTTCTCCCGAAGCTCCGAAGCCTCGTTTGGAACGATAACAAGAACCTTCTTCTCTGCGAGGCCGATGCTCTTGAGCAGCGCCACGCCGTCCTTGGTCTTTCCGGTCGCCTTCTCCATGCCCTCTAGCACCACCAGCCCCTCGTCCGCTGTCTTTGCGGAGAGAGCCGATGCGAGAGCGCCTTGGCGGACCTTCTTCGATAGCCTGAACTCGTAGCTGCGCGGGGTCGGGCCGTGAACAACCGCTCCACCCACCATCAGGGGCGAAACGCTCGAGCCGGCGCGGGCATTGCCCGTTCCCTTCTGCTTGAACGGCTTCTTCTTTCCGCCCTTAATCTCACTGCGAGTGAGGACGTCGTGCGTTCCTGCACGGCGCTTTGCGCGCTGCCAGCGAACGGTGCCGTGAACGAGCTCTGTCTTGATCGTTGCGCCGAAGACAGCCGGAGTGAGCGCTACTGAGCCCTTCTCCTTGCCGCTGGCATCGAACACCTTTGCGTTTACATCTTTAGAAGCCATCGCTTAGTACCTCCATCGCCCTCTTGAGTTACGCCTTCGCCGCCTTACGGACAACCACGAGGCTGCCGCGCGCGCCAGGAATTCCGCCCTTAACGAGCAGGATGTTCTCCTCCGCACGAACGCCTACGACTGTCAGGTTCTGAACCGTAACGTTCTCTCCGCCCATGCGGCCCGGCATGCGCTTGTTCTTGAAGATTCGTCCTGGGAACTTTCGGCAGCCTACCGCTCCCACGTGGCGCCGAACCTCGTGAGTACCACGGGTCATCGGCTGTCCCTTCATGCCGTGACGGCGGATAACGCCCTGAAAGCCGCGCCCGATGGACACGCCTGAAACGTCTACCGTCTCGCCGTCCTTGAAGACGTCGGCAACCTTGACCTCTTTGCCCACCTCGTTCCAGCCGAGCTTCTCAGCATCGCAGCGAACTTCCTTCACGTGGTAGAACGCGCCTTGCCCGGCCTTCTTGAACTGGCCCTGCTCCGCCTTGGTGCAGCGCTGTGCCTTCTTCGGCTCGAAGCCGAACTGCACGGCGTTGTACCCGTGAACATCAAGCCCGCGGACATCGAGCACGTAGCACGGTCCAGCCTGGATGATAGTGACAGGAACGCTCTGGCCTTCAGGCGTAAACACCTGGGTCATGCCTAGCTTCTTTCCCAACAACCCCTCAGGGAAACTTTTTGACGACGTCATGGTGAGGTCCTCCCTCGAAAATCTTTATCAAATCGACTACTGAAGCTTGATCTCAACATCGATGCCGGTCGAGAGCTCCAGCTTGCCCAGCTCATCGATTGTCTGCTGGGTCGGCTCAAGGATGTCGAGCAGGCGCTTGTGCGTGCGGATCTCGAACTGCTCGCGCGACTTCTTGTCGACGAACGGCGAGCGGTTAACCGTGAACTTCACAATGCGCGTCGGAAGAGGAATCGGGCCTGCAACGCGGCCGCCAGTGCGGCGAACGGTCTGCACGATCTCGGTCACAGCCGTGTCTAACAGCTTGTGATCGTAACCCTTAAGTCGAATCCTAATTAACTGCCCGCCAATCATGGCTAATCCTCACTCTTTCACGATTAGAAACTCTCTGAGCCTACTGAACCTTCTAAAACCTGTATTTGGGGCGGAGCGAGGGCAACCCCTCGCTCCGCGCCTTCGCTGAACTACTCAACGATCTCGGTAACAACACCCGATCCGACCGTCTTGCCGCCCTCGCGGATAGCGAAGCGGAGGGTCTTCTCGATTCCGATCGGCTGGTACAGCTCGACGAGAAGGTTGATGTTGTCGCCTGGCATAGCCATCTCGACACCGTCTGGGAGCTTGATTGAGCCCGTTACGTCCGTAGTTCTGAAGAAGAACTGCGGGCGGTAACCGGTGAAGAACGGCTTATGACGTCCACCCTCTTCCTTCTTGAGGATGTAGGCCTCAGCCTTGAACTTCTTGTGCGGCTTGACGCTGCCTGGCTGGCAGAGGATCTGCCCACGCTCAACGTCATCACGCTTGAGACCACGGAGGAGGCAGCCGACGTTGTCGCCAGCGTGTCCCTCGTCGAGAAGCTTCTTGAACATCTCAACGCCCGTAACAACAGTCTTGCTGGTGTCGCGGAGTCCGACGATCTCAACTTCCTCGCCGACCTTGATCTTGCCGCGCTCGATACGGCCAGTCGCAACCGTTCCACGTCCTGCGATTGAGAACACGTCCTCAACCGGCATAAGGAACGGCTTGTCGATGTCGCGCTGCGGAACCGGGATGTACTCGTCGATCGTAGCGAGGAGCTTGTCGAACGCCTGAGTTCCGATCTCGCTGTTCTCGCCATTGAGGGCCTTGATCGCTGCACCACGGATAACCGGGGTCTCAGCTCCAGGGAAGCCGTACTCAGTGAGGAGGTCGCGGACTTCCATCTCAACGAGGTCGAGGAGCTCAGCATCGTCAACAGTGTCAACCTTGTTCAGGAACACGACGATCTTGGGAACTCCTACCTGGCGGGCGAGGAGGATGTGCTCGCGGGTCTGCGGCATTGGGCCGTCAGAAGCGCTCACTACGAGGATAGCGCCGTCCATCTGGGCTGCGCCGGTGATCATGTTCTTAACGTAGTCAGCGTGGCCCGGGCAGTCTACGTGCGCGTAGTGCCGAGTTGCAGTCTCGTACTCAACGTGAGCGCTGGCGATCGTTACGGTCTTCGAGTCGTCACGAACCGTGCCGCCCTTTGCGATGTCCTTGTACGACTTTACAGTCGCGAGGCCCTTCGCTGCCTGAACCGACACGAGCGCTGCCGTCGTGGTCGTCTTGCCATGGTCTACGTGACCGATGGTGCCGACGTTTACGTGCGCCTTCGTTCTATCAAATTTCTTAGTTGACATGCTTCTCTCCGGTTTTAGTTAAACAACACACGATTAAAAGTCATTTACTTACTTCTTCACCACGCTCTCCGCGACGTGCGTCGGCACCGGCGCGTAGTGGTGGTACTCCATAGTGAAGGTGGCTCGCCCTTGCGAGTTTGAGCGAAGGTCCGTCGAGTAGCCGAACATCTCGGCCAACGGCACCTCACACTTCACCGTCTGAGCGCCGGCTCTCGGCTCCATGCCGAGAATTCGGGCACGTCGTCGGTTCAGGTCACCCACGATATTGCTGACGAAGTCATCCGGGCAGACCACCTCTACGGCCATCACTGGCTCGAGAAGCTGGATCTTCGCCTTCTGGCAGGCGTCCTTAACGCACATGGAGCCAGCAATCTTGAAGGCGATTTCGCTCGAGTCGACCTCGTGGAAGCTTCCGTAGTAGAGCGTCACGCGCATGTCGATGACCGGGAAGCCGGCGAGGATACCCCCTTCGAGGGCCTCCACCACTCCCTTCTCAACCGCTGGGACGTACTCTTTCGGGATGATGCCTCCCTTGATCTCGTCAACAAACTCAATTCCCTTGCCCGGCTCGAGTGGCTCAACGCGCAGGAGCACGTGGCCGAACTGGCCTCGACCGCCGGTCTGCTTAGCGTACTTGCACTCGGCCTCAGCCTTGCCCAGGATCGTCTCGCGGTAGGCGACCTGCGGCTTGCCGACCGTCGTGTCAACGCTGAACTCGCGGAACAACCGCTGCTTGATGATATCCAGGTGGAGCTCGCCCATTCCGGCGATCAGCGTCTGGCCCGACTCCTTGTCAACGCTAACCTTGAGCGACGGGTCCTCCTTGGCGAGCTTCATGAGCGAAAGGCCCATCTTCTCTTCGTCTGCCTTGGTCTTCGGCTCAATTGCGATGCTGATTACTGGAGCTGGAGCGTGAATGCTCTCAAGCACAATCGGGTTGTTAATGTCACAGAGCGTGTCGCCCGTGATCGTCTCCTTGAGGCCTACAGCTGCGCCGATGTCGCCGGCTTCAACTTCCTTAACCTCCTCGCGCTTGTCGGCGTGCATGCGAACTACACGTCCGATGCGCTCCTTCTTGTCACGGGTTGAGTTGAGGACGCCGGAACCAGCAGTGACCGTGCCCGAGTAGACGCGGAAGAACGTGAGAACTCCCACGAACGGGTCAGTGATGATCTTGAATGCCAGAGCGCACATCGGAGCGTCTGGATCAGTAGCACGCTCAATCTCGACAACTTCCTTCTTGGTTGGGTCTGTTCCCTTAACCGGCGGAATGTCGAGCGGGCTCGGCAGGTAGTCAACTACCGCATCGAGGAGCTGCTGAACGCCCTTGTTCTTGAATGCGCTGCCGCATAGAACCGGGAACATCTCCATCTTGATGGTGCCCTTGCGGATGGCGGCCTTGATCTCCGGAACGGAGATCGCCTCGCCGCTCAGGTACTTTTCCATCAGGGCCTCGTCAGCCTCAGCTACGCACTCGAGCAGGTACTCACGTGCCTTCTGGGCCTTCTCACGGAGCTCCTCGGGAACGTCGATAACTTCGAACTTCGCGCCCTTAGTCTCATCCTTAAAGACAATGCCCTTCATCTCTACGAGGTCGATCATGCCGAGGAACTCGCTCTCAGCACCGATCGGGATCTGGATTGGGCAGGCCTTGGCGCCGAGCTTGTCGCGAATCGACTCAACTCCGCCCTCGAAGTCAGAACCGGTCCGGTCCATCTTGTTGATGAAGCAGATGCGCGGCACGTTAAACTTGTTGGCCTGGCGCCAAACGGTCTCTGACTGAGGCTCCACGCCGCTAACTGCATCGAACACGGCGCAGGCGCCGTCGAGAACGCGCAGCGAGCGCTCTACTTCGATGGTGAAGTCTACGTGGCCCGGAGTGTCGATGATGTTGATCTGGTGCTCAGGCAGGTCGCCAGTTGAGCCCTTCCACGTGCAGGTGGTCGCAGCTGAGGTGATCGTGATGCCACGCTCTTGCTCGAGCTCCATGTAGTCCATGGTCGCCGCGCCCTCGTGCACCTCACCGATCTTGTAGTTGATGCCGGTGTAGAAGAGCACGCGCTCTGTGGTGGTCGTCTTGCCGGCGTCGATGTGGGCCATGATGCCGATGTTGCGAACCTTATGTAAGTCTCTCTTAGCCACGATTCTGTCTCCAACTAACTAAACAGGGCTTCCTCTCCGGATGCCCTACAACCTTCCTACCACCTGAAGTGAGCAAATGCCTTGTTCGCCTCTGCCATGCGGTGCGTGTCCTCTCGCTTCTTCACTGCTGCGCCGCGATTCTGCGTCGCGTCGAGCAGCTCGTTAGCAAGTCGCTCTGCAAGGCTTCTCTCGCCACGGCTTGCCGCAGCTTCCTTGAGCCAGCGAAGAGCGAGCGACTGGGCGCGCTCAGCGCGAACTTCGGTCGGAACTTGGTAGGTTGCTCCACCGACACGGCGCGAGCGAACCTCGACGACCGGCTTAATGTTGCCGAGAGCCTTGTGGAAGGTCTCGACTGCATCTGCGCCAGTCTTCTTTGCGATGGTGTCCAGAGCGCCGTAAATCGCACGCTCGGAAACTCCCTTCTTGCCGCTCTCCATGATCACGTTGATGGCCTTGCCAACAACGAGGTCGCCGTAGCGTGGGTCTGCCTGAATCTCTCGCTTAAAATCGCGCTTCTTACGTGACATAGCTTCCTCTTCCCTGAAACTTACTTAGGCCTCTTTGCGCCGTACTTCGAGCGGCTCTGCTTGCGGTCAGCAACACCGTGCGACTCAAGCTTGCCACGGACGATGTGGTAACGAACTCCTGGAAGGTCCTTCACACGGCCTCCACGGATCAGCACCACTGAGTGCTCCTGAAGGTTGTGCCCTACTCCCGGGATGTAGCTCGTTACTTCCATGCCTGTCGTAAGGCGAACACGCGCCACCTTGCGAAGTGCCGAGTTCGGCTTCTTCGGGGTCTGCGTGTACACGCGCGTGCAAACTCCACGACGCTGCGGGCAGCGAACGAGAGCTGGCGACTTACTCTTGGCGCGCTTTTGGCGGCGACGATTACGAACGAGCTGATTAATGGTTGGCATTGTAGCCTTATCCCTTACCTAAGCGGCCTGATACCCAGGCCGTCTGCTTACATATCTCTGTATCACTTGCCTCGATTCGCTACCGGACAACCCGTTAAAACGGGCGCACCCGAAGCCTAAAGAGGCGGCGTGAGTACCATATTTCCGGCGTGATTCAAAGAGCTGGCCCCTAAGCTGGTGCCAGGCACTTGTCGTCTGCCGTCGTCGTGCCGATGCCATGGACGCGAGCCCTAAAGCTTCACTCCCTAAGCGACCCCACGTCGTGGATGTAATATCTGCTTTTTCCCGGTCAGAATGGATTTTCCGACGCCTAACCCCCTAAGCCGACTGGCGGCCCTTTGGGCGGTGTCTGATGCCGAACGGTAGCGTTCGGGACCTAGGACCCTTCTGGCAACTCTTTCGCGAAGATGATACCCACCGGGAACGGCAGCGCATCCTTCATAACTAGCTAAAACAACTCGATTTAGCAGCTACAAGCCCTTTGCAACGTGCCCCTCGAAACTCGCGGGGCTAGGGCGCGAAAACTCGTCGCGGGGGGCTAAGTACCATGCGACTAGTGGTGAGTCAAGATTAGCGCCCGAATCGACCTGCCTTTTAGGGCGTGAACGGCTTCAACTGGAAGCAAAAAGGCTTCCAGCGGCAACAAAAAAGGGAGTCGCGTTACCGCGACTCCCCCTTTTTCCATGGGCAGCAAGCCCTATGGCGTTTAAGAGACTAGAAGAGTCCCTGCAAGCTCTCCAGAGAGGTAGGCCCTACTCTGTAGCTCTCCTGCGGCTTCTTCTGCTCTAGATCCTCCCCTTCCACACGAACCTGGCGGGTGGCGTATGCCTCCACGCCCGATCCAGCCGGAATGAGGCGGCCCATGATTACGTTCTCCTTGAGGCCACGCAGGTGGTCGGTCTTGCCCGAAACTGCTGCCTCGGTGAGAACCTTGGTGGTCTCCTGGAAGCTCGCTGCCGAGATGAACGACTCAGTCGAAAGCGCAGCCTTCGTGATGCCGAGGAGCAGCGGCTCGTAGTTCGCCGGCTTGCCGCCGTTTGCCACGATCCTCTGGTTCTCCTCGAGCACTCGGAAGCGCTCCACGTTGTCGCCAACGAGGAAGTTGCTGTCGCCGAACTCGCTCACCTTAACGCGCTTGAGCATCTGGCGAACAATCACCTCGATGTGCTTGTCGTTAATGCGCACGCCCTGGAGACGGTAGATTTCCTGCACTTCGTTCACGAGGTACGCAGCGAGAGCCTTCACGCCCTCAATGCGCAGGATGTCGTGCGGGTTGACCGAGCCGTCGGTGAGAACCTCACCAGCCTTGACGCGGTCGCCCTTCTGAACCGAGATGTGCTTGGTCTTTGCGACCAGGTACTCACGCGGCTCACCAACATCTGGGGTGACGATGATCTTGCGCTTACCGCGGGAATCCTCGCCGAAATCAACAACGCCATCGACGTCGCTAACAACAGCCGGATCCTTCGGCTTGCGGGCCTCAAGAAGCTCCACAACTCGCGGAAGACCGCCGGTGATGTCCTTGGTCTTCGTGGTTGCGCGCTCTCTCTTGGCGATAACGTCTCCGGCATCGATATCCGAGTTGTGCTCAACAACGAGCCGCACGCCAACCGGGAGGTTGTACACGCGCGTGTCGCCGTTTTCGCCGTGGATAACGATACGAGGACGGAGATCGCTGCTCTTGTCCTTAGCCTGGATGATTTCGCGCTCTACGAATCCGGTGCGCTCGTCTGTGCGCTCCTCCATCGTGTACTCGCTCACATCGACCCACTCAACTCGGCCGGCAAGCTCGCTCAAGATAGGAATCGTGAACGGATCCCACTCTGCGAGCAGCGCGCCCGGCTTCACCTCTTGGCTCTCCTCAACTCGCAGGCGAGCTCCGTAGACGAGCGGGTGGCGCTCACGCTCACGGCCGTCAGCCTTGTCAACGATGAGGACATCGCTCTTGCGGCTCATGACCACAGAGGTTCCATCGCGACGGCGTGCCAGACGAACTCCTTCGAACTTAATCTGTCCGCCGTAGCGCGACTCAAGCGAAGTAGACTCTGCTCGCCCGAGCGCCGCTCCTCCGATGTGGAACGTTCTCATCGTGAGCTGAGTTCCTGGCTCTCCGATCGACTGGGCTGCAATGACACCCACAGCCTCTCCGATGTTCACCAGGTGGCCTCGTGCGAGGTCACGGCCGTAGCACAGGGCGCACACGCCGCGCTGCGACTCACAGGTGAGAACCGAGCGGATGTAGACCATGTCGAGGCCAGCAGCTGTTATCTTCGCCGCCAGATCCTCGTCGATCTGCTGGTTGCGCTCTACCAGGATGTCGTTCGTGATCGGGTCGCGCACGTCCTCGGCAGCAACGCGGCCAAGGATGCGGTTAGCTAGCGACTCGATCTCCTCGCCGCCCTCAACGAGAGCGGAGACTTCGAGCGCCTCAGCCGTTCCGCAGTCGTACTCGGACACGATGCTGTCCTGGGCAACGTCAACCAGCTTACGCGTGAGGTATCCTGACGACGCCGTCTTGAGAGCGGTGTCGGCCAGACCCTTACGAGCGCCGTGCGTTGACACGAAGTACTGAAGAACGGTCAGTCCCTCACGGAGGTTAGCCTTAATCGGCTGCTCAATGATCGATCCGTCTGGCTTCGCCATGAGGCCTCGCATTCCGCCGAGCTGGCGGATCTGCTGGCTCGAGCCACGGGCGCCCGAGTCGGCCATGATGAAGATCGGATTGAACGAGGGCCCGCGCTTTGTCTCGCCGGACTCGCTCTTGAACTCCGTGGAGGAGATCGTCTCCATCATGTCCTCGGCGATCTTGTCGCCCACGTCGGACCAGATGTCGATGACCTTGTTGTAGCGCTCACCGGCAGTTACGAGACCCTCACGGTACTGGTTGTCGATCTCAGTGACCTTAGAGTCAGCGTCTCCGAGCAGCGACTTCTTCCCTTCTGGGATAACCATGTCCTGGACTCCGATAGAGATTCCAGACAGGGTCGCGAAGAAGTACCCGTTGTCCTTGAGCTTGTCAGCGAGGAGCACCGTGGCCTTGTTGCCAGCAACACGGAAGCACTCGTCGATCAGCTGCGAGATCTCCTTCTTCTTCATCACTTTGTTGAAGTGAGAGAACGGAAGCACTCGCGGGCAGAGGTGGTACAACAGCGTGCGGCCTACCGTAGTCGTGTGCAGCTCGCCGTCGATTCTGCAGCGAATCTTAGCCTGGAGGTGCGTCTCGCCAGACTGCCATGCGAGCCAAACCTCGTCGCTGTTCGAGTACGCCTTGTTCTCTCCAAGCGCAAACGGACGCTCGCGGGTCATGTAGTAGAGCCCGAGAACGATGTCCTGCGACGGAACGATGATCGGCTTGCCGTTGGCGGGGCTGAGGATGTTGTTTGTAGACATCATCAACACGCGCGACTCTACCTGAGCCTCGATTGAGAGCGGAACGTGAACGGCCATCTGGTCGCCGTCGAAGTCGGCGTTGAACGCCGTACACACGAGCGGGTGGAGCTGGATGGCCTTGCCCTCAATCAGGATCGGCTCGAAAGCCTGAATTCCGAGGCGGTGGAGCGTCGGAGCACGGTTGAGGAGAACTGGGTGCTCGCGGATTACCTCGTCGAGGATATCCCAAACAACCGGCTTCTCCTTCTCTACCATCTTCTTGGCGCTCTTGATCGTGGTTACGTATCCACGCTCTTCGAGCTTGTTGTAGATGAAGGGCTTAAAGAGCTCGAGCGCCATCTTCTTCGGAAGTCCGCACTGGTGCAGGCGGAGCTCCGGTCCAACGACGATTACCGAACGGCCCGAGTAATCAACACGCTTTCCGAGCAGGTTCTGACGGAAACGGCCACCCTTTCCTTTCAGCATGTCGCTGAGAGACTTCAGCGGACGCTTGTTCGGGCCGGTGATCGTGCGGCCGCGGCGGCCGTTGTCGAACAGCGCATCAACCGACTCCTGAAGCATGCGCTTCTCGTTTCGGATGATGATGTCTGGAGCATTCAGCTCCAAGAGCCTCTTGAGGCGGTTGTTGCGGTTGATGACGCGACGGTACAGGTCGTTAAGGTCTGAGGTCGCGAAGCGGCCTCCGTCGAGAGGAACGAGCGGACGGAGGTCCGGCGGGATGACCGGGACGACCTGAAGGATCATCCACTCCGGGCGGTTGCCGCTCTGCTTGAACGACGAGAGCACCTTGAGGCGCTTCGCGAGCTTCTTCTTCTTCGCCTCTGAGGTAACCTCGACCATCTCTTCGCGCAGCTCTGCACAGAGCGGATCTACCTCAATCGCCTTCAGGAGAGTGAAGACCGCCTCTGCGCCCATGCCTGCCTCGAAGCCGGCGCCAAACTCCTCGCGAGCAGCGCGGAACTCACGCTCGGTGAGAAGCTCGCCCATCTTGAGGTTCGTCTTGCCAGCGTCGGTGACGACGTAGCTCTCGAAGTACAGCACCTTCTCCAGGTCACGAAGGGTGAGGTCAAGGATGTTGCCGATTCGGCTCGGAAGGCTCTTGAGGAACCAGATGTGGGCTACCGGGCAAGCTAGCTCGATGTGGCCCATGCGCTCACGCCGAACCTTCGACTGGATAACTTCCACGCCGCACTTCTCGCACACCACGCCTCGGTGGCGCAGGCGCTTGTACTTTCCGCAGATGCACTCGTAGTCCTTCACGGGCCCGAAGATCTTTGCGCAGAATAGGCCGTCTCTCTCTGGCTTGAGAGTGCGGTAGTTGATCGTCTCCGGCTTCGTCACCTCGCCGAACGACCAGCCACGAATCCGCTCGGGGCTCGCCAGCGCAATCTTGAGCGCGTTGAACTTGATCGGGTTCTTGGGGCGTTCGAATAAGCTAAATAAGTCGTCCATGTGTCTCCCTCAGTTTGAAATCTGTGGCGGCTGCCACCGTGCATTACACGGCGGCAGCAGCTGTTGAGCCGTTGTCAGTGGATGTTGACGCCTCTGGCGAAGCCTCAGCCTGGGCTGCCTGCTGCTCCTCGACGAGCTCAACGTCGAGACACAGAGACTGGAGCTCCTTCATCATTACGTTGAAGGACTCCGGCAGGCCTGGCTCAAGAACATGCTCGCCCTTGACGATCGACTCGTACATGCGGGTTCTTCCGGCCACGTCATCTGACTTAACCGTGAGGAACTCCTGGAGCGTGTACGCTGCGCCATACGCCTCGAGCGCCCACACCTCCATTTCTCCGAGTCGCTGTCCTCCGAACTGCGCCTTACCACCGAGCGGCTGCTGGGTGACGAGCGAGTAGGGCCCAATCGAGCGCGCGTGAATCTTGTCGTCCACAAGGTGGTCAAGCTTCAGCATGTACATGACGCCCACGGTTGCCTTCTCTGCGAAGGCTTCTCCTGTGCGGCCGTCGTACAGCTGTACCTTCCCTTCCGTCGGCATGCCGGCGAACTTGAGCATCTCCTGAATGTCTGTCTCGCGCGCCGCATCGAAGACTGGCGTTGCGAGCCGGACACCCGTCATCTCGCGGCGAGCAAGGTCCAGGAGGTCCTGGTCCGAGAGGCCGTTGATGAAGTCGGCATGATCGCTGTTCTTGTAGGCAACCTGCAGGATCTCTCGAATCTTGCCGACGGCGGCCTTCTTGCTATCCGGCGTTGTGTCGACGCGGTCGACGCCCGTGAGCGGATCAACGATCGACTCAACGAGGTCACGAATGCGCCGGCCGAGCATGTAGCTCGCCCAACCGAGGTGAGTCTCCAAGATCTGGCCCACGTTCATTCGGGACGGAACGCCGAGCGGGTTCAGCACCATGTCGACCGGGGTGCCGTCTGCGAGGTACGGCATGTCCTCCTGCGGGAGCACGCGGGAGAGGACTCCCTTGTTCCCGTGGCGGCCCGCGACCTTGTCACCTACCTGAATCTTGCGCTTGGAAGCGATGAACACCTTCACCATCTTGATGATGCCAGGGGCGAGCTCGTCTCCTTCCTTGAGGCGCTTGATCTTCTCGTTCAGGTGAGCGCGCTTGTTGTTGATAAGCTGCCCAGTTCGCACGACCGTCTTGTTGATCTGCTCCTGGATAGCCTCGTCTCCAACCTGCACGTCGCGCAGGTACTCAAACGGCACCGAGTTGAGAATCTCAGCTGTGAGGGTCTCGTCCTTCGCAATGAGCTGGGCGCGCTTGTCGTCAACGAGGCGGGCTGTCGTCGCCTTGCCCTTGAGGAGGCTTACGATCTCCTTCATGGCCGCGTCACGCAGCACGTTGATCTCGTCGCGGTGATCCTGCTCGAGCGCCGCTATGTCGCGCTTCTCGAGCTCGATCGTGCGCTCATCCTTGTCAGTTCCCTTGCGGGAGAAAACCTGAGCATTGATGATCGTGCCCTCAACTCCTGGCGGGAGCTTGAGGCTGCTGTCACGCACCTCGCCGGCCTTCTCGCCGAAGATCGCCCTGAGGAGCTTCTCTTCTGGGCTGAGCTGGGTCTCGCTCTTCGGCGTGATCTTTCCAACCAGGATGTCGCCTGGCTTAACTTCTGCGCCGATGCGAATGATTCCGGACTCGTCGAGGTTCTTGAGGGCCTCTTCACCGACGTTCGGGATGTCTCGCGTGATCTCCTCTTTTCCGAGCTTCGTGTCACGGGCAATACACTCGAACTCTTCGATGTGCACCGACGTGAACACGTCGTTCTTCACGAGGTTCTCGTTGATGAGGACCGAGTCCTCGAAGTTGTAGCCGTTCCACGGCATGAAGGCCACGAGGCAGTTCTGGCCGAGCGCGAGCTCTGCCATGTCGGTGCTCGGGCCGTCCGCAATAACCTCTCCGGCACCGACGCGCTCGCCTGCTCGTACGATCGGGCGCTGCGTGATGCAGGTATTCTGGTTGGAGCGGCGGTACTTGACGAGCTTGTAGATGTCTACGCCCGTGTCGAGCGAGTCATCTGTCATCGAGTCGGCCTTAATAACGATCCTCTCGGACTCAACGGAGAGCACCAGGCCAGCGCGCTTGGTGACAATGGTTGCCCCCGAGTCGCGAGCCACGATGTGCTCCATGCCAGTTCCAACAACCGGAGCCTGTGCGATGAGGCACGGCACGGCCTGGCGCTGCATGTTCGATCCCATCAGCGCGCGGTTCGCGTCGTCGTTCTCAAGGAACGGGATGAGCGATGCGGCAACCGAAACGATCTGCTTCGGGCTGACGTCGAGCTTCGAAACTTCAGTCGGCGGAACGAGCAGGTACTCACCGTTACGGCGAACCGGAACGGCTGCCTCTGTCAGCGAGCCCTTCTTGTCCATCTCAACGCTGGCCGGAGCGATCGTCTCTCGCTCTTCCTCAAGCGCCGATAGGTACACGATGTCGCCTGAAGCGCGGCCGTTGTTGTCAACGACGCGGTACGGAGTCTCAACGAAGCCGAACTCGTTTACGCGCGCGTAAACTGCCAAAGACGCGATGAGGCCGATGTTCGGTCCTTCCGGCGTCTCAATCGGGCAGATGCGTCCGTAGTGAGTCGGGTTTACGTCGCGAACCTCGAATCCAGCCCGATCACGCGTGAGACCTCCGGGCCCAAGCGCTGACAGGCGGCGCTTGTGGGTGATCTCGGAGAGCGGATTGGTCTGGTCCATGAACTGCGAGAGCTGGGACGATCCGAAGAACTCCTTCACGACAGCCGCAACCGGCTTGTAGTTGATGAGGTCCTGAGGAACGAGGGTATCGATGTCCTGCATGCCCATGCGCTCCTTGACGGCGCGCTCCATGCGGACAAGACCGATGCGGTACTGGTTCTCAATCAGCTCGCCGACAGCTCGCACGCGGCGGTTGCCGAGGTGGTCGATGTCGTCGATCGAGTAGCGCTGAGCGTCCGACGAGTTGCGGAGCTCAAGCAGGTAGCGAACCGTCTCCTTGATGTCCTCAGGCGAGAGAACGCCCTGGTCCATAGGAGGCGCCTCACGGCCCTGAGAGATGTACAGCTTGTGGTTGAGCTTGTAGCGGCCGATGTCCGACAGGTCATACCGGTCGGCGTTGAAGAACAGGTTCTTGAACGTGGCCTGAGCGGTCTCTGGACGAGGAGGATCTCCTGGGCGCAGGCGCCTGTAGATCTCAACGAGGCTGTCGATCGTCGGACGGCCAGAGAGCCTCGAGAAGAGAGAGCCATCGCCTGACATTTTGTCAGAGACGAGCGTCTTCCAGAGCGACTCTCCGATGTGGTTGTCCTCGACGTACAGAACACGAATGCGATCGAGGCCAAGCTCGCGCTGGGCTGTGATGTTGCCCTTCTCGACAACCTCGCCCTTCGAGTTGACCTTGTCGGCCTTGAGCTCATCACCCGCGTTGACGATGATGTCAAACTGCGAGCAGATCTCCTTGGACTCCTTTTCGTCGAGCTCAAGAACTGCCGGCGCAACACGCTCACGGATTACGTCCCAGCCGACCAGCACCTCTCCCTTCTCGGCGATGACTTCGCCGGTCTTGGAGTTAACGATGTTGTCGGTTGCCTGAACGACCGTCTCAGCCGCGATGAGGCCCGGGACTGACTCCGGCGAGATCTCGATCTCTTGAACTCCGGCTTCCCTGAGGCGCCGAATGACGGCCTTGTTGAACTTGCCGCCCTGCTTGACGAGAACCTTGCCGCCTTCCTTGATTTCGCGGAAGGACTTCTCGCCCTCGAGCTGGTCTGCCTTAAACTCCTTGGAAACCGCGCCGCGCTTTCCGAAGATGATGGTGTCCGTGTGGTAGTACGACGCAACGATATCGTCGGCGGTCATGCCGAGAGCGCGAAGCAGAACTGTCGCGTTCAGCTTACGGCGGCGGTCGATGCGGACGTGCAGGATGTCCTTCACGTCGAACTCAAAGTCGATCCACGAGCCGCGGTACGGAATGATTCGTGCCGAGTAGAGCAGCTTGCCTGAAACGTGGCTCTTTCCGTCGTCGTGGTCGAAGAAGACGCCCGGCGAACGGTGGAGCTGGCTCACGATTACTCGCTCTGTGCCGTTAATGACGAACGTTCCACGCTCAGTCATGAGCGGGATCTCGCCGAAGTATACGACGTCCTCCTTGAGGGCGCTCAGGTGGCGAGCACCCGTCTCAGGGTTTACGTCCCAGAGGACGAGCTGGATAGTGACGCGAAGCGGGGCCGCCCACGTCATGCCACGGTCGCGGCACTCGTCCATGTCGTACTTCGGGGTGCCGAGGTTGTAGGATACGAACTCTAGCGACGCGGTGTTGTTGTAGTCGCGGATCGGGAAGACCGACTTGAACACCTTCTGGAGACCGATCTCCTCGCGCTTCTCCGGCTCAACGTTGGCCTGGAGGAACCTCTCGTACGAGCTTTTCTGGATGCCGATGAGGTTGGGGATTTCTGCTATCTCGCCGATTCGTGAGTAGCTCTTGCGGAGGCGGAGGTTGGTCTTGATTTTCGATGTCATACGTAAGTGACTCTAAAGGCAAAAAGCCCACCGCACCCTCGTCACCTCTAAGAGTGACGCGGCACAATGAGCTGGATACGCCTATAAAACTCGCACCCGATCTGCGCCTCGGCACGAAGCGCTTCGGAGAACGAGCGTGAAAACGGTTGTGGACGCTGATTCACGGAAGCAAGGCGGAACGGAAGATGCGCGGAGAGCTCTCGCCGCACAAACGCAACGTTCTTGAATCCTTGATCCCGACAAATGTGGTGCCCCTACCGAGCAGCTTCTCAGACAGGCTAGGGCCATGGACCCAAGCCTGGAAGAGATTAGGCTAATTTGGCGGCCGGGGGAAGTCTCCCTCCCCCGGCTAGGCGCTACCCTGCACAAGCGCTTAGAAGGCCCCTTCTAAACACCGTTACTGTGCGAGGGGCGAACTACTTGAGGCTGGCCTTGGCGCCGGCTTCCTTGAGCTTCTTAACGAAGTCCTCAGCCTCAGCCTTAGCAACGCCTTCCTTGACGAGCTTTGGAGCGCCGTCAACGAGGTCCTTAGCCTCCTTGAGGCCAAGCCCAGTGATCTCGCGAACTACCTTGATCACCTTAACCTTCTCAGCTCCAGCATCATCGAGCATGATGGTGAACTCAGTCTTCTCCTCAGCGGCAGCAGCAGCCGGGGCGCCAGCGCCACCAGCGACCATTGCTACTGGAGCAGCAGCGCTAACACCAAGCTCTTCCTCGAGCTTCTTCACCATCTTGGCAGCATCCATCAGGGACATTCCCTTGATGAAATCTACAACGCCTTCGAACGTGTACGATCCAGACGCGTCAGACATGGTTTTACTCCTTTCCTAACGTTACAACTAAATTTACTAGCCAATCCTTGCCGGCCGCTGCCTTATGCTGCTGCCGACTCCCCTCCGAGCTTCTTCCTGTAAGCCTCAATCGACCTAACGACCTGCGCACCGGGCTCCGAGAGAACTCGGACCAACCGGGTTGCGGGCGCGGAAATCAGGCTCAGCAACATGGCGAACGTCTCTTCACGTCCCGGCATCTTCGACAACGAATCAACGCCGGCCGCATCTACATACGCGCCATCAAGCCAACACCCCTTCACTCGAAATTGCTCGTTCGCCTTCGCGAACTTCATCAGAACCTTCGTCGGACCGATTGGGTCGCTCGTTGAGGTAACCACGAACGTCGGGCCGACGATCGTTCCGAGAAACTTCTCGACCTCACCCTGCTTCGCACCACGGCCTGTCTCGACCTTGTTTACGGCGAGCCGAGCCAGCGTGTTGCGAACAACCTTCGCTTCACACCCTGCCTCGTGCAGCTCGCGGCGCAGCTGCGTGATCTTCGCGACGGTCAGGCCGCGATAGTCTGCACAAACGGCCACGGATGCCGATGAAAAATTCTCTACCAGGCTCTCAAGCTCTGCTTGCTTTGTTGCCCTATCCATACGTGAACTCCTTAAACTGCCTTACGTCCTCAGCGCCGCAACATCAACTGCTACTCCTGGCCCCATCGTAAGCGCCATCGAAGCAGACTGAAGGTACACGCCCTTGCTGGTCGAGGGCTTCGCCCTGTTGATAGCCTGGAAGAGCGCCTGAGCATTCTCGTAGATCTTTGAGCCGCCGAACGAGGCCTTCCCAATCGAGGCGTGAACGATGCCAGCCTTGTCGACGCGGTACTCAGCCCGGCCCGACTTGACTGACTTAACAGTCTCACCAACGTCGAAGGTCACCGTGCCGATCTTCGGCGACGGCATCAGACCACGGGGGCCGAGAAGCTTTCCGACCTTTCCTACCTGAGCCATCATGTCTGGCGTGGCCACGACGCTGTCGAAGTCAAAGAACCCGCCTTTGATCTTCTCAACGAGATCGTCACCACCGACGAAGTCTGCTCCTGCGTCCGTCGCCTCCTTGGCCTTCTCGCCCTTCGCGAACACTAGAACGCGAACAGACTTGCCAAGGCCATGAGGGAGAGAGATCGATCCGCGAACGTTCTGGTCGGCCTTCTTCGGATCAACTCCGAGGCGAACAGCAACCTCTACGGTCTCGTCAAACTTCGCTGACGCAGTGCTCGCCACTACCTGGCAAGCCTCTTCGAGGCTGTAGAACTTTTCGGCCTGGACCTTCGCCCGCGCCGCCCGAATACGTTTACCTTCTTTCTTGCGCGCCATAACTTACTTCTTTAACTCTAAATTCTCGCCGACCTGTCGCTCTTGGAGGCGCTTCTAGTCGAGCCTTCCCCTGCCCCTAAAACCCGCCTTTTTCTTCGTAAAAAAGGGGCTGGACAGAAGGAGGCGTAAGACTAGGGACTTGCCCCCTATAAGTCAATATCTCCAGCCCTAAATGACATCTACGCCCATGCTGCGGGCGGTGCCGGCTACGATCTTGAAGGCGGCCTCCTGATCGTAGCAGTTAAGGTCCTGCATCTTCTGCTTGGCGATCTCATAGACCTGAGCCTTGGTGATCTTGCCAACCTTGTCCTTATTCGGGACCGAAGAGCCCTTCTCCAGCTTCAGCGCCTTCTTGATGAGGTACGAGACCGGTGGGGTCTTGAGCTCGAAGGTGAAGGAGCGGTCCTTGTAAACGGTAATAACTACCGGAACCGTCTCGCCCTGCTGCTTCTGGGTCTTGGCGTTAAACTGCTTGCAGAACTCCATGATATTGACGCCGTGCTGACCGAGCACTGGACCAATAGGAGGAGCCGGGTTCGCCTGACCGCCGGTTACCTGCAACTTAATAATGGTGCTAATTTCCTTTCCCATCTGAACACCTCTAACTACACGCGTTTAGGAAGTCAAATAATCGAGCGCTAACAGCGAGTTAGCACTTCTCTACTTGCATAAAATCGAGCTCGACCGGAGTCGCGCGACCGAAGATGCTGATCAGAACCTTGACCTTGCCCTTCTCTGGTCGGACCTCCTCGATGGTGCCGTTGAAGTCTGCAAACGGGCCATCGATGACCTTTACGGCATCTCCCTGCTCGAAGTTCATCTTCGAACGAGGCGAAGCGGCTCCCTCCTCTACCTGGTGGAAGATTCGCTGAACCTCCTCCTCAGACATCGGTTGGGGGCTCGTAGCATCGCCTACGAAGCCGTTGATCTTAGGGGTTTCCTTAACCAGGTGCCATGTCTCCTCGTTGAGGACCATCTGGACCAGGATGTAGCCGGGGAAAAACTTGCGCGTAGAGGTCTTTTTCTGGCCTTTTACGAGCTCCACCACCGTCTCTTGCGGGACGTGAACCTCACCGAAAAGGTTCTGAAGCTTGTTAAGCCTAATCCTCTCTTCGAGGGCCTGCTTGGCCTTCATCTCGAAGCCTGCGTAGGCCTGCACAACGTACCACTGTAGCTTCGGTTCAGCTGAGGTGCTGGTCTCCATACCGGTTCCCTATCCAGTTACTCCTTCACTAGCCGATCATCTTCGACATCAGCCAGTTAAACGTGAGATCCATGACAAATAGACACATCGAGATAAACACGATGATCAGGAGCACCACGCCTGTTAAGCGCGTTGTCTCCTGACGAGTCGGGGTGTGCACTTTCTTAAGCTCATCGACCGCCGCCGCCAGGTAACCCTGCTTGCGACCAACCGCTGCGCCTGTATCAGCAACCCTCTCACTCATCTTAGATCCCTAACCATTTCGATAGGTTACTCAAAAAGAAGCCTGTCTCTGGAGCCGCCGCGAGGCTTGCTCCATGCACCTGACAGTAATGGTAACGCGTATCACCTTCACCACGACTGCTGCCACAGCCGCGGATCACGAAGCCGGGAAGCTAGCAGAAATCCAGCTCCCGAGCAAACGCCCTACTCCGCCGCAGCCCCAGCCTGGCAATCCGTGTCGAGCTTCCTCGAGATGAAGCCCTCCACGTACTGCCTCAGGGCCTCAACCGTCACGGTCGAGAGCACCTCACTGGCGAAGGCATGAACCAGGAAGTTCCTGGCGGTCTCGCGGTCTATTCCGCGCGAGCGAAGGTAGAACATGGCATCGCTGTCGAGCTGCCCGACAGTGGCTCCGTGCGTGCACTTAACGTCGTCCGCCCAGATCTTGAGCTGCGGGCGGGTCTCGATGCTGGCGTTCGGCGACAGCAACAGCGCCTGGTTAGACTGAAACGCGTTTGTCTTCTGGGCGATCTGCTCGACGGTGATCGTGCCTGAGAACACTCCTCGGCTTTCATCTGCGTAGATGCCCTTGAAGTGCTCACGGCTCTCCGATGAAGGCTCAACGTGGTGAATCGAAGTTGAGTTGTCGACATGCTGAGAGCCTGCGAGCAGCGAAAGCCCGTTGAGAAGCGCGTTGCCGTTGCTTCCAATCATCCGCACGCTCACGTTGTTGCGAACGAGCTTCCCGCCGAACGAGAACACGTGAGCGCGAACCTGCGCGTCTCTCGCAATCTCAATGTCTGTCTGGGACACCTGAAATGACTGTAGCGACTCATCCTGGAGGCGGTAGTGATCTACCACCGCATTCTGGGCTGCCCGGATCTCGGTCACCGGCAGCGTCACGTACTGGCACCCTGCGAGCGTCACGTGTGACTCAATCACAGTGACGCGAGAGCCGATGGCAGCATCGACGAACACTCTCGGCGTGCACACGGACTTCTCGGCAGCGCTCGTGGCGATATTGATAACGTGAAACGGAATCGCGATGTCGGCGCCGGGAGAAACGGATATCGAAACCCCGTCACTCATGAGCGCTGTGGCGAGCGCCGCGAAAGGCTCACTCTTGTGGGCGCCGAGGGCGCCGACCGGAAGCTGCTCCTTGGAGAGGATGCGAGAGACCTTCGCGCCGCTCTCTTGAGAGAGAGACGACAGGGGCTCCGACAGCACGCCGTCAACAAAAACGATGCGCTTTACCGGCAATCCAGGGATCTCAAAACGCTGCACATCGTCCGCAGAAACGGATGATGGCGCCTCGGATGCCAAGCTAAAGGGACCCTTCGAAATAGCCTCAGGGTTTGTATACTTCCATTCCTCAAGGCCCGGTGTCGGGAAGAGCACCTTAGCCCAAACAGCCTTGGCCTCCTGAGCGACTCGCAGCGCTCCCGGGGAGAGTGCAAGCTTTTGCCGCTCTGCAGCTGCCGCGATGGCGCTATCAGCCCAGCTCGGACGGGGATCCGGAACGGAGGTCTTTCGTGCAGTGACGCTCATGACAACTCCCTCCGGCTACGCAGCAGCGGTGTCTTTAAACGCGGCGTACCCCTGCCCTTCAAGCTTGAGGGCCAGGTCTTTGCCGCCAGACTGCACGATCCGGCCGTCGATCATGACGTGGACGACGTCGGGCACGATGTAGTTCAGCAGTCGCTGGTAGTGGGTGATGACGAGCATTCCATTCTGCTTGGAGCGAAGGCGATTGACGCCCTCGGCAACGATCTGCAGCGCGTCGATGTCGAGGCCAGAGTCGGTCTCGTCGAGGATCGCCAGCTTGGGCTCAAGCACCGCCATCTGGAAGACCTCGTTCCTCTTCTTCTCGCCGCCGGAGAATCCCTCATTCACGGCGCGCTTGAGCATCTCATCGCTGAGCTCAAGCAGCTTCGCCTTCTCCTTCACCAACGCCGAGAAGTCGCGCACTGACATCGGCGGCAGCCCCTTGTGCTCACGAACCGAGTTGAGCGCGGTGCGCAGGAAGTAGGTGGTCAACACGCCAGGCAGCTCTACCGGGTACTGAAATGCCAGGAAGAGCCCCTCGCGGGCGCGAACTTCCGGGTCAAGCTCGAGCAGCTCCTTCCCGTCAAAGGTGATGGAGCCGCCAGTTACCTCGTAGCCCTCCTTGCCGCCAAGAATGTTGGCAAGCGTGCTCTTTCCCGAGCCGTTGACGCCCATGATGGCGTGAACCTCGCCGGGCTTAATCTCGAGGCTAATGCCCTTCAGTATCTCCCGGCCGTCGCCCTCAATGCGCGCGTGCAGGTCTGTAATCTTGAGCAAACTCATACATCCTCTCTCTATCCAACACTTCCTTCGAGACTGATCTCCAGCAGGCGGCGAGCCTCCACGGCGAACTCCATCGGCAGCTCGTTGAGCACCTCTTTGCAGAAGCCGTGCACGATCATCGACACGGCATCCTCAGTCGATATGCCACGCTGGTTACAGTAAAAAATCTGGTCCTCTCCGATCTTAGAGGTCGAGGCCTCGTGCTCCACCGTCGCCGTTGGGTTTTTCACCTCAATGTACGGGAATGTGTGCGCACCGCAGTTGTTGCCCATCAGCATCGAGTCGCACTGCGAGAAGTTTCTCGCGCCATCTGCGCTCTTCATCATCTTGACGAGCCCACGGTACGCGTTCTGGCTTCGTCCTGCGGAGATGCCCTTCGACACGATGGTGCTCTTGGTGTTTTTGCCGATGTGGATCATCTTCGTTCCAGTGTCGGCCTGCTGCTTGTTGTTCGTGATTGCTACCGAGTAGAACTCTCCGACCGAGTTGTCTCCCTTCAGGATGCAGCTCGGGTACTTCCAGGTGATCGAGGAGCCTGTCTCAACTTGCGTCCACGAGATCTTGGAGTTCGTTCCGGCGCACAGGCCACGCTTCGTGACGAAGTTGTAGATGCCTCCCTTGCCGTCCTTGTCCCCCGGGTACCAGTTCTGGATCGTGGAGTACTTGATGTGGGCGTTGCCCAGCGCAACGAGCTCAACAACCGCCGCGTGCAGCTGGTTCTCATCTCGCATCGGGGCGGTGCAGCCTTCCATGTAGCTCACGTAGCTTCCTTCGTCAGCCACGATAAGCGTGCGCTCGAACTGGCCCGTCTTGGCCGCGTTGATGCGGAAGTAGGTCGAGAGCTCAAGCGGACATCGCACGCCCTTCGGCACGTAGCAGAAGGACCCGTCAGTGAAGACAGCTGAGTTAAGGGCTGAGAAGAAGTTATCGCTGTGCGGAACGACAGAGCCGAGGTACTTCTTTACCAGCTCTGGATGGTTCTGGATCGCTTCCGACATGGAGCAGAAAATGACGCCAACCTCCTCGAGCTGCTTCTTGAAGGTCGTCACAACCGAGACGGAATCGAAAACCGCATCAACTGCGACGCCCGAGAGCGCCTTTTGCTCGTGAAGCGGTATGCCGAGCTTCTCGTACGTCTTGAGGATCTCTGGGTCTACCTCTTCGAGGCTTGCTGGCCCCTTCTTCTGTTTCGGAGCCGAGTAGTAGACGATCTCGTTGTAGTTGACTGGAGGGTAGTTTACGAAAGCCCAGTGCGGCTCCTGCATCTCCTTCCAGCGGGCGAACGCCTTGAGGCGCCACTGTAGCATCCAATCTGGCTCGTTCTTCTTGGCCGAGATGAAGCGGATGATGTCCTCATTTAGGCCAGGAGGAGCCTCGTCCGCCTCGATATTCGTGTAGAAGCCGTACTTGTACTCTTGGCTGGTAAAGTCTTCTAGAATCTCTGTGCTCATACTCTCAAGCTAAAAGCCGTTCTCGGTCGCGCGCACTAAGGCCTCGGACGATGTAAGACCAGCGCCCTGAACCACCCGATTGAATCAACCCAACCAGGCTCCTCTCCACCACCAACGAGTGGACACCACAGGCTACCGGATATGCCGTGCCAAGTCCCGTTTGGAGGACCTGGTTTTTCCGACTGCCCGCGAGTCGCGAGGGTACCAATCTTGAATGTTTTACTCAAGTATACGGGCTGAGTTAACCACCTGCAACGCATGGATATTTTGGGTGATATGGGCTACAAGGCGCACACTAGCAGGTGTTAATTTGCCTGTTGGGACTCACGGGCACAGCGCGACCCGCTCGCATAACTATTTGTTTTGTCTCGTTATTCTGCTACTGAGACCGAAACACCTGGAAAGACCGGCGCCATGCCTTCAGGGTCCTGAAAGAGCCATTTCAAAAGCGCCTGATAGAAACCGAAGAGCGGAACCTGGGCCGCCACCTTCTGTCGGACCTGCTCGCGACGGCTCTTGAAGCCGGCGTGACTCTCGCGAGTCAGGTGCTCCCGCTCCTTCCAGAAATTCCCGAGAGGCTGAAGCTGTATTTCGAACATTTTGCCGTGCCAGAGCACTACCGACTTGATCGCTCCCCAACCGCTCTCCTTCTCGGAGTCACGCACGTAGCTCTTCGTCTCGACTACCGAGACGCGCTCAGTTTGCTCCGATAAGGGTAGGCCGAGGCGTTTCAAGGTCGCCGCGTCCCACTCCATCGACTCTATCGCTGCGTGAAGCCTCTCCGCCTCGCTCGTGGAGCCGACCACAACCTTAACGCCAAAGATATCTTTCACGTACTTGCTCAGGTGCCGAAGCTGCTTGTCGCGCTTGACGAGGGCATCGAGCCCAAAGATCTCGTCCACGACTTTGTTCCAAATCTCTTCCTCGGCCTTGATACGGCTGATGATCTTGTGAACTCCGAACCTGTTCGGCTCAGACGGCTGGTACTCGACCACATTAGCAACGAGCTGCGGCCCTATCCATGCGGAGCCGTCGAAGTACTGCAGCTTTTTGAGCTGGCGCGAGCCAAGGTCGAGGTCAAAAGTCGAGTAGAGGTCTTGGCGGGATATGAGCTGGCTCAGCGTGAACCGCTCTCCAGTTGTTGGAACTTCACCGATGACCACTGACTGCAAGTGGCACTCTCCAGCAAACGACGTGCACAGAAGTTCGCACAGCCGATGCAGGCTCTCCTCGCCTCTAATGATCATGCGATCGAAAGCAGCCCTGCAGGCGCGCAGGTTGTCCCGAGAGAAGCGAAGCTCATGCGTCTTGTCCGGCTCCTTCTGAAGCTGAGCGCGGAATCGCCCCAGGTAGAGCACAAGCTCATTTAGGAGGGGCTCTTGGCTGACCATCCAAAGCGGCGAGTGCGCATGGTCTGCAACCTCAGGGTCCGCCAACAGCAATTCATCAAACGGATGATTCATTCAGGGGTTCAGGTACCACTAACTCTCCCACCAAGAGAAGAGTCAATTTTGGGGCTCGCAGCGCTCGTGGACATTGCGGGCGATGCATACTGGAGCGTTCGCACCAGCGGCTACCGCTAAGCTATGCGACAAAGAAGATGCTGGAGGGGAAATGCTAAGGAGAAAATGCCTAGGAGAAAGTGCCTAGGAAAAAGTGCCTAGAAAAAAGTGCACGGTCGGAGGGAATCGAACCCCCAACCTGCGGATTTGGAATCCGCTGCTCTACCAGTTGAGCTACGACCGTAAGTGGGGCGGATGCTAGCATATCGGCAGGGAATTGGAACTGAAGCCAGCTAGGCTGCCGCCAGCCAGCCGGAAGCCCGGAACCAGACCTGGACCCGCACCTAAGCGCCGAACGCTCTTGTACTTGAGGAGAGAAAAGAATTGGTGAGAGAGGGATTCGAACCCCCGTAGGCCGGAGCCAGCAGATTTACAGTCTGCCCCCTTTAGCCACTCGGGCACCTCACCAGATGAGTGGATTGAACTGACCAAGCCCCTGCCCGCAATTCCAATCTTGGCAAAGCCAAGTTTGCATAGGGACAAAATAGCCCATGACGGAACTCGAATCCGTGACCTCTTCCTTACCAAGGAAGTGCTCTACCGACTGAGCTACATGGGCGTAACAGTCACGTTCAACGGGCGGCATTATGTTCAATAAGGGTGATCAAGTAAATACGCTAGAGAGTTCCAAACCTTAGGGAATTGAATTTTCCTGGCAGCTTTTATAATCTTAAGGCTGCTGGGGGGTTGTAGCTCCCTAGGCACTCTCGTGCTGGCATAGCTCAATTGGTAGAGCAACTGATTTGTAATCAGTAGGTTCCCCGTTCAAGTCGGGGTGTCAGCTTTTTTATCCAATCAAACTTGGTGTCCGGGTTCGGTGGACCGCAAGTGGTTGGAAAAGACAGTTGCCCGGCTATGGCGAACCCTCCTCTCTCCCCTCCGGCGCTGGACGCCGTTCTCGCCTTCATCCCGCTCTTTGAAGACGGGGTTTTTAAAGAGACATCTTCGGTCTACGTCTCAACGGGCGAATATGCTCCTCACGCTAGAGAGCTACAGAAGAAGCTGCGAGAGCTTGCCATCGCGCCCGACGGCTTCGACTGGATGTCCTGGGTTCAGCAAGCCAGGCCGTATCTCCAAAATCCTGAGAGCATCTCGTCTGCCAACGCTGAGGATGTGTCTCGGCTCGTTGCTATGGCGGTTGAGTCGGAGCGGTTTAACAAGAGTCTCTTCCCACACCTCTGCTCTTCAGGTGTGCTGCACCACCTCCTGCTTCGGCTCAGGTCGCTGAGCGTGTAGCCGCGTGACGGCCCTCATGGCAGCTCTTCGACGCTGCGAGCAACCTACGCTAGACATGCTTCGGCGAAAGCCCGCGCCACGGGAGTAATCCCGTGACGCACGGCCTTAGCCGTTATCCACACACCACGAAGGAGAAAGAGTTATGAATCAGTCCATCACACGTGCCGTGCTGGGAGCGGCGTTCGGAGCTTTGGTTATTGGGGCGAACACGGGACAGGCAGAAGACATTAAGATTGACCGCTCGACTCGGGCTTTCAAGGAAGCGCAAGCGTCTCTCACCAGGTCTACCGAGGTGTACAAGACGATCTCCGAGGGAAAGATGGGCAAAGTGCCGCAGTCCGTCCTGGATAGCACCCGCTGTGTTGTGGTCTTCCCGGACACGATGACGATCTCAGCCGGACTTGGCGGAACGCACGGCGACGGCGTGGGCTTCTGCAAGTCAGCCGCTGGGACTTGGCAAAACCCGATGTTCCTGAACCTCATCGGCGGAAGCCTTGGCCTACAAGCGGGTGTAAAGTCCGCGGATATCGTTCTCTACATCACAGGCGACAAGGCTGCCGAAGCGCTCAAGCAGGGCACCTTCAAGTTGGGCGGTGAGCTGAGCGCTGTGGCAGGCACCTTTGACAAGACGGTATCAGCCTCACACGCTGAGGTGGTGGCGTACCAGCGCACCGAGGGGCTCTTCGCCGGCGCCAGCGTCGAAGGGATAAACATCTCGCGAGACGAGAGCGACGAGCGCGCTTTCTACGGCACTCGGGAAGCGGTGCTCACGGAGAAAATTCCGAGCGACCTCGAGAAGCAGGTCAACGAGCTGCGAGACACTCTTCCGACCCACGTCGGGTAAAGAGCAGTTCCCATGCGGCCCCTTTTGGGGCCGCATTTTTTGGAGGCTACAAAGACATGAATGCTGTCTGGACAGTTGTTGTTGGGCTGGTGGTGGGACTCATCGCGCGAGCGGTTCTGCCGGGAAGAGATGCTGCCGGGCTAGTTATGACAACTCTGCTGGGTATCGGTGGCGCGATTGTTGGCACTCTCTTTGGGCGCCTTGTCGGCATTTACAGCCAGGATTCTTTCGCCGGGGTCACCATGTCGGTGCTCGGAGCGGTGGCGATCTTGGCGCTCTACCGAAGGCTGGCGCCATTACTGCAGAAACCCACTACGTAACGCGCCGCTTCCATCATGCTCCTAGCCTTCCGCGGGGCTGCTGGGGAATCTGGAGCCCTTACCCGTCAGATTCGGCGGCGTCCTTGATCACGAAACGGGCCTCGAGCGTTGCGACAACGGAGGCAAGACCGGCCACCTCCACAGACTTTAAGACTTCGCGGAAATCTTTGTACGCGTCAGGAGCCTCATCCAGCGGGTAGTTTCGGCAGTTGCTTAGGATATCTCGCCTCTCAAGCTCGGCATCGACGGCGCTCTGGTTCAGGGCCTTGAACGCGGCCCTACGGCCCATAGCCCGCCCCGCTCCATGGTTGACGCTGTAGAGGCTCTTGCGTGCCCCCTCCTCCGCCGCCATCACCACTGAGCCGTCGCGCGGGTTGCCAGGCAACAGTATCGGATGGCCGACCTGCTCAAACGGGGTGCCCCTCAGGGCTTCATGTCCAGCAGGGAAAGCTCGTGTGGCACCCTTGCGGTGCACCCACATCTCAAGCCCCCCAACGTCTTCCTTGCGCGCGATGTTGTGGCTGATGAAGTAAACAAGGCTGCCAGTCGCCTCGGGAATCACCTCGCGAAAGGCCTCGAGCACGAGCGCGTTTATGAGCAGGTGGTTGACCGTGGCAAAGTTCGCACCGAGGGCCATGTCATCCAGATAATTGTCGGCTTCTGGCGTGCCAAGCGGTGCGTACACAAGCTCGCGGTCACCGCCAGGCAGCGGGATGTTCCACTCCTGAAAGTGCTGCTGCAACAGCCGAAACTGCGCCTGTGCCAAGATGTTTCCAAATCCCCGCGAGCCACAGTGAGAGAGGAATGCCACGTGACCGTCGCGCAGTCCGAAGCACGCCGCAGCGCCCTTTGCTCTCGGCGTATTTGCCACTTTTACTACGCTGCACTCGCCGAAGTGGTTGCCGCCCCCGTAGGAGCCAAGCTGGTTGCACTTATCCTCGAAGTTCTTAATCGCTCCGTCCTTGAGGAGCCGAACGAGTCTCGCCTTAAGGGCATGCTCCGTTCCGTCGTGCCCAACATGACGAGCGTCCTCGCACCGCTGCGCCCACTCGAGTGGAATGCCTAGCGCTCGTAGCACGCCCTCGGATGCGCCCTCAATCACAGCCTGCATCCCAAGCTCTTCGGGGATGTTTCGCCCCAGAGGCACAGCGCGCGAACCCCTACCTGGCCCAGTAGGGATACGCTTGCAAATTGCCTCGATGATAGCGCGCCGAACCGGCTTGGACGCAATCTTGTCGGCCTGAACATCAAGCTGCAGCAGGCTCATCGAGCACTTTATGTCTACGCCGATTGGGCCGGGATAGATGTGGGTTGGCGAGGCGAGCACGCACCCTATCGGAGCGCCGTATCC
>OMIG01000234.1 GCA_900299035.1 Pseudomonadota bacterium
TCGCCGCAGGGGAGGAGCCTCCTGCCCCAGAGGGAATGGCAAGCGCCGGATCGGCCTCTACTTCTTAAACTCGGCTAGCCCCTTTCCAAAGTCATAGAAGTTGTACGGTTGCAGGGCCGCAGACTCGTCTCTGCTCTTTGCGTTGTTAAACCACAGCCGCAGGTGAGCTGGATCGTAGAGCACGTTCTGGAAGTTTGACGGCATCGCGATGTACGGGATCACCTCGTCCATGATGTTCTGCGGCGTGAGCTTGCCGCGGCGTTCAGTGAGAGACTGGTGCATCTTGTCGTCGTAGTGCCCGCCGTACACCACGTTGCTGATAGCCGGGAAGTTGCGCGAGTCGTCTTTGAGCGTCTCTCCAACCTTGTGCACTTCGAAGCGGAAGCGATCGCGTATGTAGAGCTCTGCTGTGTTGTTTTTTCCGTCGCTCATGAGAAAGACGAACGAGTTAGTCGGCGGAGCCGAGCTGATAATTTTTCGCACATCCTTGAGGCTCGTTGCGTACGTCAGGACATCGCGCAAGAGGAAGGGCATCGGCTCACCGCTCATCGTCTCGCCCTCAGGATCTCCGTAGCCCATCTCGCCCAACGTGATCTTCTCTGCGTTCATCCCAGAGATAGCGCCGAGGAAGCCGACCCAACCCACGTTGACTGACGGAGTGCCCTTGGTAGGTACGTTGACCGTGAGCAGTGGGTATTCGTGCAGCTTAGAGATCTTGTGGAGCCCCCAGTCCAGGATGCGAACGGTGTACATCGTTCCGTCCGAAGTTGCAGGCCCTGAGGCAGCGAAGTTGCTGCACGATGTTCCGTAGGCGCCATTCATCATGTCTTTGATGACTTGGTTGAGCCTCTTCTTGCCGCCCCACTCGGATATCTCTGGTAGCGCATGGATGCCGTGGACGACTTTGAGGGGCAGGCGGGCGCCGTGCGCCAGGCCATGCATCTCCTCGATGTACTCCTCCGGAATGTAGGGGCGCTGCCGCTCGTAGGCTTCAAACAGTAGCTCCTCGAAGTGATACTTCGAGAGCAGCTTGTCATAGAGGTAGAGGAGGTTGTCGCGAACTTCTTGGCGCAGCAGCACGCCTTGTTGGTAGCCGCGCTCGTAGGGAGTGCCTGACACGTACAGTACGCGCACCTTGCCGTCGTCGGTCCAGCCGACCTTAGCGCGAGAGACGATCTCCTTCTCTTGCTCGACCGAGGTTATGACGTCGCTGCGGATGAGGAAGTGATCGGGATCGATGCGGAGGTATGCACAGGCGTTGAGGGAGAAAACCGCGAGGGAGGCTAGGATGATTTTGGCGAGACGGAGTGGCATACGGATTTGCGAACCTTCGGTTAGTATAAGCTGGGCGAGCAATGCTTCGAAGCGAAGTTCGCTCTGAAGGTACGGTCGACCTGAAAGCACTGCTACTAAAGGCGGAAGTGCTACGGGTGGCCGGAGGGGCTCGCCGTTAAAACATTGATTGGGCTACGTGAGAGAGATTTCGTCTACGAGGGCCAGGATCTCGCGCGTTTCCACGATGCGCAGCTCCTCATCCCAAGGGACCCTGACCCCTACGGTTTTAGGGATAAGCACGGTGGAGCCTAGCGGCACTCCGGACACGTTGGTCTCTTCTGAGGTGTCTGAGTCTAATGCGCTGGCAACTTCGATAACTTCGGCAACGATGCTTTCTTGCATCGCCTCCTTAGCGCCTTCGGGGAGGTAAAGGCCGCTGTCTGTTACGTTTAGGTCCTTCTTGATTCGCACGAGCACCCGCAGGCCAAGGGGGTGAACCCGACGTATCTGCCGCTTATCAGATGAGCGGCGAGAATCAAACGATGGTTTGTCCGAGGGTCTTTTGTGGGTCATTGGGGGTGCTTCCTGTGGCTCGCGAACAGGTCTCGGGAAGGGAGAAAGCTGACACCGGTGACTGTATCCAGCCTCCGAGCAGCAGGCAACGGCTCTCCTGATGGGAGCGTCTGTACGCAGGGGGGCAGGTGGTGCTGATCTGAAGGCGGCCTACGTGGTATACGCGGCGAAGGTTCTTTCGTAGTTCTTAATACTTGGAACGATTTGGCCTGTGCGCGAGTCTAAGAAAGAACCGGGTGTTTTTTGTCGAGACCATTAGGAGAAGTCATGTCCGAGATTGCTGAGCTGAAACTTGAGGGACAGAGCATTGAGCTGCCTGTCGTTGTCGGCACTGAGAATGAGAAGGGTATCGACATTTCGAACTTACGCGCCAAAACGGGCTACGTCACGCTCGACAATGGCTACATGAACACCGGCGCTTGTTCCAGCGCCATCACGTTCATCGATGGAGAGAAGGGGATACTTCGCTACCGCGGCATTCCGATCGATGTGCTGGCTGAGCGCTCATCGTTTCTTGAGGTCGCGTACCTCTTAATTGAGGGCAAGCTGCCGACTCAGGCGGAGCTCGACTACTTCACTAACCGGGTTCGTCGTCACACGATGATTCACGAAGACATTAAGCGCTTCTATGACGGCTTCCCGCGAGATGCGCACCCGATGGCGATCCTTGCTTCAGTGGTCTCCTCCCTCTCGACTTTCTACCAGCATGATGAGCAGAGAAGCGAAGCTGAACAGTTCTCCCTCAATGCGGTGAGGCTCTTGGCCAAGCTGCCGACTATTGCGGCGTACGCGTACAAGAAGTCGATCGGGCAGCCGCTCATGTACCCACAGAACCACATGAGCTACTGCGAGAACTTCCTGCACATGATGTTCTCGACGCCAGCGGAGCACTACGACGTCGACCCGGTCATGACTGACACGCTCAACCTGCTCCTCATCCTGCACGCTGACCACGAGCAGAACTGCTCGACTTCGACGGTGCGTATGGTGAGCAGCAGCAAGGCGAGCCTCTTTGCGGCGATCACTGCGGGCATTTGCGCGCTCTGGGGACCGCGGCACGGCGGCGCTAACGAAGAGGTCATCGACATGCTCACCCAGATGAGGAACGACGGCGGCAGCGTCAAGAAGTACGTCGACATGGCGAAAGACAAGAACAGCAACTTTAAGCTGATGGGCTTCGGGCACCGTGTCTACAAGAACTTCGACCCGCGCGCCAAGATCATCAAGGCCGCTTGCGACAAGCTCCTCAGCAAGATGAAGATCTCAGATCCTTTGCTCGACATAGCGAAGGAGCTTGAAGAGGCCGCGCTTAAGGACTCCTACTTTATTGAGCGTAAGCTGTACCCGAACGTCGATTTCTACAGCGGCATCATTTACAAGGCGATGGGGATCCCCACGGTGGCCTTTACGGTGATGTTCGCCTTGGGCCGCCTGCCAGGCTGGATTGCGCACTCTAAGGAGTACAGCAACGAGCCCGGCAACAAGATTAACCGGCCGCGCCAGATCTACATCGGCGAGCCGCTCTCGGATTACGTCCCGGTCGACAAGCGCAAGTAGCTCGGTAAGCGGCTTCTGCTAAGGCTTAGGCGCCGGAGGCATTTAGCCCGGCGGCTCGCCTACCAGGGCAGAATACTGAAGATTCCGCGGTCGCTAACTTTGGCGAACCCCTCTCGGTTTAGCGCCTCTGCGATAATCTCTGCCCATGTCGAGACTATCTCTCTATCCGGGCTGGTAGCGGTGACCTTATTGAAGTCCATAAGCCGCGTCGGTGGGTACTTGCGGTCGGCCGCTGTGGCCACTAGCCGCCCGGTCTTGCCGTCGTAGACCCGAGCCGCAAAAGCCACGTGTGGGTTCGAAATGGTCGAGAACAGCATAGCTGAGCCGGGTAGGGGAACGAGCAGGGCCCCGGTGTTCTCGATCGGATGAGAGAACTCGATCTCGGTCAGGGCGAAGTCGAACACGAGGGAGTCCGGCTCTGCTTTGTCAACGACCTTGATGGTGCCGTCGGGATACTTTTCGACCTTCTTCTTGAGCTGCTCTAGGAAGTAGTCCGCTAACAGCTTTGACTCCTTCAGGTAGTCATTCTCAGATGTAATGTAGGAGCTTGAGCTCGCTTTCCAGCTGTCTTTCGGAAGGCGATCGATTGTGACCGAGCGGAAGTACGCGCTCTTGTAGTGCCCGAGCGGGAAGTTCGCCTCTACCCAGGAGTGCAAGAACGGCAGGTCGTCGTCGTGAGTGCTAACATCACGGTCCTCAAGGAAGATGCTAGAAGCGGGCTTCGTCCTATCGCTCACCGCGCAGCCTGCGGTCGTAATAACAACTATCGAGAGGGCCAAAACGGCTGCGGCGGAGGTCAAATTGCGAAGAGTGCGCATGGCTATCCTCAATGATTTGCGAAGTCAGTTTCGAGCGTGTCGATGCTCACACCAAACCCAGCCCGTTTCAAGGCTGTTAATTCGAAATATGCGGGATATGTTGGGGCTATTCGGCGTTTTTGGGGTCGACCGGGCAGGCTATATTTGGCATACCATTCATGGGGGAGGTTCTCCCGGCGGGTGCGCGTGCTCCCGTTCAGCACACTGTTTCGGCGCGCCCTGAAATGCCATCGTCTCCTGTTCTACGGCTAAGGATTTTTCAGCTCCTCAGCGTGCTCCTTGCTGCTGGCGCTTTTGCGTTGCTTCGGAGCGAGTGCTTGACCGCCGAAGTAGGCTACGGCGAGTGCCTCGCGTCGGCTGGGGCGCTCTTCGACCCGGTTGTTGCTTTCGGGACCTTCATCCTCAATTACCACCGCGACTACTACCTGTACGAGTTTGCTCTCGGCGCAGCAGGCATTGTGCTCGTAGTGCTGACGCTGCTCTTCAAGCGCAGCCTCTCGGTTTGGGCGTTGCTGTACCTGGCGGTTGTCTCCGTGGCGTGCCTTGGAGAGATATTTGCGCTCGAAAAGAAGCCACAGCTCGTGCTCTACGCGGGGCTTGGCGCGACAGCGTTGGCGGTGCTCGCATTCTGGGCGCTCAAGCGCAGAAACCCGGCATTGCTCTCAGAGGGTTGGCTAGAGACGGACCGGAAAGTTGCTCAGGTGCGGCTGCTGGAAGTAGTTATGGTGGCTGCCATCATGACGCTTGGCATCGTGGCGCGCTTCCATGACCTCAATCGCAACCCGTCTGGATATGATGCAGAGGCTTGCCCGCACAGGCTCGTTGCTGCCTCGTGGCACGAGATCCTCAAGCAAGAGGTAGGACAGGCTGTTCAGCAGTCTTCTGGCCTGTCTTGGGTCGCACTGCATAACCTCTTCACTCGCGTTGATCACCCAACGCTCTTCTTTTTGGATGAGCGGTTGCTCGGCGTGGGCATCAGCTTGGCCTGTTGTTTGGCGATGTTCTTCTTCGTGCGCAACCTGCGAGGGCCCTTTGCTGCCGTGCTGGCGCTCTCTTTGTACGTGTTTGGGCCCTTGGACATTGACTGGTCACGACTGCCGGTGCTGCACCATGTTCCGGTGCTGCTTGGGATTGTCATGGCCTGGGTGTCACTCAATGCGCTCAGCACGCGGAGCTTTTGGAGCTTCCTGTGTTTAGCAGCGCTCATCCCGGTGTCGAAGTTTGTGTACCCCTCTGCGAAGCTTATATGGTTTGGGCCCTTTGCGGCCTGCCTGTGGGTGCTGCTCTTTGAGCGCAAGGCGTGGCGCGGGCACCTGCTCAAGCCGATGCTCGTGCTCTTGGGCCTCGCGGTGTTCATCACCGCTCGGACGGGCGTGTGGTGGCTGCTGTACGGCGAGCTGCGAGTGATGCCGCCCTTCGAGAATCCGTACCCTGCCGATCAAGCGGTTTCATCGCTTGAGCGAGCTTGGCAGATGCTCCAGCAAGGACTGCTGTTTTTTTACGAGCTCTTCTACTCTCCAGCGGAGGTTACGCACTGGACGAACCACGCATCTGTCTTGCCGGTTCGCTCGATCTCTTCGTTCTGTGTTGTGTTCCTCGTGGCGGCATTTGTTCGGCTCCTGTTTCTCTTCCGCAGGCCAGAGTCGATCGTCTTCATGGGCATGATCGTGGGCGGACTCATCCCGGGCATGGCTACCGGCCTTGCAGATCGGCGCATCGCGGTCAGCATCGTCATCTGCTCAGTGCTGGCAGTGCTTGAGTTCTCGTGGCTGATGGATTCGGTTGTTGGCAAGGCGTCCAAGAAGGTGTCGGCCTTCCTCAAGGGATTGACGCTTATCTGCGTTACCGCGAGCCTTTTCGTTGTGCAGACGCAGTCGTTCTTCTCGCGCAGCAATGGGCGCCCCGTTCAGGCTGAAGCTGGCGATGTGGTGCGGAAGCTCATTAAGCCCAGCACCGTAGTGGTGTACCTCGCAGAGGAGCGGCGGTGCGAGATGTTCTACAGCATCTACGACCTGATGCGGGTGGCCGGCGGATCAATCGCCTTCGCGAATGCCGATGATAGCCTCGTGCGCCTACCGGACCAGATTGCTCGTCCGACGCCGATAGTCGACTCATGGTTCTACCAGCTGTCAGACCTCAAGTCGCAGGCCGAGACGGTCCGTAATACCAAGCACTGGGAACACTACATCTTCCTATTCCAGCCAACCCCAGAGCGACAGCAGTGGATCGAGCAGCTCAAGGCTCGCTACCCCAATGGTCGGGCAACCGTAATAGACCACGCAAGAGCTCGCGAGCAGAAGCTGTTCGTGTTTGAGGTAGATAATCCGCCGGAAACCCCGTAGCGCTCGGGGGTTTGTCCCAGTTGCGATCTAAGTCTCACGGCCTATGGCTACGTAAACGTGCTCGTGCACGTAAACGTGAACGTACCCGAACTTCGTATCTTCTCTATGTGCATGTGGCCGTACATCAGGCATCCACGTGACCGCACTCGAACTCAGATCTTTGTCCTAAATGTCACGCCCCGTATCGACATAAACGTGCTCGTGCACGTGCACGTAAACGTGAACGTACCCGAACTTCGTGTCTTCTCTATGTGCATGTGGACGCACATCAGGCATCCACATGACCGCGCACTCGAGCGCAGTCTCCGTCCTAAATGTCACGCCCCGTATCGACGTGAACGTGCACGTGCTCGTAAACGTGAACGTACCCGAACTTCGTATCTTCTCTATGCTCATGTGGACATACATCACGCATCCACGTGACCGCGCACTCGAACTTAGTCTCGGTCCTAGATGTCACGCCCCGTATCGACATAAATGAGCACATGCACGACCGGATAGCACAAGAGCCCTCGCTCATTCATGTGAGGAGTAGGTCTCAGCTCGTCAGTGAATTTAACGAACTCTGAATCTACTAGCGCTTTACCAGCACCAACAGCGCAACGGGGTCTCCGCTATTGTCAGTTATGGTTTCAACAGGAGTTCCGGGGTAGGCCCGCAGGATCACCGGAAGATCGATGTCTTTGCGTTTTAGCTGGACGATGAAACCCTTGCTGGTTCCGGGCGGGACCAGCAGCTCGTCTTGTAAGTCGTAAGACTCCTTGATGCGGAAGCCATGCACGTACGGCAGCATGACGCCGAATTGAGACATGTCCTTCAGTATCCAAAGCCGCTCGCCGCGGGCGAGTAGGACGTAGGTCGGCTCAGGCCCAATGGCGTGGATTCGCCTCCCGATCGCGACCATCGGGTGAGAGATGTAGCGCGAGCCGCTGGTGTGGGTCTCGTGGGCTACGTACTTCTGAAAGTTTGGGAGTGTTGAAAGCCCGATTAGGGCCACTCCTGAGAGGGGCAGGAGCCAACGGGATAGGCGGCGCCTGTTCTGGGCGAAGTTGTGGAGACCCTCAATCGCGCGCCCCACGAGCAGGCAGGCGATTGGCGCAGTTGGCAGCAGGCGTGTGTACCA
>OMIG01000235.1 GCA_900299035.1 Pseudomonadota bacterium
ATACGGCGACCACCGAGATCTACACAAGGAGTATCGTCGGCAGCGTCAGATGTGTATAAGAGACAGCATACGAGTAGGCCTTGTCACGTACCATCCCACACAGGAGCCGACCACCAACGTCACATCAGCGGTCGTGCGAGCGAGCGGCGTGGCCTTTACGACCTTCGCGGGAGTAAAGGCTGCCAGCTCGTGCATCGCGCAGGCGCTCAGTGAGTGCCTCCCGAAAGGACAGCAGATTGGTTACATGCTGACTGCCCGCCGGCAGGGCGGAAACAACACCGACGCTGACTGGTGTGTTGGGAATATCGTTCGCCAGTGGGGCGTGAATCCGTTTGCTAGTCATGGCGCGGCGAACCTTTTCGGCGCCCCGACCGACTGGTGGCAAGGGTTCGCGTACGTGTCCCGCCACACCTCTCAAGGCTGCGGCCCGGCCCCAGCAGAGCTGATTGCTCTCAAGGAGGAGCTCCAGTGTAACCCTCAGGACTTGCGGGTAGTCGTGTTTTCATCGCCGGTGTCGCTCCTCTGGTCGGGGGATGTGGACATAGACTCCGTTCTCTCGTTTTCTTCGTTCCCGCTGAGCGGCAAAGACGAAGGCAAGGTGTTCCAATGGCGCGCCTCCGGCATGACGCCGCTGGTTGTGTACGACTCCACCGGCCTAGGCGAGATTAAGGACGCCACGCAGCTCTTCGGCAACCACACCTTCGGCAAGGAGTGGAATAACGGCTACGAGGCGCTCGCCTCTCTAGACATAGACAAGAGTGGCTGGCTTGAGGGAGAAGAGCTAAACGCGGTCGCTCTCTGGTTTGACTTCAACCAAGACGGAGTGAGCCAGAAGGGAGAGGTGAAGCGGCTCTCAGACGCGGGCGTGCACGCCATTGGAGTCAAGGGCGACAGCGTTGACGAGAAGACCAAGAACATCTTCGCCTCGCAGGGCTTCAAGCGGACAGTAGACGGCAAAGAGATCGTAGGGCGCTCAGTAGACTGGTTCGGGGGCGACGTCGAGGGGGCATCCCCAGACTCTCTCCGCACGAGGGAACAGCAGCCAGCGAAGGACGCAGCTGCGCAGGCGGCGGTTAAGCAAGAGGCTTCCGGAGAGGTTGAAAAGATCGACCTCCGCACGACCGTGAGCGGCGTATGGGAGTGGCACATGACAGACGACAAAGCGCTCCTGCCAGAGCAGCAGCCAGGAGGGTTTCTCGCCTTCACGCAGGACGGCAGCGGCCTGCGCGGCCAGAGCGTCTCAACGGAGAGCTTCCTGCCGAACATGTACCAGATCGACGAGAAGGTTACCTCGATCCCCGTCTCCGGCCGTTTCGGCCCAGAAGGGGTAACGTTCGAGATCAAGGGCGAGAAGGGCAAGACTGTTGCGCTCTCAAGCGCCAAGCTCTCCTCTGATGGCATGACGCTCACCGGCACCACGACAGAGGAAGCTCCGATCGAGGGAGGCACCGCAAAGGTGACCTTCTCGTGGGAAGCGCGCCGGCTCATCCGAGCAGAGTAACAGCCCGCTACCCAGAAATGCTTGCGGGTTGCGGCTCAGCGCTGTCGTGAGCGCGGTAGCTCTGTGAGCTGCGGCGGCGTTCGCGCAAGACCGATGCCCAAGGAGTCTTGGCCCGCGCGAGCTCGCTTGGCGCGCCTTCGAAGATAACCTTGCCGCCTAGCTCTCCTGGCCCTGGCCCTAGCTCAACCACCCAGTCAGACTGAGCGATCGTGTCAGCGTCGTGCTCTATCACAAACACCGAGTGGCCCTGGTCGACCAGGCCGTGGAGCCCCTTGAGGAGCAGCGACACGTCGAGCCGGTGGAGGCCTGTCGTCGGCTCGTCGAGGATGTAGAGCGTGTGTCCCTTGCGCGAGAGGTGCAGCTCTGAGACGAGCTTGAGACGCTGGCTCTCGCCGCCGGAGAGCGTCGACGAGGGCTGCCCGAGCGTTAGGTACCCAAGGCCCAGGTCACAGGCGAGCTTGCACACCTGGTGGATCTTCTTGTGGTTGACGAAGAACGTCCGGGCCTGCTCGAAGGTGAGCTGGAGAGTCTCGCTGATCGAGGTGTCCTTGAAGCGCACCGTGTCAGCCTCAGGCGTGAAGCGGCTGCCGAGGCAGCTCTCGCACATTACCTTCGCCTCTGCGAGGAAGCTCATCTCAAGCGTTATCTCTCCCTGGCCCTTGCAGGTCGGGCAGCGCCCCTTGCCGGTGTTGTGCGAGAAGAAGCTCGGGCCCCACCCGCGTGACTTGGCCTCAAGCATGCCGGCGAACACCTTGCGGATCTCATCCCAGATTCCTAGGTACGAGGCAGGAGTCGAGCGCGAGGTCTTCCCGATCGGCTGCTGGTCGACCACTAGGAAGCGCTCGATCTCAAGCGAGCTCTCGACGGTGCCGGTTGAGCCCTTGAAGATCTTCTTTGAGGCCCCGGACGAGGAGAGAGCCTCTGCGATTACGCCGTGCACGAGCGAGCTCTTGCCGGAGCCAGACACGCCGGCAACGGTGACGAGGCTCTTGAGGGGCAGCGTCACGGAGAGCTTGCGCAAGTTGTTGACGGAGGCGTTGAGCACGCGCAGGGATCCGCCAGATCGAAGCTCGCCTTCCCCTCGCAGCGCGAGCGGCATCGCCAGCGCCCGGCCAGTCGCAGAGCGCGGCGCAGCGATTGCGCCCTCGACGGGCCCCTGGAACACGACCTCTCCGCCGTGCGTGCCAGCGCCGGGGCCGACGTCGATCACGTGCTCAGCGGCGAGGATGTTGTCGATCTCGTGCTCTATCTGGATGACAGTGTTGCCGCGCTCCTTGAGCTGGGCGAGCTGAGAGAGGAGACGCTTGTTGTCGTCTGGGTGGAGCCCCGCGCTCGGCTCGTCGAAGACGTACGTGACGCCGCACAGCGGGGAGCCCATGGCGGTGCCGAGCCTGAGGCGCTGGAGCTCGCCGTTTGAGAGCGTGGCGCACTCTCGATTGAGGGCGATGTGGTCGAGCCCGAGGCTTGAGAGGGTCTTGAGCTTGCCGTCAAGCTCTCGCACGATCGGCTCAACGATCTCCTTGGCGGAGGAGTCCTTGGAGAGCCGCACGAGGAGCGCGTGGAGCTTGGGTGCTGTGAGCATCGAGAGCTCGTGGATGTTCTGGTCGAAGAGCCGGATGTTTCGCCCGATCTCGTTGATGCGCGCGCCGCCGCACTCGGGGCAGGGCTTGTTCTTGAGGCTGCCGTAGCCGTCGCACTTCTTGCAGCGCCCGCGGCGGGAGTTAAACGAGAGGTCTTCTGGGTCCGGCTTGAAGAAGCCGCGCTGGCAGATGCGGCAGGTGCGCTCGGAGCTAAAGACGCGCTCGCTCGATCCGCTCAACACCACGACTGTGCCGCCGCCGATGGCGAGCGCTTGCTTGACTCCTTCGGCGATCAGGTCGGCAGGCATGCGGCCTGCGTTGAAGCTCGCCGTGATGAAGTCGATTGAGTGCACGGTGCTCTTCTTGAGCCCCTCCTCAACGAAGCGAGAGGGCGGAGCGACCGCGCCGTCGACCCGCACCTCGCTCACCTCGGTGTCGATGGCGCGCTGGAAGACCGCCTTGTGGTTGCCCTTCTTCTGGTTGATGACGGGCGCAAGGAGCCGCACCGAGCCTGAGTAGTTCTGCTTGATGGAGGCGGCGATCTGTTCGGCTGAGAGCGGAGAGATCGACTCGGCTGGGTGGTCGGGGCAGAACTGCACGCCGACCTTGGCGTACAGGAGCCGCAGGAAGTTGTAGACCTCGCTCATCGTCGCGACAGTCGAGAGAGATGAGGGCTGGAAGGTGTGCTGGTAGACGCAGATCGTCGGCTGGATGTTGCGGATGTCGTCGATCGCCGGCTTCTTGAGCTCCTTGATGAACTGCCGCGCGTAGGGCGACAGGCAGTCGAGGTAGCGCCGCTGTCCCTCGGCGTACAGGATGTCTTTGGCGATAGTTGACTTGCCTGAGCCAGAGACGCCGGTGATGGTGATGAGCGAGTTGAGCGGCACTGAGAGCGAGACGTTCTTTAGGTTGTGCTCGCGGGCGCCGACGATCTCAATGGCCGTGGGCAGGGGCTTCGCTGCTCGGCCCTTGCGCTTCTCGGCTGCCTGCGGCTTTCGCCCCTTGGCTGGCCCGTACTGGGCGACGAACTCTGCCAGGTACCTTGCAGTGAGGCTGACGCTTGGGGTTGAGACAAGCTCCTGCGGCGTGCCCTGTGCCACGACCTCGCCGCCCTTGAAGCCGCCTTCGGGCCCGAGGTCAACGATCCAGTCCGCCGCAGCAACCAGCCGCAGGTTGTGCTCAACGCACAGGATCGAGTGGCCTGAGTCGCGCAGGAAAGCGAACAGCTCGATGAGACGCTCGACGTCGCGCACGTGCAGCCCGGTCGTGGGCTCGTCGAAGAGGAAGAGCGATCTTCCCCTGGCGCCCTCTACGATGTGCGGCACGAGTTTTAGCCGCTGCGCTTCGCCGCCCGAGAGCTCGCTCAGCGGGTGCCCGAGCGTGATGTGCCCGAGGCCAAGCTGCTTTAAGACCCTGCACACGCTAGCGATGAGAAGCTCTGCCTGGAAGAACTCGGCGCAGGCGTCGACGCTCATCGAGAGGATCTCGTGGACGTTCTTCCCCTTGTAGGTGACTTCAAGAACTGGCGCCTGGAAGCGCATCCCGAGGCAGGACTCGCACTCGATGAAGACGTCGCTCAGGAACTGCATGTCCTCGCGGATGAACCCGGCCCCCTCGCACGCTGGGCAGCGTCCGGCGTTGACGTTGAAGGAGAACGAAGAGCGCGAGAGGCCGCGCGCCTTGGCGGCTTCGGTGCCAGCCAAGAGGTCGCGCACCCGGTCCCAGACCTTGGTGTACGTTGCGATGTTTGCCCGCGGGGTCTTTGAGAGCGGCGACTGGTCAACGAGCAGCACGTTGCTGACGTGCTCAAAGCCTGACACCTGCGCATCAACGGTGGCCTCGCCTGGCACAACGCCCTTGTGCAGCTCCCACGAGGCTTCAATCACCTCGGTCAGCAGCGAGCTCTTACCGCTGCCGGAGACGCCGGTGAGGCACACGAAGGCGTTGAGCGGGATGTCGAGCGAGATGGACTTTAGGTTCCTGTTCTTGGCGTGCCTGACGGAAAGCGTCTTGTCGAAGCTCGGCCGCAACGCCGACGGAAAGAACGGCGCCATGCGAACGCCCTGCCAGCCCTCGCGCGGCCCGAAGTAGGTAACTTCGCCGCCGCGCTCGCCAGCCTCGGGGCCAAGCTCAAGGATCGAGTCAGCGGCGCTTAGGCAGTCAGGGTCGTGCTCGACGACGGTCAGCGAGTTGCCGCGGCTGCTCAAGTCGCGCAGCGCCTTGACCAGCTCCTCGGTGTCACGAGCGTGCAGTCCGACAGAGGGCTCGTCGAGCACGAAGTGAGTCGAGATGAGGTTGCTGCCGAGCGCAGAGACGAGGTTCACGCGCTGGGTTTCGCCGCCAGAGAGGGTGCGCGACTGCCGGTCGAGCGTGAGGTACGGGAGGCCCAGGGCGAGCAGGTAGCGCAGCCTGCCGATGATACCCTTGAAGACGTCGGCGAGCTGGCGCGGGAGCTTCTTGCTGGCCTTGAGCGACTCTTCGAGCGCCACGAACCAGGCGTAGAGGTCTTCAAGCGGGAGGCTTGCGATCTGGGCGATGCTCTGGCCCTGGATGCGGTAGGCGAGGGCGTCAGCCTTGAGGCGCGACCCGTTGCACTGCGGACAGTCGACCTGGCCGCGGTAGCGGGCGAGGAACACGCGCACGTGCATCTTGTACTTCTTGCGCTCGAGCCACTTAAACCAGGGGTAGATGCCGACGAACGCGCGCGACTTGTGGCTGAAGATGAGGTCCTGCTGCTCTTTCGACAGAGAACCCCACGGCTTTGAGGTCGGGATCCCCTGCGCCTTGCAGAACTTTAAGAGCTCGCGGTGCTCCCACGACGCGGCGTTGCCGCGCCAGCACTCAACAGCGTGGCCCTCAATCGACTTTGAGTGGTCCGGCACGCAGCGGTGCGGGTCAACCACCAGGATCTTTCCGAAGCCGTTGCACTCGGGGCAGGCGCCTATCGGGTGGTTGTACGAGAAGAGCGCTGGGCGCGGCCGTTCGACCGACACCTCGCCGTCGCCGCAGTGGTAGGAGCTCTTGAAGGTGTGGGTTTCAAAGCCGCGCTCCACGGGCACCTCGCCGCGGTAGACGGAGTGGCGAGCCAGGGGGCGCAGCAGCTTCGCGCGCAGCTCCACGACGAAAACGGTTCCGGAGCCGAGTGAGAAGCACTGCTCGAGCGAGTCCTGCACCTGCTTCTTGCTGAAGCCCTGCTGGCGGCAGCGGTCAATCGCCACGACCACCTCCTTGGTCTTCTTGGGAGGGGGAGAGTCCTCGAAGCTCTCAAGCGAGGCAGACCGTTGGTCGAAGTAGCGCGAGTACCCGAGCGTCTGCAGCCGGTCGAGCAGCTCTGGAGAGTTCTTGCTCTTTACGCCGAGCACGAAGGTCGCGTCGGGCTTAGCCTCGCACCAGCGCTCCAGGAGCGAGGCGAGCGACGAGGGGTCCCAGCGCGACAGCTCAAGCCCGCAGGTCGAGCAGACGGGCACCGCTACGTTGCTCCAGATGATCTTGAGGAAGTCGTTAATGTCGGTCATCGAGCCGACGGTGGAGCGCGAGTTTAAGATCCTCGTCCGCTGCTGAATGGCGATCGCCGGACGGACGTTTTCAATCAGGTCCACGCGCGGACGCTTCACCTTGTCGAAGAACTGCCGGGTGTAGGGCGAGAACGTCTCGATGTAGCGGCGCTGTCCCTCGGCGTAGATGGTGTCGAAGGCGAGCGAGGACTTGCCCGAGCCAGAGAGCCCAGTGATTGCGACAAAGGAGTCGTGCGGGATCTCAAGGACTAAGTCCTTGAGGTTGTTCTCGCGGGCCTTCGTGATGGAGAGGGCGTTGTGCTGCGGCATGAGACAACCAGTGTACCAAGTTGACGGCAAAATTACAGTTCAGGAAGGCGCTGGAGAGAAACATTCAAGAGCGTGCGGGAGTCGGACGCAGGCGAGCAGGGGCTTTGCCTCCAAGCACCCTACCAAGCTGGGGCTCTCAGGGGGTACAGTGGCGACACTTTGTGAGGGACGACGTCCATATATAACAACAGCATGCGGCTCCCCAGACTTGGCTCGACAGTAGCCCACACCTTCGCCTCTTTGTGCCGGGCAGCGCTCGCCCTGGCAGCGACGCTATGCGCAGCCGAAGCGCAGCAGCCTCAGCCGTGCTCAATCGTCGAGGCGAAGCTCAAGGAGGTGCTCGACGTGCGGGGGCTCGCTTCGCTGCGGGAGATACCGTGCGTGCCAGAAGGGAAGGCGCAGGTGGAGCAGTTCCTGCGCGAGACCGTGAAGAAGAAGCTCCCCCCGCAGAAGCTTGAGCACGAGGAGGTCGTGTACCGAGCCGTCGGCGTGGTCCCAGACGACTACGACTACCCCGAGGGGCTGCTGGCGCTCTACGTGAGCCAGATCGGCGGCTACTACGACCCAGAAGAGAAGCGCTTCATCATGGCTGACTGGATGCCAGCTTTCGCGCAAGGCCCAATAGCGAGGCACGAGCTCACCCATGCGCTGCAAGATCAGCACTACAACCTCGCCCAGTTCATCGACCCCTCGATGGAGAACGGAGACGAGCTGCTGGCGCACTCAAGCCTGATTGAGGGCGACGCAACAGCGGTGATGCTCGACATCGAGCGCCGCGTGAAGGGCATGAGGCCGCTTGCGAGCGAGGCGAGCGTCAAGCCCTACGTCGAAGAGCAGGGACAAGCGCTCGCAGGCGCGGGGCAGCTCCACGACACTCCTCCAGCGCTCAAGGCGCTGGTGCTCTTTCCGTACTCAGACGGCCTGCGCTTCGTGCACGAGCTGCTCAAGCGGGGAGGCTACGCGGAGGTCGACCGGGCGTTTAAGTCGCCGCCCCGTTCCAGCCGTGAGATCCTGCACGAACGGGACTACGTCGACCGCAGGTTCGTGCTCGCCATTCCGGCAGCAGCAGAGCTGCTCGGGGCTCCGTCGGGCACAGCGCCGGCGTACACAGACACGCTGGGCGAGGTCGTGATCAGGTCTATTCTGGAAGCTGGCGGAGCCTCACGAAGCGAAGCCGCGCAGGCCGCGCAGGGCTGGGTGGGCGACCGCGTTGGGCTATTCCCACAAGGCAACGGCTCGTGGGTTGTCTCGTGGACCACAGCCTGGGAGAGCCAGAACGACGCGCGAGAGTTTGCGCTCGCGTACCGCAAGCTCATCTCCTCGCGCTACGGCGCCTCGGTCGGAGCAGCGCGCACGCAGCTCTCGCCCTCCAAGGCTGTAGAGCTGCGGGTGGAAGGCACCCGCGTCTCGCTCGTCTTTAGCATACAGCCTGCCGCTCCGCGTTGACGTACAGGAAGCTCCCGAGCATCGGCACGCACCCCTTAACTGGCGTCGGCGACTGGTACACCAGGCTCAGCATCATGATGTTCTTCGGGTCGAGCACCGGCATCTCAAGCCCCGGCTCGAGCACGTCGATCGGCTCAAAGTGCGACAGCTGCGCTTCTCCGCTGTTTGAGAGCACGTAGCTCAGGGCGATCTTGAGCAGCGACTCCCGCGGCCCGAGGCGCCCGCACAGCTCGTCGTTGTAGCGGTAGCCCAGCTTGCGCTCAAACTCGTTGAACGCAAACTCGTCCAGGATGCACTCGCCGTAGGGCTTAAAGCCCTTGATGAAGTCGTCGATCGGCTGCACGTCTGAGAAACGCTTTCGCAGGTCGGCGAGCGGGTACGCCAGCTCCGCAACGAGTCCGTCTCCGTCTTCTACGAGCAGGCACATGCAGTCCACCTTCCCGGTCACCGAGTCGACACCGCGGGCAAACGTGAGGGTCCCCGACTGCTGCAGGAACCAGTGGCTAATGAAGGCCTCGATGTCGTCGGTCTGGTCAACGATTGACTGCACCGAGCTGTTGCGCGCGGAGTTGTCCGGGTCTTGGAAGTTAATCTCTAGTGGCTTCATCACGCCTCCCTAAAAGTATGGTTACAGGGGGGTGTTCGGTGATGGCCAGCGAGAAGTTGCTTGCTCCTTGCGGAGGGGCCTACGGCACCTCAAACGCCAGAGCCTCGTCAATCTCAGGGAAGAGGAAGGAGTAGCCGCTAGCGAGAGCCTTGCGCGCTGATGCCGCGCTGTTAGCGAGCAGGGCTGCGTCTGCGAGCTCTCCGAAGATTGCGCGCAGCAGGAACCCTGGCAGCGGCATGATAGTCGGGCGTCGGAGCCTCCTGCCGAGCGCTTTTGTGAACTCCTTGTTGGTGATGATTTCCGGCGCAACGGCGTTGAGCGGCCCGGAGAGCGAGCTTGAGTAGATCGAGTGCTCGATGAGGCCTAAGAGGTCCTGGAGAGCGATCCACCCCATGCGCTGCTTGCCGCGCCCGAGCGTGCCGCCGACGCCTGCGCGGAATGCAGGGAGCATCTTCTGGAGCGCACCGCCGCGTGAGTTGAGGACGGTGCCGATGCGCAGCTTGACGAGCCGGATGCCAGCGTCCTCGGCGGGCTGTGCAGCTTCCTCCCACGAAGAGGCGAGCCGTGCGAGGAATCCTTCGCCCGCTGGGATCGTCTCGTCAGGTGCCGTGACGCCGGTGTCGCCGTAGAAGCCGACCCCTGAGGCAACGATGAGCGCTTCAGGCTTCTGTTCGAGCGAGGCTAGGGTGAGGGCGAGCAGGGTTGTTGAGTGGAAGCGGCTGTCGAGCAGCCGCGACTTGCGCGCGTCGTTCCAGCGGCCTGCGGCGATGTTCTCTCCTCCGAGGTGGATCACAATGTCCACATCTTTGAACACCTCGGGTGAGAGGTCTGCGGCTTCGGGGTTCCACCGCCGCTCGTCGGGCGAGCGCGGCTCGCGGCGCACGAGCCGCGTGACCGAGTGTCCGGCAGACGAGAGGAATGCCACCAGGGCTGAGCCGATGAACCCAGACGAGCCGGCGATGAGGACTCGCTTGCGTGGCTGGCCGCGCCAGCGCGCGTGGAGCTGCAAGTCTGCGGCGAGTGCCCTGTGGCGAAAGTGAAAGAGCCTATCAAGCTCGCGCGTGAAGAGCGGCGAAAGAGGGCGCGCAAAGATCGGCAGCGAGTAGTCGACTTCGTCGAGCATGGTTGAGAGCGAGTCGCTGTGCGGAATGAAGGTGTGGCGGTGGCGCCAAGACGCAAAAGGGCCGCGGACCTGCTCGTCTGTGAAGAGCTCGTTTTTGACGAGCTCGCCGTGTCGCAGCAGCCAGGAGAGCGAGATTGGCCCGAGCGCGTGCAGCTTCAGCTCCACTTCGGAGCCTGGTGCGATCGACCCTGACGAGCGCACGACGTCCACTTTTCTCCACGGCGGAGAGAGGCGCTGGAACGCGCCTGGCCGGGTGTGCCACTCAAACACCTCGTCGGCTGGGCACGTCAGGGTGCTCTTCCGCGTGAACGTGGGCACGGCTAACCGAGGACTCGCTTGGCTATTTCGCTTGCGCTCTTGCCGTCGTACTGGCCGGCGTACTTTTCCTTTAGGTGCTTCATCACGAGCGGCAGGGCGGCGCCGGGTGTTGAGTCCTTGAAGTCAGTGATGATCTTTTCTAGCTCCTGCGCCGACATCTGCTTCGGCAGGAACTCTTCGATGACAGCGATCTCGCTGGCGAGCTTCGCCTTCTGCTCGGCGCGGCCGGCTTGCTCTTCAAACTGAATCGACTCGTGGCGCTTCTTCACTTCGCGCTGGAGCACCGTTGAGCAGTCAGCAGGAGCGAGCTCGTTTACGCCCTTCTGCATCTCCTCGTACTGTATCTCTGAGAGCAGCGCCCGGATGGTGTCTAGGCGCAGGCGATCTTGGGCTTTCATGGCACTCTTCAGCGCCTCTTTGAGTTGTGCTTTCATGAGGTAGACTCTTACTCGGCGCGGCCAAAAAGGGCAACGAGGAGCCTTACGCCACGCGGCAAAAACACAGTCGTGCGGATGCTAGAGAGAGGGCGACTGGCCGTTGAGGGAGCTCGCCGTTAGGCAGCCCGAGAGAACTTCTCGTTGAACTCTTGCAGCTTCTTGGCTGTCTCGGCGCTGATGAGGTGCTCGGTTTTGCAGGCGTCGATCTCAGCCTGCTCAGCGCTCACCTGGAGGATGTTCTGCAGGAAGTCTTGCAGTATGTTTTTGCGCATGTGCACGGCGCGGGCGATCTCTTCGCCTTCAGGGGAGAGCGAGAGGAACTTGTTCTCGTCCTCAATCACTAGGCCCTTGCTCTTGAGGGACTTCAGGTTGATAGAGGCGCTGCCGGTGGTGATGTTTAAGTCTTTCGCCACGTCTGTGACCCGCGCGTAGCCGCGCTTCTCGCGCAGCTCAAGAATCGCCTGCAGGTGGTGGGCGGCGCTGTGGGTAATGTTGTTCTCTTCAAACTTCTTCCAGATTTCCATGACTAACCCCTGCTCCTGACAACGAGTACATGTACAGTTTGTTCAACTATTTGAGGAAAGATACTAACGCTTGTTATGTATGTCAAACTTCTGCTAGTCAAAAGGAACGTTTCTGCGGCTAAAGCATTAGCATTGTTTGCAACAGGGCAGTTTTTGGAGCATTCTCTCCCGCGAGGCAGCTATTTTCGGCAGCTTGTAGTAGGTGTACGTCCAAAGATTGTATGCAGTTAGGCAGGTTTTCCACCGTCAGTCTCGTGCTCTTGGGCGTTCTACTGCCCTTACTCTTCTTCTATGCTCCGCAAGCTGGGGCGATCGAGCGGCCCGAAGAGCTAGAGTCGAAGGTCGGTGTTTTTACCCAACTGGGCACAAAGATTGATCTTTCTAGGCAGTTCACTGATACCTCCGGAGTGACCAAGAGCCTTCGGGAGTTCGCGCCAGCAGACAGGCCCATCGTCATCGCCCCCGTCTACTACCGCTGCCCAAGGCTTTGCGGCCTCCTGCTCGATGGCACTTACGCGCTGCTCAACGAGCTGCCGCTCTCGCTGTCTCGTGACTACACGCTGCTCGTAGTCGGATTCAATCCGGTTGAGTCATCTCAGGACGCCGCCAAGGTGATGGATAAGTTCAACTCGCGGCTGAGCGGTGAGTCCACACAGGACCGAAGCGGCGTAAAATATCTGGTAGGTAACGAGGAAAACGTGTCTGCGCTCATGCGTGAGATCGGCTTCCGGTACATGAAAGATGGCGAGGATTTTGCCCACTCTGCGGCTCTTATGATATTGACGCCAAGTGGTGAGATCTCGCAGTATTTCACCGGCATAGATTTCCCCGCCTGGGACTTTCGCCTTTCCTTGATTGAAGCCTCGAAAGGGTCGATTGGAACAGCGATTGATCACCTGCTTCTCTACTGCTTCAGATTCGATCCGCTGCAAGGTCGGTACACGTGGGCGGTTGTCGGCTTGCTGAGAGTCGGGGGCGCGCTAACGCTCATCGGTCTCGCTGCGGTTCTCTTCTTCTTCGGGAGAAGGCGTCGTAGCGACGGGGAGACGCCGGCCTAGGCGGGCAAAGTTTAAAGGTACGTGGATACAGTGACGTTATGTTGGGATTGCTAGGAGACCAGGGATCGGATTTTGCGCACAAGGTGGACTATGCCCACGACATAGTCACGATCATCTCGGTCATTTGCACCGTCTTGATCGTGGGCGTGATGCTGTACTTTGCGGTCATCTACCGCCAGAAAGACGGCAAGGACCACGAGACTCCGCACATCCACGGCAACAACGCGCTCGAGGTAATCTGGACGACCTTCCCAACGATCGTGTGCATCTGGGTAGCCTGGCTCGGCTACGACTCCTTCGTTGACATGCGCACGGTGCCTGAGGGCGCCATGGAGATTAACGTCACCGGCCGCAAGTGGGCCTGGGACTTCCAGTACAAGAACGGCAAGCGCACCACGGGCGAGCTCGTCGTGCCGGTCGGCGAGCCGGTTAAGCTCATCATGCGATCGCAGGACGTGCTGCACTCGTTCTTCGTTCCCGTCATGCGCACCAAGATGGACGTCATCCCAGGTCGCTACACGTACGAGTGGTTCCGCCCGATCAAGACCGGAGACTTCCAGGTGTTCTGCACAGAGTACTGCGGCAACGAGCACTCGAAGATGCTCGCGCGCCTGAAGGTGCTCCCGAAGGCAGAGTTCGAGCGCTGGCTCGCTGACGACAGCGAGGCGAAGAAGCTCGCCTCGATGAAGCCCTCAGACCGAGGCAAAGAGATCTACGCCGGCAAGTGTATCGCCTGCCACAGCCTCGACGGCTCCCCGCGCGTCGGCCCATCGTGGCTCAAGCTCTTCGGACGAAAAGGAGAGCTGTCTGACGGCGGCACCTACGTCGCTGACGAGAACTACATCCGCGAGTCAATCCTCAACCCAGCAGCGAAGGTCGTGAAGGGCTACCCGGCACAGGGCATGCCGAGCTTCCAGGGCCAGCTCTCGGATGATGACATCACGGGCGTGATTGAGTTCATTAAGACGATCGACGGCACGACGAAGGTAGACGTTGCGGCGCCAGCGCCGAAGAAGTCCGCGGCAGCAGCCGGTGCAACTCCAGCCGAGCGCGGCAAGGCGCTCATCAACGACGCCGGCAACCTGTGCGCGACCTGCCACAGCATCGACGGCTCGAAGCTTGTCGGACCGAGCTTCAAGGGTCTGTGGGGCCGTAAGGAGAAGATGTCCGACGGCACCGAGGTTACAGTAGACGCCGACTATATCAAGGAGTCGATCTACAAGCCGCAGGCCAAGATCGTCGAGGGCTACGGGCCAGTCATGCCTGCGATGTACGAGGGCAAGCTCTCCGAGCAGGACGTCAACGACATCATCGAGTACTTAAAGACTTTAAGCTAAGCGTACGAGGTACCACGTTATGGCAGCACACTCTTCATCACACGCAGCAGGCGGCGAGGAACTAAACTACCTCAACTGGAAGACAGGACTCTGGTCGTGGCTGTCGTCGACAGACCACAAGCGGATCTGCTTCCTGTACCTCTACTCGATCATGGTGTTCTTCATCCTCGGCGGCATCGCGGCGCTCATCATGCGCACCGAGCTGGCGACGGCCGGCCCTACGATCCCCAGCATCGTGAAGGACCCACACACCTACAACGTGTTCTTCACGATGCACGGCGTGTTCATGATCTTCCTCTTCGTCGTGCCGGGCATCCCCGCCACGCTCGGAAACTTCCTCATCCCGCTCATGATCGGAGCGAAGGACGTGGCGTTCCCGAGGCTCAACCTGTTTAGCTGGTACCTGTACGTGTTTGGCGCCCTGTGCGGCGGCATCGCGATGATGAACCCAGTCGACACTGGCTGGACGTTCTACGCGCCCTACAGCACGACCACCAGCACGAACGTGAGCCTGATGGTGTTCGCCGCCTTCATCCTCGGCTTCTCGTCCATCCTCACGGGACTCAACTTCCTCGTGACGATTCACCAGCTCCGCGCGCCGGGCATGACCTGGATGCGCCTGCCGGTGTTCATCTGGGCCTCCTACGCCACTGCGGTTATCCAGACCGTTGCAACGCCAGTGGTTGGAATGACCCTGCTGCTCGTCATCGCAGAGCGCGTGTTCGGCGCTGGAATCTTCGACCCGACCAAGGGCGGCGATCCGGTGCTCATGGAGCACCTCTTCTGGTTCTACTCGCACCCGGTTGTGTACATCATGGTGCTGCCTGCGTTCGGCGTCGTTGGAGAGATCATCCCGGTCTTCTCCCGCAAGCCGCTCTTCGGCTACCAGATGGTGGTCTACTCTTCGGTGGCGATCGCGGCCGTAGGCTTCATCGTGTGGGCGCACCACATGTTCGTTGCCGGCATCTCAGACTTCTCGGCGAAGTTCTTCTCAATTGTGACCTTCCTCGTGGCGGTTCCCACAGCCATCAAGGTGTTTAACTGGGTGAGCACGATGTACAAGGGCTCCATCTCGTTTAAGACGCCGATGCTGTACGCGATGAGCTTCGTGTTCCTGTTCATGGTGGCCGGCACCACCGGCATCTACCTGGCGATGCTCGGCGTAGACGTGTACTACCACGACACCTACTTCGTCGTGGCGCACTTCCACTACACCATCCAGGGCGGAGCCGTTATCGGACTGATCGCAGCGCTCCACATGTGGTTCCCGAAGATGAGCGGCAAGATGTACAACGAGACGGCCTCAAAGACCGCCTTCGCCATGCTCTTCATCGGCTTCAACCTCACGTTCATACCGCAGTTCATCCTCGGCATGGACGGCATGCCGCGCCGCTACTACGACTACCCCGTCGAGTATCAGACGCTGCACACGCTCTCAACGATTGGGGCGTACCTGAACGGCCTCGGCTACATGTTCGCGCTGCTCAACCTGGCCTGGACAGCTAAGTACGGCAAGGTTAAGGCGCCTCGCAATCCGTACAACTCTAAGGGTCTCGAGTGGCAGACAGCCTCGCCACCTCCACATGAGAACTTCGACACGCAGCCGGTCGTGACAGAGGATCCGTACAACTACGGAACACCGCACCACGCGTAACGAAAGGAATTAATGGGTAAGGACAAGGACGTTATGAGCTCGAACGCAGCAGTAGCGGAGCACCACCACGTTGCTCCGGGGGATCCCCCGCACATTCACCACATGGACAGCAAGACTGCCTACGGCGCAGCGAAGCTCGGCATGTGGCTCTTCTTGGCGACAGAGGTGCTGCTCTTTGCGGTAATGTTCTGCAGCTTCGCCATCATGCGCTACTACCACCTGAGCGAGTTCCACGACGCGAGCCACCACCTAAACCTCAAGCTCGGCGCGCTCAACACGGCTGTCCTCCTCTTCTCGAGCTACACGGCCGCTGTAGCGGTAACCAAGGCTCAGAGGGGCGACAACAAGGGCGTCATCAGGAACTTCGGCATCAGCTTTGCGTGCGGCCTCATCTTCTTGGTCGTCAAGACCATTGAGTACACCGGCAAGGCAGAGCACGGCATGTTCCCGTTTGTGTGGAACGAGCACTTCTACGAGTACAAGAACTTCCTCGGCCTCTACTACTGCATGACTGGCCTGCACGCCCTGCACGTCATCATCGGCATGGCGGTCATGTACATTTACGGAATCAGGCCAGCCATGCACAACCGCTACTCAGGCCGGTACTACACGCCGGTTGAGCTGGGCGCCCTCTACTGGCACTTGGTCGACCTGATCTGGATCTACCTCTTCCCGCTTCTGTACCTGGTTGGATAACGACGGAGCTCGATACTCATGGCACACGGAAATCACCATTCTCACGACGAAGTCGGTCACGTAGTACCGGAGAGCCTCTTCCTGAAGGTCCTCATAGCGCTGCTCGTTCTGACTGTTGTCACGGTAGCTGCAGCCCAGGTTGACCTTGGGAAGTGGAACATCGTCGGCGCTCTCGCAATCGCAACGGTCAAGGCGAGCCTCGTCATATACTTCTTCATGCACGGCAAGTACGAGAACCGGATCATCTGGACCTACATCCTGATCCCGTTCATCCTTCTGGCGATCATGATCGGCGGCGTCTTCACCGACGACCCGTTCCGCTCAAGGCCGCAGCCAGTCCAGGTGACGCAGCAGTCGTAGCGCTTATGCGTCAATGAGAAAGGCGGGGGCGGGTGCCGGCACAGGTCCCCCCCCCCGCCTTTTTTTTGTCGGTGGAATTGCGGCCGCAGAGGGGTTATGAACGTCTTCACGACTACAATGAAAGGAAACTATGCCGACTCTTTTTGACCCGCTTACGCTCGGAGACCTTGAGCTTCCCAACCGAGTCATCATGGCCCCGCTCACGCGCATGCGCAGCAAGCAGCCTGGCAACATCCCAACACAGCTCAACGCCACCTACTACAGGCAGCGCGCCTCGGCCGGACTCATCATCTCCGAGGCCACGCAGATTTCGCAGCAGGGCCAAGGGTACCCGGCGACGCCTGGCATCCACACGCCAGAGCAGGTGGACGGCTGGCAGCTCGTGACCGACGCCGTGCACGAAGCCGGCGGACGGATCTTTCTACAGCTCTGGCACGTCGGGCGCATTTCGCACCGCTCGCACCAGCCTGGCAACGAGCTGCCCGTTGCGCCCTCGGCGATTAAGCCCTCTGGCGGGACGTTCTCCGCAGACTGGAAGCAGGTTGCGTTTGAGACTCCTCGCGCCCTCGAAACCGCAGAGGTTAGCGACATCGTGAAGCAGTACCGCGTTGCGGCAGAGAACGCAGAGCAGGCCGGATTCGACGGCGTCGAAGTGCACGGCGCAAACGGCTACCTGATCGACCAGTTCCTGCAAGACGGATCGAACAAGCGAACTGACGAGTACGGCGGAAGCATCGAGAACCGTGCACGGCTGCTGCTTGAGGCTGTCGACCAGGCAACTAGCCTCTGGGGCCCAGGCCGAGTAGGGGTGCGCCTGTCGCCGTACGGCACCTTCAACGACATGAGCGACTCTGACCCGGTCGGGCTCTTCACCTACGTGCTCTCAGAGCTTAGCCGTCGTGGGATAGCGTACGTGCACATCATCGAGCCGCGCGCCTCGCTGGCCGGCGGCCAAGACGGAACGAACGCGTCAGCGCCGCGCACGGCAGAGATCTTCCGCAAGGCGTTCTCAGGCGCGCTCATCTCTGCTGGCGGGTACGACCGCGCCGATGCGATGCGCGCAGTGGAGTCGGGCACAGCCGACGCAGTCGCGTTCGGAAGGCTCTTTATCGCAAACCCGGACCTCCCAGAGCGGCTGCGCAGCGGGGCAGACCTAAACGCCTACAACCGTGCGACCTTCTACGGCGGCGGGGAGAAGGGCTACACCGACTACCCGCGCGCCTCGTGAGCGGCGACGCTCTGCGCTAGCAGCATGCCTCGGGCCTGATGCGCTACGGCGCTACGTCAACGAACTCGACGTCGCCGGTTTCTGCCTGACAGCCAAGGCTACCTTACCCTGGTCGGTGACAACCCCGGCCGCGTTGCTAGCCTCATTCGGCACTTGAAGGCAGGTGTTCCTTTAAAGTAGGAATTCGCCAGACCCTACGAGTTTTCCGTAAAAGTAACCGCTGGCTTGTAACTGTCAGGCGCCTTTACAACCATAATAGTCCGAAACAGCACGGGATTGGCCCCCATCCCCATATCCCTGGCAGGAGAATGGACGATGGTAATGGCTAAGCATGCGGCAACGACCCCTGGGGCGCGCGAACCGGCAGACCGACTGGCCGTTCGCGATAGTGCACCAACTCTCAAAGCTACCCCGAGTACGGAATCAGAAAAAGCTAACAGGCAAGACCATGCCCTTGGCGAGATTACAGCCCATTACGGCGTCCTCAAGAAAGACCACCCTGTTCACAAATTTGTCGCCGCGCGACTCCACTTACTCATCGACGAGGTGCCTGTAACCGACCGGCCCCACGTGTACGTGCTTGGAAGGTCAGGTTATGGAGTAAACGCAGGAGCAACAAAAGATGGCCACATTTTCGTTACTCCCGAGCTACTCACCTTCGTAAAGAGCGTTGAGGAGCTCGACTTCATCCTGCTGCACGAGTTCATTCATCTTGCACACAGCCACCACGCCGCGCAGGAGAAATTGGGAGACACCGTCTTGTCATCCCTCGGTATTCAGCGGGTACACGAATACGATGCGGACCTCAATGCGTTCATTCTGCTCGCCCAACCCAAGCGAGGGTCCTCGCCCCTCGGTGCGCTCACATGCCTAGAACGATTTCGGGACAAGGACCCGAAGGGATGGGATCTTGCGCACGGAAATCTGAGCGACCGCATCATGAACCTCAAAATGTTCTCTCTCTTCCGCGATCTCTCCGGAGAAGGAGCTCTCTCTGGCGACTTCGGGTCTCTCACAAAAAAGCTTCGTTCCATGCCCAGCTTCATCGCCCGCGAGGTTGCGGAGCTCCCCCACGGCAGTCGAGTTGCCACCATTCTAAGACATCCTCCAGATGGCCACCGTTACGACACGTATCGCAAAGAGCTCATCGAAGCGATCCTCGATTCCGGCACGCCATCTCTTCGACGGGCGATTCCCTCCATCATCTCGCATCTTGAGGAGTATGGAGATTCTGATGGCGCGGTGCATAGGGCCCGTACGAGCGCCTACAAGGAGGCGCTCCAGCATGCCTACGGGCGGCTTTTCGCAACTGTTGCGGCATGCGCAACGGAACACAACCTAAGCGTTTTGGAGGGCCAGGTGCTGCTTGGCGTTGAATTGACGCTTCTTGATGAAACGCCGGAGCGCATCGAAACCAATCTTACAGGGAGGGCCCGCTCTACAGCTCTTGCAGCCTTGGCCTCTCTAGCCACGTTTTCAGCCTCTGCCGAAGCGATCGAGCGAATGAGCCATATTTTGGCCCTCGTTGAGGACGGAGCGCCATTTTCCTGTACGGAGCGCCTCTTTTACGATGTCGTTCGTCCGGCGCTAGGGGAGAACTGTGCTTTCGATCGAGACAGCGACGAGACAGTTGATATCAAGCTCTATTTCTCATCAGTGCAAAAGCTAACTAAGGCCCTTAGCGCGCTAAGCCACAGGCACGACAGGTCGGCAGAGCGCGTGCAGAATGAATTTGATGGAATGGCGGTCTTCACGCTCGCGGCCCATCTGGCAGACATCCGTAGCGATCAGCTCTCAGGCCTAAACTCGGAAATCGCCTCGCTTCATCCGTCCCTTAAATCGGACAAGCGCGCGCTCTCGCAGGCTCTTAGCTCTGTGATGCAACAAGAGCACACAAGCGAGACGACGGCTGCCGTCACCCAATTTGCCAAAGAGGAGCTTGAGGTGCTTTCGATAGCCGAGACACAGGCGGCTCTTATTGAAATCTTCACCCAGGTAGAGCGCTTTATATTGGAAGATCGCTCCCCGAATTCTCTCGACCGTATTGAAGCTCTTTTTAAGAGGGCTTTCCGAGTCTCGCTTAACCTCCCGACCTCTATATCTTGCGATGATGTAGTGGGCGATGAGTCCAAGAACCTGACCTCATCGTACACCCCCTACTCCATTTCAGTCCATCTGATGGAGGTCGCTCTAGCGCGCGCATTCCCTGATCTGCCGACCGAGGGACGGCGAGACCACATTGCTCACCTGAATTTTCAAGAGAGCGCTCGCCTTAAGAAGCTTGAGGTCGGCTTCCTCCATACGCTGTGCTCGAGCCATGGAGAGCGCCAGGATGCGATTGACCGAACCGAGTATATTGTCCAAGTCCACAGCCAATCCTTCGAAGAGATCGCAGCCCTCGTCGATGAGATTCACAGCGAAGCGCCGGAGGCATTCATACGGGAGGAATCTCTCGCTCCTCGGTCCTTTAAGCCGGAACCCGACATCGCGCTGCATGAGTATGCAGGCAACGCGCTTCTCTCGGAGCTCAAAAACTCTCAGTCCCTCTCGGAAAAAGGAAAGCTCGAGCGCATCTACAAATTCATTACCGTGTGCCATGTCTGTGAAACTGAGGAGCAGCGTGACGCAGGCGTATTTCGAGAAATCCTTGCTATCGGTGAGGCATCCCTTCGAGCCGTCTATCAAGACGACAGGAATTCGCCTGAGTTTATTCGGCACGCCATCGCCGTAAGCTTTTTCGTGAGCGATGGCGTTCTTAGTCGCTCAATCCAAAGAGAGCTTCTTTTGAGGCTCATTGACACAGCTGGCTCTGCCACTACAGCCGAGGAGATTTTTTCGAAGCTAAAAAGACAACAGGGGCACCTGAACCTAGAAACTATCGAGAAGCTCGACGAGGGGGCAAGCCAGGCTTCGGACATCCGATCGATCGGCCGACGGTGCCGGGAGCATCTCCTTGCGAATGATGCTGCAGCGTCGCAAGCGGGCCGGCTTGTCCTTGGGGATATGATCGCAACGGGAACGAAGCGGTTTGACTTTCACGAGCTTCTCTCGGTTGGGCTTGACACGTCTGAAAATGACAGCCGTCTCAGAGACGAAATTGCCAAGCGTTGGTGGGATAGCGCCTCGGATGTCGTGACGAGGGACTTGCAATGGAACGACCTGCCGGAACCGAACGAGATTCCGGAGCGCCTAGATGATGCCAAGGCATGGATGTCCACGTTGAACGCCACGACACCAAGGAACCTCGCCAAGGAGTTTCGTCCCGCGGAGCTGGGCTCTCTCGATCCCGCTCATTTTACCGCCAACGCAATTCGGCAAAATATGTACAGCCTGGGAATCGCCGAGCGACTGGTCGTCTTGCGGAAGCTCACAAGCGATCCCACGAAAGGGATTTTGATATCGCCGGAGAGAAGGGAGAAGGTCGCGCAAACCCTGCTGGGCAAGATGGTATCAAACGCTGGTGACGATCCGTTATCGGAGCTCTCCTCGATGGCTTTTCGGGCTCTCTTTCGCTCGGTTCATGGAGATGACCTTGCGCTCGCCGTCACTCCCATGCTCTTGGACCGGTTTTTGCGGGCTCCGTCATCCCCGTCCACATGGAGGCACTGTGCAGCGGAGCGAGCATCCACATTTCTGGCCGATTGCCGGTGGGGCAAAGCCTCTTCACAGTCCTCGAGGCGCACTATTAGCGCTTTGCACTCTCGACTACTAAACTGCGTCACGAATCACTTCGAATGGGCCCTGAGCGGGAGTAATCCTCGAACGCAGCGCTCAAGCATTCCTGCCCTTGAGGGGCTAATAGAGCTTTGTGCAATCGAGGTGTCTCCAAAGGCAAGCGTATCCCGTACGGATGCGATATCGTTCATTCTCGACTTTTCGAGAAATCTACAAACGCCAGGCACTCGAGCGCTTCAGCTCCTCGGTGGGATCGTTGAGCTTCCAAAGGAGATTGAGAGGGAATTTCTACAGGTGTATGACGCCCAAAAGGGGCAATCGAAATCAAGCGCTCTTGCGACGATCGATCGAGCGCTGCCGGAGTTCGCATCACGAGTGGCCTCGCTGCATCGAATCGGCGGTGGGGCGCTCTACTCGGTATTCCTTGCGGAGCTTTCGAGTGGAGGAAAGGAGGTAGTTCGAGTCGTTAACCCAAACCCCGAATACCACACGCAGCGAATCGTGCAGAGCATGAAGGCTGCCCAAAAGCAGCTTGCGCGGGAGGATTCACGATTCGAGATCGGTGAGCAGGTCATTAATCTTGTGGACGAGTGGATCACCGCCGAGCTTCAGGACCAAACCTACGAAGCTGATGACAAGGCGTTTCGAGCGCGTTGGAATCATTGGACACCGTCTCGCAAGTGCCCCCTCTCGATATACGTGCCGGAAAACTATCCATCCGGAACGCTCTTAGTGAGACGAGAAGAGTTTATTCCCGGGAAGAACTTTACGGAGCTAAGCTCGCTCGCGGAGGCAGACGGACGACTTGCGAAACAGGTTGTTGCACTAGCTGCGCAACACTATGTGGAGCAGCTTACCGGGTCGGCCATGGAGAATATCTGGGGTTCAGAGCTTCTCGTCCACTCAGACATCTCCCCGGGAAACCTGCGAATTATGGACGGCGGCAAGGTCGCCATCCTTGATCGGTCAATGTTTCTCAAATTCTCGGTTAAAGACCGGAAGCTGCTCAAGGCGGTTATGGACGCAAAGACTCCGCACCAGCGCGCTTCAGCCGTTGTGTCGGGGTTAGCGGAGCTCCAAGACGACGAGGTTCCAAAGAGCGAGGTAAGGGCAATCATTGAGCGAGTGAATGCATCGCTCCAGGGCGAGTCCTCGCTTGAAGGCACGATGCTTAAGGGGCTCATCGCTGCTCAGCGGGAGGGATTAAAAGTGCCGCTGCGCTTTCAGTTGCTGGTAAAGAACCTGAATTCTTTGAGGGTCATGGCTGAAAAGGTTGGATTCTCAAGCCTCGCAGAGGCCCTCGATTTTAAGTGGTCGTAGGCAGCTACTATTAGAGCACGTTTCCACGCCGGCGCTGTCACAAGGGGTGCCTACCTGTGAGGGAAGCGCTGCCCATATTCAGGGCCTCGTGCTGCGTTTGCGCTAGCAGCATGCCTTGGGCCTGATGCGCTACGGCGCTACGGCGCTACGGCGCTACGTCAACGAACTCGACGTCGCCCGTTTCGGGCGCAAGAAACGCAACGGTGTGCCTCTCCGCTGCGTAGAGCGCGCCTGGGTTGATGACGCGAGTCTTGCCAACGATCTCGTCTCGCTGCTCGTGAGTGTGGCCGTGGAGCACGTAGTCGTGCTGCTGTGAATCGATAGCCTCGTTCAGCACGCGGATGCTCGTGCCGTGGTAGGCAAAGAAGCTCTTGCCTGCGTGCGAGAAGACGAGCGTGTCTTCTATCTCTGGGAAGCCTAGCTCCAGGCACATCTTTTTGAGCCCTGAGCGCTCGAAGTCGTTGTTGCCGAACACAAAGCGCATCGGGAGGCCAGCGAAGCGCTCAACGGTTGGGGGCGAGACGATGTCACCGCAGTGGATGACGATGGACGGCGATCGCTTGCGCAGGATCTCTATGCCGCGCACGACGAGGGGGGTGTTCTCGTGGGTGTCTGAGATGATGCCGACCAGGGTCATAGTAGCTGGAGAGCTTAACCTAGTTCAGCTCAAAAGACACCGGCACGACAATTGAGAGCGAGTCTTTTGAGAGGCCGCTCGGAAAGGGCGGGAAGGGAGCGGCGCGCTCGACCATCTCCTGGAGCTCTTCGTCGAGAATCGGAGATGATGTCGAGCGGACGATTTCAAAGCTAACGACGTCACCGCCCGAGGCGATCTTGACTCGGATGGCCCCCTCGCCGGTGGTGTGGCGGCGCAGGGCGCTCTCTGGGTAGCGCTTGGATCGAGAAAGCATCGTTGCGACCATGTCTTGGTAGCTGATACGGGCTGGCTCGCTTGGGTCTCCAGTGCCGTTTGGAACGCCGAGCGCGGAAGAGCTCATCGACGCTCGCGCGTCTTCTGGCTTCTGGGAGGCAGCGCTGTGCTCTGCCTGCTCTTGCGGCGGCTCTTTTGCCTTCTTCGGCGCAAGCTTCTTCGCCTCTGAAGACGCTACGGGCTGGCTCTTCTCAACTTTTGGCTTCGGCGGCGGCGCGGGCTCAGCAGGTTTTGGCTCCTGAACGGGCGAAGGCCGCTGAACCCCTTGGGCGAGGTTAGTGTCGAGCGCAGAGAGGGGCACGAAAGATACGGTAATATCGAGGTCGTGAGCCTTGCCCTGGAGGTCGGTTTCAGAGAGCCAGTGGTAGAACAGCACCACCAGCACCCCGGCGATGTGCAGGCCGAGAGATGCGGCTACCGAGCGCTTTAAAATCTTGTGGTCTTCGGAGCGGCGCTGGCAGACGGTGGCCGCCTCCTCCGCAGCGAGTGCCGCAGGGAGTTGGGAAAGCGACTGTTGTGGTAGGGAGTGAGCCGTGGCACTCACGCGCGCATACCTCCGTAAAAGCCCGTTTATCTGCCAGGACAGTACGAGTACTACAGAGCATTATTTTACTCCAACGCGGGTGTGTGTCATATCGAACACTTACCGCGCTAGGGCCCTGTATCCACCTGATAGATCTAGGTTTTTCGGTAGTGCCCCTTTCAGAGATTTTTTCACGCTAGCTCCAGCGGTAGGGCACTAGGTTTTCTCTGGCGCGCCTTCGGGCTCCTGCCCCCAGTCGCACACGCTCCGAGCTGCGGCGAGCCCCAAAAACCGGGACTCGCCTCCGCGTCGCGTCAGGCACCTACGCGTGGCTTCGGTGCCTGGGCTGCCATCCATGGCAGCCCCGGTGCTGGGCCTTAGTAAGTGAAAAAAATCTCTGAAACCCGCACTAGTACGAGTAGCTGCGCGAAGGAATCCCGCTAGCGCTCGCCTGCCGCATGAGCGGGTCGAGGGGCTCAAGGGCCGAGGCGTCGATGTAGGCGATCTCTCCGACGCGTTCGAGGGTCCCTGTGACAAAGAGCACGGCGGCCATCATCACGGTGCGGTGGAGCTTCTCAAAGAGGGCAGGGCGCACGATGACGTTGAACGAGCCGGTCTCGTCCTCAAGCGTTAAGAACACCACACCCTTTGCGGTGCCGGGGCGCTGCCGGATGATGGCGAGCCCGGCGGCGGATGCTCGCGCTCCGGGGCGCAGGCCGTGCCTGGCTGAGAGCCCCTCGGCAGTGTGGGCGCCACGGCTCTCAAGGTGAGAGCGCAGGAACTGTAGCGGGTGCGCCCTGAGTGAGAGCCCGGTGGTTGAGTAGTCCTTGAACATCTCGTGCTGTAGCGTTGAGGCAGGCAGCCTGTCGGAGCTGCTCGATGCGCGTGGGGCAAGGAGCGCGTCGAGCGGAGCAGGTTTCGGCGCAAGCTCCTGGATCTCCCAGTGTGCGGGGCGGCGCCCGAGTGAGGCGCTGCCGAATGCGTCAGCGTGGGCGAGGCGAGAGAGGAGCGGCTTTGAGATCTTGGCGCCGCCGCGTCCCCACAGCTCCTTGATCGAAGTGAACTCGCCGCTGTGCTCGACGGACTCGCGCAGCGCGCGGGCGCCATCTTCGCGCAGCCCGCTCACGAGCCTCAGGCCGAGCCGCAGCGTGGGAGCGCCGGTGCCGTCGTAGGCAACGGAGCAGTCCCAGGAGCTCTTGTTGGCGTCGATGGGGGCGGCCGTGACACCGTGGCGCTCGGCGTCACGAACGATCTGGGCCGGTGCGTAGAAGCCCATGGGCTGGCTGTTTAAGAGCGCGCACGCAAACTCAGCCGGGTAGTGCCGCTTGATCCAGGCAGAGGCGTACACGAGCAGGGCGAACGACGCGGCGTGTGACTCTGGGAAGCCGTACTCGCTGAAGCCCTTAATCTGGTTGAGGCAGGTGTCGGCGAACTCCTCGGAGTAGCCGTTTGCGAGCATGCCTTTGGTGATCTTCTCCTTGAACGCCTCGATGACGCCCTTGTGCGTCTTCCAGGCTGCCATTGCGCGCCGCAGCTTCTCTGCTTCGCCAGGGGAGAAGTTAGCGAGCGTGATGGCGAGCCGCATCGCCTGCTCCTGGAAGATCGGCACGCCGAGGGTCTTGCCCAGGATGCGCTCGACTCGCTCGTCGGGGTAGTGAGGCTTCTCAAGCCCAGCCCGGCGCCGCAGGTAGGGGTGCACCATGTTGCCCTGGATAGGGCCCGGGCGCACGATGGCTACCTCGATCACGATGTCGTAGAAGCAGCGCGGCTTGAGCCTCGGCAGCATCGACATCTGCGCGCGCGACTCGACCTGGAACACGCCGATGGTGTCTGAGGCGCACAGCATGTCGTACACCTGTGGGTCTTCCTGTGGAACCTGGTGCAGCTCAATTCGCTCGCCGCGCCGAGCGCTCACGAGCTCCAGCGCCTTGCGGATGCAGGTCAGCATGCCGAGCGCCAGGATGTCTATCTTGAGCATCCCCAGCTCCTCGATGTCGTTCTTGTCCCACTCGATCATGGTGCGGCTCTCCATGCCGGTGTTGATGATCGGGACGATCTCGCACAGGGGCTCGTGCGAGATGATGAAGCCACCCACGTGCTGCGAGAGGTGACGCGGGAAGCCGATCAGCTCCTGCGCGATTGAGAGGGTGTTTCGGATCGTTGCGTCGCCTGGCGAGAGCCCAAGGTCACGCAGGGTGGTGTCGGTGATGGTGTACTCGGTCCAGCGGTGCACCTCCTTTGCGAGCCTGTCGACTATCTCTAGCGAGAGCCCGAGAGCCTTGCCAACTTCGCGCACGGCGCTGCGCGCGCGAAAGGTGATGACGGCAGCGGCGATTGCAGCGCGCTCCCTGCCGTACTTGCCGTAGATGTACTGGATAACCTCTTCACGCCGCTCGTGCTCAAAGTCGATGTCGATGTCGGGAGGCTCTTGCCGCTCCTTGCTCACGAAGCGCGCGAAGAGGAGGTCTATCTGCGCCGGGTCAACGGAGGTGATGCCGAGGCAGTAGCAGACGGTTGAGTTGGCGGCAGCCCCGCGCCCCTGGCACAGGATGCCTCTGCTGCGCGCAAAGGAGACGATGTCGTGGCAGGTGAGGAAGTACTTCTCGTACTGGAGCTCGTGGATGAGCACGAGCTCCTCGCCAATCGATGCGCGCACGCGCTCAGGGACGCCGTGCGGGTAGCGCTGCCGCGCGCCCTCCTCGACTGCTTCAGAGAGCTGCTCGAGCGGGCTCTTGCCGGCAGGGCAGATCTCTTCCGGGTACGTGTACGTGAGCTGGTCGAGCGAGAACTGCCGCGCCACCTCGGCTATCTCCTGCGTGCGCGTGATGGCGTGGGGGATGTCACGAAAGAGGCGGGCCATCTCACGCGGGTCCTTGAGGTAGCGCTCGCCGTTCTGGAAGAGCCGCGGTCCGGCTTGCTGCACAGGCACCCCTTCGCGGATGCAGGTGACGACGTCGTGCAGGGGCTTCCTCTCAGGGATGTGGTAGTGCACGTCGTTGGTGGCAACGACAGGGAGGCCCAAAGCCTTTGCTGCCCGCATTGCGGCGTCGGCCATCCTCACGTTGCTTGGGCCGTAGTTTAAGGTGAGCGCAACCGAGAGCAGCCGCGGGTCGGGGCACGCGTCGCGCAGAATGGAGGCCAGCTGCACGAAGATGTCGCTGCGTGACGCCGCTGCAGGGCCACCTTCAGTGAAGCCGGCGTAGTGCAGCCGTGTCTGGAAAAACGGCGGGATGATGATCGTTGAGAAGTGCCCGAGGTGCGGCAAGAGGCTTTCAAGGCTCACGAAGAAGTCGTTCTTTGAGACGTCGTGCTTCCCAAGCGTGATGAGCCGGCAGAGTGCGGCGTACCCTTGGCGGCTGGTGGGGTAGAGCAGGAGCGAGCTGCGGCAGAACTGCGAGGCTCGCTCAGCGAGCTGGCGCGAGACGCTCCCCTCGAAGTCAACCTCAACCCTGCAGCCGACGAGGAGCTGCACGCCAGCGTCTTTTGCTGCGGTGTGGGCCCGCACGATTCCCGAGAGGGTGTTGTAGTCGGTGATTCCGACGGCTGAGAGCCCTAGCTCTGCTGCGCGCCACATGTACTCGTGCGGGTGGCTGGCGCCTCGCAGGAACGAGAAGTTTGTCGCTGTCTGAAGCTCACAGTACATGCTGCCTGCCCCTTCTTACGCCCACACGCCGTGCAGGAACCACTCGAGCGTTCCTTGGTCTCGGTACACCCACAGCCAGCGCCCGGAGTCGTCCTGCACCTTAAAGTAGTCACGCTCGCGCAGCTGTAGGCCTGCGCCCTGAGAGCCGTGAGCGGAAGGGGCGCTCCACCACTCGGGCGCTATTCGCTCTGGGCCGATGCCTGAGATGATCTTTAGCTTCTTTCCTCTCCACAGCAGGAAGGACGGTGGCTTGTCGGGGAGCATCGCTATCGTTGTGACCGGCTCTGGCTTGGCAAAGAGCAGCGAGGGGCGCTCGCGCAGGCTGTATGGGGCGATTGGCTCATGCAGGGAGTCATTAGGGCCGGCGCCCGCGCCAAACGCTGGAGCGTGGGCAAACGACTGCTCAGGGATGTAGGAGCGGGTGAGCGCAGCGCGGCTGACGCGCGCCTTGCCGAGCCGCACGGCGAAGGCGTTCATTAGCTCCGCGCGGCTGCGCGAGGCAGCGGCAGTGTCGCGGGACGGAGAGAGCGAGCGCTGCTCAGCAGCTGCGTCTTCGACCTGTGCGGCGCGCAGCGTTACGTCGTGCACCTCGCCGAAGAAGCTCATGCCCTCTACTATCGGCTCGATAATCTCTGAGAGGTGCGAGATGTCGTCAGTTGCCGCCGCCAGCGGAAACTCCTTCGTCGCTGTTTGGCCTGATGAGTCGTGGATTGTGAGCAAGAAGAGCTTTGATCGCTTGCTGCTGGCGCGCAGCTGCGACAGGAGTGCGGCGAAGAGGTGGTGAATGGCGATCGTGACGCTCTTTCGGCTCGAGAGCGGCGGCTCAAAGGTTCGGCGCATGCGGTATGAGCGTGGCGTGGCTATCGTGTGGAGGCGCTCTTCGACCGCGCCGAGCGCCTGCTCAAGCCGGTACAGGAGAAACTTCCCAAAGCGCTGCGAGAGAGAGCGGCGAGGCAGGTTGAGGAGCTGCCCGATGAGCGATATGCCGACCTCTGAGAGGGCTGCGGCACACTTGTGGTCAACCCTGAGCGCCTGCACCGGGAGGAGCGAGATGGCCTGCGGGATCGAGTCGCGCGAGCTGACTACAGACGGCACGTCAGGCGCGCCGTACCGGGAGAGCGCCCACGCTGCGCCAAGCGTGGGCGCAACAGCGATGCGGGCAGAGCTGCTCATCAGGGCGCGAAACGAGCTGGCGAACGCCCGAGTGTCGCCGTGCAGCCGGCGCGTTCCGGTCATGTCGAGCGTGATCCCGTAGTGGAGCGGGCTCACGCCCGAGAGGAGCCCTGCTGTGCGGGCGTTAAAGAGCTCGCTGTCTAGGGCAACGAGCGGCGAGAAGCGCAGGCACCACACGGCGAGCCGGTACAGGGCGCGGCAGTCGCGCACTGGGTCAAAGGCCTCAACGTGCGCGCCAGGAGCCATCGCGCGCGCAAGCGGCAGCGGCGTGCCGATGCGGACCCCGCAGCGCGCGGCGATCTGGCAGCAGCGCTGCACCGTGAGGTCGCTTGAGCCTGTGCCGCTCAGGAGGACAGGCGACGTGCTGCTGGCCGCAGGGCTACGTGCCGAACTTTTGAGCTGGAGCTTGCGCCTCGTCACTTCCACTGACCACTCTGGGAAGTACGCGCAGAGATAGGTCCGCTCCGAAGCCGCATCTGTATCCATGTTCATAGTCATCCTCCACGGTGACGGTCCACGCGGTGACAGCGGCAGAGCCGCCCTTGAGGCGCTTGAGCGAGAGATCCCACGCGGGCGCCTCGCTCGGCGATGGGATGGGGGTGAGAGACCAGCTCGTCATCGCTGCGCTCGGAGTAGGCTGCTCACGGTGGCGCTTGAGGAGCAGCGCCGTTGTGCCGTGTGCGCGCGCAGAGAGGGAGAGGCGCCGGGTGGTGGCAAGCGAGACGCGCGGCGTGTCTGCCACCACAAGCTTCACTGCAGGAGAGCGAAGCGCGGTTTCGAGGGCCCAGAGTGAGAGCTTCTCTGTGGGCGGATCAACGAAGATGCAGGAGGAGAGGCGCTCCGGGGGGAGCGAGAAGGGGGTTGGCCAGCAGCGCCGGCCGATCCACACGACGAGCAGCGCACAGGGATCGTTCGCCGATGAGCGCCCCCACCCACTAGCGCCTGAAGCCTCGCAAGAGTCGAGGGCGTTCCGTGCGAGCAGGGCAGGCAGGGCGAAAGGGTGCGTGACGAGACCGCTCGCATCGTTCATGCTCAGCTCGTGCACGGCTCCGCACGCAAGGCCGCCGAGGGGCAGGCACTCGTCGATATCAGCGGCGCCGAACGGGATGACATCCCGCGCCGTTGAGCGCTGCTGCCAGAGAGGGGTGTCGCTCGGCTGGGCACCCTGCCACACCACCCCTTGGGCCAGGAGCGACTGCAGGGCGCAGGGAGGGGTCTCAGGGAGCGCAGGGATAGCGGGGTCGGTACGGGTAGGAGCCATAAGCGCAGTCGGGGTGAGTTTTTAAACCAAGCTGAGTGTTCTAGTATATTTCTATACTGCAATAAGAATGATGCATCAAGGGAAAGCTTGGATTCGGGGGTGTGAATACAGGGCAAAAAGGGGCTAGGTATGCGTAGTTTAAAGAGTAATGCCCGCCCCTTTTTCCCCGGGGCGCTGCAGGGGGAGTAGTCGCACTGCCTTGCGGCCGAGGCGTGAACTTTAAAAATCAGCGCAAGCCCCTAGAGCCCAAGCTCCTTCAGCAGCGCGTCGGTCGACTCTTGGTCGACGTTCTGCTCGGCTTCAAGCTCAGCAGCGCTCTTGGGGTTGGGCATGGCGACTTTGAGCTGCTCAAGCAGCGCTCGCAGGTACACCTCAACGTCACACACGAGCCGCATCACTTTTTTGACCTTCTGGCCGCACAGGTCTTGAAACTCCTGCGACACAACGATGTCGTGCGAGACGGCCTGCATGGCGTGGTTGAGAGCCCGGTACTTTGCGACGAACGCTAGCGCAGCGTCCGGGCTGATTGGCCCTTGCTGCGCGAGCTGCTCGAGATCTGCGAGGTGCTTCTCTCCCTGCTTGATGACCTTGTGCTGGCTGTCGACTAGATCAAACACTTTGTGGCTCGCCTCGCTTGAGTCGTTGAGCACCGACGAGAGCTTTAAGATTGCGTCAGGGATGTTGGTCGATGACATGCCGACAGCCGCCGGGTCGAAGCCGCTGCGGATGCCGAGCAGCGTCTCGCGCAGCAGCGTGAGCCTGTGAGCTGACTCTGTGGCAAGCAGCTCGGCGAGAGCTGCGCTCAGGTCCTCGACCGTAACGAGGCTTGTGGTGTGGGTTCCGTTGCCATTGTGTGGTGACATCGCAGAGCTCCTAGGCGCTCTTTCGGTTGAAGATTGCGTTGAGCTTCTCTTCCAGAGACTCAACTGTGAAGGGCTTCACGATGTACTGGGAAACCCCAGCTTTTGCAGCCTCAATCACGTTCTCTCGCTTCGCCTCTGCAGTCACCATGAGGAACGGGATAGCCTTGAGCTTGTCGCTGCTGCGGACAGCTTTAAGAAAGTCGATCCCCATCATGTTGGGCATGTTCCAGTCCGAGATGATGAAGTTGAACTGGTCTTTCTCAAGCTTTGCGAGGGCATCGACGCCGTCAACAGCCTCTGTCACGTTGTGAAGCCCGAGCGCTCCGAGCGACTTCTTGACGATCTGGCGCATCGTTGCGAAGTCGTCGACGACGAGAATCTTTATGTTAGGGTCAACGTTGGCTACCATCACTCCTCCCCAGGCTCGTAACCTACACCTGCTCCTTCTGCTGCTGCTCTGGAAACTCACCAGCGAAGCACCGCTCTGATGCTAGGCGCTTCCAGGTGTCTTCGCTCGACACAGGGTCGCGCTGGCTCTCTTTGTGGCTCCAGTACTCGGCGTGCTTTGAGGCATGTGAGTGCTTGCGGTGAAGCGGCGTCTTGCACAGCACGTCCCCTGGCTGGGCGATGTACGTGAGCCAGTACGTTGCGGCCTTGAAGTCTTCTGCGAGGAAGACTTCTTCGAGCTTTCCGTCCGGGTTGATTCGGTAAATGATGAAAGGCACTTTCCAGTCCATACAGCCTCCTTCGTCAGAAAAACGCAAACGCTTTAAGAAATTCTCCTACGCACGAGCCTCAGCCCTGTTTTCTGCCCGCTTCACTGCGCCAGAGAGCGCATCTGCAACTTGCCCAAGGGGGAGCACAGCAGAGGCGATGCCTGCCTCAACGACCGCTCCAGGCATTCCCCACACGGCGCTCGAATCCTTGTCTTGGGCTACGATCGTTCCCCCTTTGGCCCGAATAGCCTGGCAGCCGAGCAGCCCGTCTTGGCACATCCCCGTGAGCACCGCTGCGAGCGCCTTCGCCCCGTACACGGCAGCGACAGAGCGAAACAGCACGTCGACCGCGGGTCGGCAGGAGTTCTCGGGCGGGTTCTCGTTGAGCACGATGGAGGTCCGGCCGATGACGCGCTTCACCTCCATGTGGAAGCCGCCCGGGGCGAGGTACGCGCAGCCTGGCACCACATCCTGTCCGTTGTGAGCCTCAAAGACCTTGATCTTTGAAACCTCTGTAAGGCGCTCAGCGAGCATCTTGGTGAAGAGCGGCGGCATGTGCTGCACGAGGAAGATCGGCACCGGCAGGTCGCAAGGGATCTTTGGAAAGATCTCCATTAACGCGTTGGGGCCGCCAGTGGAGACGCCGATGGCGATGGCATCAAAGGCGGCAGCGGCCACGGGCACAGGAGCTGAGCCCCACAGGGCGGCAGGCGTTCCTGTAGCTGGCCGAGCATCCGGGGCGCGGGTGCTCGCCAGTCCCTTTATCTTTCGAAGCAGATCCTCTCCAACGACCTCTCGAGTGTTAACCCCGTGGCTAGAGGGCTTGGTGACGTAGTCAGATGCGCCGAGTGCGAGCGCATCGAGCGTTGTTGAAGCGCCGTGGGCGGTGAGCGAGCTGCACATGATGATGGGCTGCGTTGCGCCGCCGTCACGCATCGCCTTGACGGTCTCTAGCCCGTTCATCTCGGGCATCTCCACGTCAAGGGTGACCACGTCAGGCTTGAGCTCTGCAAGCTGCGCTAGAGCGATCTTGCCGTTAGCAGCTGTGCCGACCACCTCGATCTCTGGGTCTTCGCGCAACAGGTCGCCGAGGACTTTGCGGATAACGGCCGAGTCGTCGACGATTAAAACCTTGATTTTTCCCATAGCTCTCCCCTTAGGCCCCAAAGGTTCTTCGGCTCAAGCGCTAGCAGGCAAAAGGGTTTGAGCAGAAAAAAAGATCGGGCTGCCGAAAATCCGGGACACAGGCGTTCTTAGGCTGCAGGGTCCAGCACTTAGGGCTCTTCTAAAAATCTGCTCCCTGATGCTCAAGGGGCCCCAGAAGGCTGCCGACTAAGACCTTTGGAAAATTACAGGGGGGCGAAGCTGTATGAGCGAGCAGGACGAACTGCTGAATGATTTCTTGGTCGAGAGCAAGGAGAACCTCGACCACCTTGACGAAGAGCTCCTGGCGCTTGAAGGCAGCCCGGAGGACAGCGACCTAATCAACGCGATATTTCGCCGCCTCCATACCATCAAAGGCGTGTGCGGATTCCTCGAACTAAAGAAGCTTGAGTCCGTGTCGCACGCAGGCGAGACCCTGCTTGGCGCGCTACGCGCCAACGAGCTCAAAGTCACCGACCACATCATCACGCTGCTCCTGACCCTGTGCGACGCCATTCGCACCATCGTGACCTGCATCGAAGAGACGAAGGGTGAAGGCACCCAGTCCTTCGAGCAGCTTGCAGCCGAGCTGCTCGCTGCTGCGAAGCCTGCAGAGCAGGACGCAGCGCCGAAGAAAGAGCTCTCGCTCGACGAGGAGTTCGAGCTGATCCTGGCGCAGCGCGAGGCTGCTGAGTCAGGCGGTGAGCCGCTGGAAGCCAAGCCCGAGGAGCCAAAGCCAGCCCCCACTCCCGCCCGAACAGAGCCGCCGCAAGAGCAGCCAGAGCAGGCCTCGCGAGCGGCGCCACAGGAGTCATCGCTGCGAGTCGACGTGCAGCTCCTCGACCACCTGATGAACTTGGCAGGCGAGCTGGTGCTGGCGCGCAACCAGATCCTCCAGACCACGAAGTCTCTCAGCGACATGAACTTTAGGGCGATAACGCAGAGGCTGAACCTCGTCACCTCTGAGCTTCAGGAAGGGGTGATGAAGACCCGCATGCAGCCCATCAATACGGTCTGGGGCAAGTTTCCCCGCGTCGTGCGGGACCTGGCGATTCAGTGCAAGAAGCAGGTGCGGCTTGAGATGTGGGGCAAAGAGACAGAACTCGACAAGACCCTGATAGAGGCTATCAAAGACCCGCTCACGCACATCGTCCGAAACTCAATCGACCACGGCATCGAGGTGCCCGAGAAGCGCGCCGCTGTTGGCAAGGAGGCAGAGGGGTGCATCACCATGAGCGCCTTCCAGGAGGGCGGCTACGTAGTGATAGAGATCTCTGACGACGGCGCAGGACTCAACACGGAAAAGATTCGCGACCGTGCACTGCAGCGTGGCCTCATCTCGCGCGAGAAGGCTCAAGCGATGTCCGAGGCCGATGTCCACCGGCTCATCTTTGCTCCAGGGTTCTCGACCGCTGACACGGTGACGAACCTCTCGGGCAGAGGGGTTGGAATGGACGTGGTGAAGTCGAGTGTGGAGAAGATTGGCGGCCAGGTCGACATCTCGAGCAGGGCCGGCCAGGGCAGCACGATTCGCCTCAAAATTCCGCTGACGCTGGCGATAATCCCGGCGCTCCTGCTGTCGTGCGCGTCGCAGCGCTTCGCGGTGCCACAGTCGGCCATTATGGAGCTGGTGCAGCTCAGCGCAACCGAGAAGAGCGGGCTCCTTTCGTGGATCGGGGACTACCCCTTTTACAAGCTGCGGGGGGACCTGCTGCCCTTGCTGTACCTGTCGCGGCAGCTTGCGGTTGAGTCGCACCCGCGCGAGGACGCAGGGGATAAAGTCATCGTTGTGCTCGATGTCGATGGCTGCCGTTTCGGGGTGGTCGTTGACGAGGTGCACGACACCGAAGAGATCGTGGTGAAGCCGCTCGGGAGGCAGCTCGGAAACCTGGCAGTGTACGCTGGCGCAACCATTCTCGGAGACGGCCAGATAGCGCTCATACTCGACCCAGTTGTGCTTGCGCGTGAGGCGAAGGTTGAGCAGCGCGAGGCCGTCGAGGTACGCGCAGCAGCAACGGCCGCCGCCTCGTTGGGTGAGGGGACCGGGCAGCTTTTGATCGTGCAGGTCGGCTCGGAGGTGCGCGCAGCGATTCCGCTCGACTGCGTCAGGCGCCTCGAAGAGTTCTCTCTCAGAGACGTCGAGTGCGTCGGGAAGAGCGCCGTGATCCAGTACAGAGGCTCGATACTGCAGCTCGTCGACGTTGCGGGCACGATCGGCATGCGGTCCGAGCCGTGGACGAGTGGCAACGTAGTGGTGGTCGGCAGCGGCGACGCGCTCGTAGGCCTGCAGGTGCAGGGGATTCTCGACGTGTCCTGCGAGCTCTCAGCGGTCAAGCCAGTCACTGGCAAGCCGGGGATAACCTCGTACGGAGTGATACAGGGGAAGGTGATTGCGCTGCTCGACGTGGCTCACCTCCTCTCGCACGGGCTCGAGGCAACAGATTCACGGGTAGGTTTTGAGCAGGCAGGGGTATGAAGGAAGGCACAGGAGCAGCGCCACGACAGCTTGTGACGTTTAAGACCGGCGAGTACTCGTTTGGGATAGATGTGCTGGAGGTGCAAGAGGTCCTTCGCCACCAGCACATGACCCCTGTGCCGCTGGCGACGAGCGAGGTCCGCGGGCTCATTAACCTGCGCGGGCACATCGTCACAGCGGTTGGCATGCGAGAGCGCTTAGGGCTCGACTCAGCCCTGGACGTGCGGGAGCAGATGAACCTGATCGTCTCGCTCAAGGACGGGGCGGCGAGCCTCGTCGTTGACTCAGTGGGCGACGTCATCACGCTTGAGCCAGAGCGGTACCGCCCGCGCCCGAGCACCCTTGCCGCTCCGCTGCGCGAGATGGTGACGGGCGTTTACCAGCTCGACAAGGGGCTGCTGCTCCACATAGACGCCGAAGCTGCCTGCAAGGTTTGCGAGGAGGAAGTCCGTGGCTAAAGACACGCTCATTATCGACGACTGCCGCTTCACGACTAAGGTGCTTTCTAAGGTGATGGAGGAGCTTGGCTTTCAGGTGCACTCGGCGCGGTCTGCCGAAGAGGCGATCGCGTTTCTTGAGACGCATGAGCCCCCAAGCCTCTTCCTGGTCGACTGGGTGATGCCGGGCATGAGCGGCGTGGAGTTCGTGGCCTGGCTGAGGGAGCAGGCAACGACTGCCCAAGCGCCGGTACTGATGGTCACGGGCGAGCGGGACATGGCGAGAATCGCTGAGGCGATAGCAATCGGCGCAAACGAGTACATCATGAAGCCATTCTCTCGCGAGGCTGTGGAAGAGAAGCTCCAGCTACTGGGAATTTCAGCGGGCGGAAACTGAGATGGAGAAGATCCGGCTCCTCGTTGTTGACGACTCCCTCGTGATTCGGCGGGCGCTGCGGGAGTGCTTCCGCGCGGACCCCGAGATCGAGGTGGTTGGCGTCGCAGAGACCGGGGTTCGTGCGCTTGAGCAGATTGATCTCTTGCAGCCTGATGTTGTGACGCTCGACATCGAGATGCCAGAGATGGACGGGCTTGAGGCGCTTAAGACGATCCGCGCGAAGGGCTCTACGGTGCCGATTATCATGTTCAGCAAGTACACGAGCGAGGGTGCAACAGCGACCCTCGAGGCGCTGGAGCTAGGGGCAAGCGACGTGGTCGCCAAGCCAGAGGCGCACGGCGGCCGAGGCGCCTCGTGCGACACCGTCAAGCGCCAGTTGACCACGAGGATTCGGGCCTTCGGCAGGAAGGCCCATCGGAGCAGGGGCCGTCAGAGAGCGCACGAGCCACAGGTCAGCGCCCCGTCTGCGGAGGCCCTGCAGTGGACCCCGGGGCCAGTCGAGGCTATCGCCATAGCGGTCTCCACAGGCGGCCCCAGCGCCCTGATTGAGATCGTCTCGGCGCTTGAGCCGGTGGTTGAGGTTCCTATCTTCATCACCCAGCACATGCCGCCCATGTTCACGAAGTTTCTGGCAGAGCGCCTGACTGCGCGTGGAGCGCTCAGGGCGCACGAGGCGCAGAGCGGAATGCTCATCGAGCCAGGCTGCATCTATGTCGCTCCTGGCAACTTTCACCTCGAGGTAGTGCGGGCCGACGAAGGGCTTACCGTGAGCCTCTCGCAAGCTCCCCACGAGAACTCGTGCCGGCCGTCGGCTGACGTGATGCTGCGCTCGCTCGCGTCGGCGTTTGGGCCACGCCTCATGAGCATCGTGATGACCGGCATGGGGCAAGACGGTCGCAAGGGGTGCGAGGCAGTCAAGTCACACGGCGGCTTCGTCGTGGCCCAGGATGAGGCCTCGAGCCTCGTGTGGGGCATGCCGAGGGCCGTGATCACGGCAAACCTGCACGACGCAGTCGTGCCGCTCTCGCGCATCGCAGGGCTCATCAACGAAAGCGGGAAGCGAACCAAGGAGAAAAAGTAGATGCTCTCACAGCAGCAGTTTTCAGCGCTCTCCACCATGCTCAAGGACGAGACCGCCGTAGTTCTTGAGACAGGCAAAGAGTACCTGGTCGAGTCGCGCCTGACCTGCCTGATGCACGAGGAGGGGTACGCGACGCTCTCGGACTTAATTGACGCAGTGCTCCTGCGCGCTAACCCGAGCCTAAACAAGAAGGTCCTTCTGGCTCTCACCACGAACGAGACCTCATTCTTCCGAGACCTGGGAGCATTTGAGCTGCTCAAGTCAAAAGTCATTCCGGAGATGCTCCAGAGCAGGGCCTCGACTCGAACGCTGACGCTGTGGTCAGCAGCGTGCTCGGCTGGGCAGGAGCCGTACTCGCTCGCAATTGCGCTCCGAGAGTCGTTCCCGGAGCTTGCTTCGTGGAAGGTCAAAATCATGGCCAGCGACATCAACCCCAACATGGTGGCCCGGGCCGCTCGGGGCGTGTACTCCTCACTGGAAGTCAACCGAGGGCTGCCGATTCAGCTGCTGCTCAAGCACTTCACGCAGCAGGGCGACGACTACTTCGTCAGTAGCGAGATTAAGTCGATGATCTCGTTCTTCGAGCGGAACCTGATCGCCGACTGGCCCCCGGGCCCAGTCGACGTGCTCTTTATGCGAAACGTCCTGATCTACTTCGACACGGACACCAAGCGGCGAATCTTTGAGAAGGTTAAGGCGACTCTGGCGCCCGACGGGTACCTGTTTCTCGGCACAGCAGAGACCCCGTACCGAATCGTCGAGGGCTTTAGCAAGGTTATGGGGGCTTCCAACGTCTACCAGCGTGAGGGAGCCGGGGCACAGAAAAAGGGAGAGCAGCCCCTTAAGGTTTAGAGAGGGAGTACCGAAGAGAGTAATGGGTTTTTTGAGGGAGGCACCTGTATGGATAGGCTCAAGGTCAAGCCGACTGGCGTAGAACGGAAGCTAGGCGAAGACGAAATTATTGTGAGCAAGACCGACCCCTCGGGCCGGATCATGTACGTCAACCAGACGCTGCTCAAGATTTCAGACTTCACCGAGGAGGACCTCATTGGCCAGCAGCACAGCATCGTGCGCCACCCAGAGATGCCACGCTCTGTGTTTAAGCTCCTGTGGGAGACGATTCAGTCTGGGCAGGAGATCTTTGCGTACGTGGTAAACCTCACCAAGTTTGGAGACCACTACTGGGTGTTTGCGCACATCACCCCGAGCTTTGACGAGGCCGGCAACATCGTTGGCTTTCACTCAAATCGCCGAGCACCCGACCGAAAAGGCGTACAGAGCGCACAGGCGCTCTACAAGGTGCTGCTCGAAGAGGAGCAGCGTCACGCCGACCGGCGCAAGGGGATGCTGTCGGCGACAGAGCTGCTGCAGTCAATGCTGGCTGACAAGCAGGTCGAGTACGACCAATTCGTTTTCACACTGTAGGCGGAGGGGAGCATGGAGCAGCAAACACAGATCTTTGAGTCCGAAGAGACAACACCGGCGTTGCCGAATGGCAAGAACGGCCACCACAACGGCTCGCCTGCCTGGAGCAAGGAAGAGGCTCCGGCAGACGCTGCTGAGTGGATCCGGAAAGCTGCGGCGGTGTGCGCCGAAGCGCGGAGCGGCAACCTGGAGGCCCGCATCCTCGGGTACAACCGGAACGACGAGCTCGGCAATCTAATCAACGGCATCAACGACATGCTCGACGTCACGGACGCCTTCGTGCGCGAGTCAAAAGCAGCGCTGGAGTACGCAGCGAAGGGCAAGTTCTTTCGGCGCGTGCTCCTCAGAGGCCTGCCTGGCTCGTTTAGGGCTGCGGCTCGGGTGATCAACTCGGGCACCGAGGAGATGGAGAAGGGCGCCCGTGCGCTCGACGAGGCACGAGTCAAGCGGCTCAAGCTGGCTGATGACTTCGAGCAGGCCGTGCGGGGCATCGTTACAACAGTCGCCGCGGCGTCCACCGAGCTCACAGCGACAGCGCAGCTCTTGGCGCAGAACGCTGCTGGCACGACAGACCAGTCGGTCGCGGCCGCAGCAGCCTCAGAGCAGACATCTGTCAACGTAGCGCGTGTTGCAGCGGCAGCCGAGGAGCTCACCAATACGGTCTCAGAAGTTGGCCGGCAGGTAGAAGACTCGACGAAATTTGCGGTAGGTGCAGTAGCTGAAGCCGATAGGTCGTCGACGATCGTCAACGGGCTGTCCGAGGCGTCAAAGCGCATCGGCGGCGTGGTGAAGCTCATCTCGCAGATTGCGGGGCAGACAAACCTGCTCGCGCTCAACGCAACCATCGAGGCAGCGCGAGCAGGCGATGCCGGCAAAGGCTTCGCAGTCGTTGCGTCTGAGGTGAAGAACCTGGCGCAGCAGACAGCTTCTGCGACCGAGGAGATTCAGAAAGAGATCGAGGGCATCCAGGCGATCTCGGGAGAAACCGTGCAGGCCATCTCAGGGGTCGGAGACACCATCAAGAAGATGAGGGAGATCGCCGGAACAATTGAGCACGCCGTATCTGACCAGCAGGCCGCGACGAACGAAATCTGCGCCAACATCAACCAGGCAGCAACCGGCACCAAGGATGTCTCAAAGAACATCTCAGGCGTGACGATTGCGGCCCAGGAGACGAGCTCAGGGGCTTCGCAGGTGCTTGAGGCGGCCCAAGAGCTCTCGCGACAGAGCGAGGCGCTGCAGCGGGCGGTTGAGAACTTCCTGGTGAACGTGCGGGCTGGGTAGCTCGGCAACTAGCCAGGGCTGGAGGGGCTGGCCGTCGACCGCAATCTCGTAGTGAGCCTGTCGGATCGCGCCGACTGAGGGCTGCTAACTACCTGAATCGATTAGGCTTGCAGCACCCTCGGTCGTAACTTATCTGCGCCTTTTGCCGGTCCGGCATCATCGTAAACAGATCGAGGGGAACTGTTTACATGGCGCGAGAGCTATCAAATCCAGAACGTGCAGCCCTTACCCTGCTTAGCCTCGGTAAGGAGCTCGCCACTCAGGTCATGCAGAGCCTGAGCGAGGAAGAGGCTAAGACTATCAGCCGCGCGTTCCTGTCCGTCTCTGAGGTCGACAGAGAGACTCAGTTCGTCACCGCCCGTGACTTCCTCAAGATGCTCAAGGCAGGGGAGACGCTCGTCCTTGACGGCCGTGAGTTCGCCAAGAGCGTCATCGCTGGCGCCTTCGGGGATGCCAAGAGCGAGGCGCTGCTTGAGTACATCTCAGGCGCCAAGGCGCAGCCGATCGGGACGATTATCGCTGAGGTTCCCGAGAAGGCGCTCTACAGCTTCATCTCAGCCGAGCACCCACAGACAGCGGCGTTCCTCCTGACAATGATGAACCCTGACCAGGCAGCTGCGGTGCTCAAGCAGATGCGGCCAGAGCTTCAAACCGACGTGCTCGTGCGAATCTCTAACTTAGCCAACATCAAGACCGACATAATCGACGAGGTGCGCGAGGTTGTGCGGGGCCAGCTCAGAGCCGGCGAATTCAAGGACGAGCAGATCGGAGGAGCGAAAACGGCGGCCGACATCCTCAACTTTATCGACCGAACAGCAGAAGAGCGGATCGTCAGCGAGATCGAAGAGACCTACCCAGACTTGGCCGAGCGCATTCGGGACCTCATGTTCACCTTCGAGGACCTCAAGGAGCTCGACGACACGGCCATCCAGACGACGCTCAAGGATGTGCCGAGAGAGCAGCTCGTCGTCGCGCTCAAGACGGCGACGCCAGAGCTCAGGGACAAGATCTACAAGAACATGTCATCTCGCGCGGCTGAGATGATTAAGGAAGACCTGGAGGCCCTCGGGCCAGTCAAGCTGCGCGACGTAGAGACAGCGCAACGCTCGATCACAGACGTTGTTCGCAAGCTAGAAGCCCTCGGCAAGCTCGTTATCCCGGGCAGCGGCGGGGCAGACCAGGTCGTGTAGCGAAAAAAAGGGGACAGACACATTTATCCGCAGCTTCGCTGCATGGATAAATGTGTCTGTCCCTTTTTTTTCTAGCCGTGAACGTGCACGTGCTCGTAAACGTAAACGTACCCGAAAAAACGGTCATCTAGGGTCTCAAGTATAGATTCGCCAGGCGAGACACCGGGTTTCGGTGGCGCAAGGTGTGGCCGAGGGGGGGCGGATAGCGGACGGGTACGTTC
>OMIG01000236.1 GCA_900299035.1 Pseudomonadota bacterium
ACGATGTCTCCAGGCTGTAGGCGGCCAAGAACTGGAGCAACGTAGCTCGGGGAAGCGACTACGTTGGTTTCAACGATGACTGTGTACTGCTGCGCCTCGATCTGCCTGTCGAAGGGCGTGGGTCGCGAGCCACGGTTTCCGGGCGGGTTCGGCTGCGGGGCATTTCTGCCGTTGTTGGAGACGCCTGCAGAGCGCTGTGCAGCGCCGCGGCGGTACTCCTCGCTCTCAACGGGGCCGGACGTGTCTACTCGCTCTTTTTGGCGCGCAGGCACAGCCGAACTGGCGGAGCTGCCGTTCGCTGGAGCATCCTGGCTCCCGCCCGTGTCGGCATTGGACTGTGAAGCATCAGGAGCGGCCGGCGGAGTCTTTGCGCCATCGATTGAGTAGTAGAGGGCGCTCAGGTCTCCTACCGGGTCTCGGGGGGCGATCGCTGGGGATTCCTGTTCCGGCACCGGCTTGTCGCGCAGGTAGGGCTCGCGCGAGAGCTTCTTCGGCAGAACATTGAGCAGCGGCTTCAAGGCAAGGAGAGCCCCGAGCAGCAGCAGTAGCAGCAGCACGGCCACGAGCAGCAGCCTTGCAGCGCGGCGCCGCGCCCGAGGTGTCGGCACTGAGTCGGCGCTGGCGCTAGAGCTTGAAGCGCCCTTCGGCAGCTCGGGCGGCTGGGCAGAGAGTGTCCACGCATGCCGGTGCTTGCCGAGCGAGCCGTTTACTTCGGCGATCTGATGTTGCTTGAGTAGCGACTGAAACGCCTCAACTTGGGCGCGCTCGCCCACGTTCTGCAGGCGCTCGAGCATAAGCGCTGCTGTCTCCTCCAAGAGGCGGCGATCGTCTTGCGAGAAAGCAGCAGCCGATGACGCGCGAGCTGCTTCCTCGAAGGGTGATATGAGGAATGAGACAGGCATTGAAAGTGCGCCGAGGTGCCCGCGGATCCACCACAGAGATGTCACCGGCGATGGCGCCGCGGCTAGAGCGCTCTCGGCCGACGTGATGAGCTCCTGCCACCTCTTCTGCGCATGCAGCTGCTGGAAGGAGCTGGCTTCGCCATTCGGCTTCGGTGGCTCTGTCACGGGCTCTGAGTAGGAGCCGTTTTGGGGTGGTGACGGCTCTGGAGCGCCAACACTTGACAGCAGCGCGGATAGGCCCAGGTCTATGCTGTTACGTTTGTCAGAGGAGGAAGGCGACATTTCAGTTTGAATCTTCAGCTTGGGGTGCCGTTCTGGCTAGCGGCAAAAAGGCCCTTTGTCTATCGTACCCCTAGCCCGGATCCTATTGAAGTGCCAGAAGGTAAAGGTAATGCGTAAAGTCCTGAAAAATATCGCCGTAGCTCCCTTCTGCCTTCTCCTTGTGGCCCTAAGCGGCTGTTTTCCCGCTCACCTGCCTCCACTTGAGTCCCCTCCCGCTCTCGGCCGCCTTCAGGACCTTGCGGACTCCGAGATAGCTTTCTCGGTAAACACGAGCCCGGTCGATGGGCCGCGTGGGTACCAGTTCCTTACCGTTGTGCCGGTGACGCGAGTGTACACTCCGGACCTGGCGCGCGAGGTGTCAGACCTGCTCAAGATTCAGGCCGGCCTCAAAGGCTACCGTCTGGTCAGCCCACAGGCCGGGGCGGCGGGCAGCCCGGCATACAGCCTGAGCGTCACCGTTGAAGACCTGACCGTCTCTGGTTACTGCTACCTGGCTATAAGGCGCCCCTACTCTAAAGTCCGGCTGTCTGGCACGCTGCGCGCGGCAGATGGCACTGTGCTGCGGGAATGCTCCGGCGAGGGGCGTTCAGTCTTCTTCGCAAAATTCGCTTTCGACCAGGAGCTAAACGAGGCTCGGCGGATCGCCTTAACTGACGCTGCCGTTGCTCTCACGGCCTGCCTTGAGCTGCCGAAACCGGCGATCAGAAAGTAGGTAGGATGTCTCAGCACCGATCGATTCTCGTGGCGGCGTTCGTTTCCGAAGCCGTGCTGGCGCTTCTTGCGTTTGGCATCTTTAAGATCACGTCTCTTTCGGTGAGTCTCCAGGCCTCCCCTTCCGACGTGGCCCTCGGGGCTGCTTCAGCGATTCCGCTGCTCATCCTCAATCATGTTCTGTGGAGAATGAGCGCCAAGCGCCCAGATGGCGTGTTCGCCCGGTTCAGCCGTGAAGTCGTTGTGCCGGTTTGCCGCAGCATTGCGCCGCTGTCGGCTGCGGTGGTCGCGCTGCTCTCCGGATTTGCGGAAGAGCTTCTGTTTCGCGGAGCGATCAGCCTAGTGTTGCAAGAGGCGGCCGGGATGGCAGTGGCAGCTGTGGTGTCGAGTGTCCTGTTTGCCTACGTGCACTTTATCGGAAACCTGAAGAGATTCGGCGGAATGTTGCCTCTCTACACCTTTGTGGGGCTGTATCTGTGGGGTGTAGCGCAGCTTACGGGATCTCTCGCCGCAGCCATGGTGGCCCACGCCGCGTACAACTTTCTGGCGATACTGTTAATTCGGGCGTTGGCGCGCTGAAAGGACGCCGGCTCACTTGAAGAGCTTGCGAGCCTCTCGAATCGCGCTGCGAACCGCGCTCAAGTCGGCGGAGCACGAGTACAGTCCGAAGCTGAGCCGAACGGTCGCTTGAACACCGAGCCTGCGCAAGGTTGGCATGGCGCAGTGGTTTCCGGCCCTGACCTGAATGTTGTGCGTGTCGGCGATCGTCGCGAAATCGTGCGGGTGAACAGAGTCGATGCTGAACGACACAACTGCCAGCTGCTTGCCTGAGTGGGCTCCGGGACCGTACAGCGTCACCCCCTCCTCTTCAGACAGCATCTCGTAGGCTTCTGAAACCAAGGCTGCTTCGTGGGCCAGGATGTCGTCGCGATCAAAGCGAGCCAGAAAGTCGACAGCAGCGCCCAGGGCGATAGCCTCCGGGAATGCGGGCGTGCCAGCCTCGAATCGCTGCGGCACTTCAGCCCAACCAGAGCCCTCGGTGCTGACGTACGAGATCATGTCGCCGCCGCCCTGGAATGGCTCGAGCGCTTCCAGCCTCTCGGCCCGGCCGTAGAGCACGCCGATGCCCGTTGGCCCGTACACCTTGTGGCCAGAGAAAACGTAGTAGTCGCAGCCGAGGCTCTCCACGTTGACGCCGAGGTGCGTGACTCCTTGAGCCCCATCCACCAACACCTGGGCCCCTGATGCCTTGGCTAGCGAGACTAGCTCTGCGATCGGAGTTACTGTTCCGAGGGAGTTCGCCAGCTGCGTGACGGCCACCATCTTAGGCTTGAGGGTTTTGAGCTTCTCCCTAAAGTCATTGAGGTCTATCTGCCCGTCATCTGTGATGTCTGTGAATGCCACCGAGAGCCCACGGCGTTTCGCCAAGAGCTGCCACGGAACGATGTTGCTGTGGTGCTCAAGGAGCGTAAGGAGGATCGTGTCTCCCGGCCTGAAAAGCTGCTCAGAGCTGTGTGCGACCAAATTGATCGCCTCCGTGGCGCCGCGCACGAATACAATCGAGCGCTCGCTCTTGGCGCCGATCATTCGGGCTATCTTCGTTCTGGCTTGGTCGTACAGCTCCGAGGCCTCGGCACTAAGGCGGTACGCGCCACGGTGCACATTCGCGTTGTGGTGAACTAATACGTTACGGAGGGTGTCCAGCACGACGGCAGGCTTCTGGGTAGTTGCCGCCGAGTCGAGGTAGCAACCGGCCGGTCCCTCGGTGAAGAAGGGAAACAGCGATCTGATCTCCAGGCCCGGAACGAGTTTTGAGTCGCTAACTGTACGCTCTGCTCTCTTCAAGAGACGCTCTCCGCTTTGAAAACTACCGGCCATGATACGTAACTATCTGATGATATTCAACGCGTGCAGCTCGCATCACCACCCTAGTTGCGAGCCTTGGCGCTAAACGTTCTCACCAGGCGGTTTTAGATAGAAAACCACTGTTGTTTAGGGGTGTTTACGGGCGGCAAGTTTTTTGGCCCTGCAGCACTTTTTCCTGGACAAAGGGATCCGCCGAGCATTATTCTCCGCGCTCCGGTTTGCAGGGTGTTTGAGGCAAACCGATGCGAGCGAAGCGAAATCGCTCCACCCCAAAGTAGCCTCCTTGAAGCTGTTTTGTGCAGTCTCAGGGGCCAAAAGTGCGCGCCCTCCCCTCATCGGAATACGGTGATCTGTGGCTCGTACAGCGAAGTAATTTGCTGCACGGGCAGAAACAGACAGGGAGATGTGTCGCTCGGGGTCAGCCTAAAGGAAGGGCGCCTGTTGAGGCGTCTTTTTTTGCGGGTGACGGCAGGCAGCTTTGAGGTGGGATTAGGCCGGATCAGATGAATGGCAACATTTATTTGGTTCCAGCCTTTGATTAGGCGGTGAGCGCGCGGTAGGAAATCCAGAAGCAGAAGCCTGAGAAGGGCGGATGCGTACGGACTCCTTCGGCGGCAGCTTCGTAAGCTTGGCTGCGAGCCGCTGAGGCTAGGTCAACTTCCCTCTCCCTGTTGAGTATCAAACGGGAGAGTTGAGGGCAGTGACCGAGCTCATGGATGAAGCAGCCACTTTGTTAGATCCAGTTGCTTAACGGCTGAGCCAGCTTGCTGGCAGGCAAGAGAAGCGACACTTTTTGCTTACTTATTGAAGGGACAATCAAATATGAAATTCTGGTCAAATTCTGATGTTCCGACCCCAGGTAGTGCGATTCCCGAGCTGCGATTGCTTGCAGCGGTTCTTCAGAGGGCAATCCACGACTTCATCGGGGGCGAGGGAGAGGTTCGCGATGGTGCGCGCTCGTGGCTCATGGATGATGAGCCAACGGATGCTCCCCTTTCGTTCCGTTTCATCTGTGAGGCGCTCGACCTTGACGTTGAGAGCCTCCGTAAGGCTATCGGCCGTCAGGCTGAGGTTCAGGCGCGTGAGTACGCGGCCTCGGACGCTATTGCATAGCGTGTAATCACAGCAGATGCAGCTAACCCTGCGCTCTGCGAAAAGCCTGTAGGGGCGCAGAATAGAGGCAAATGAGCCAATATTCTGCGCCCTTAACTTTTCCTGCTTTTCCCCTAACTTTCACCGGCTGTATAATTGAGGGATGAGGGCGCGCTTTGCGCCTCTCAGCTAGGAGCAGTGTTGCCGCTGTTCGGCTCGCACTTCGCTCCGGCAGCCTGAGGGTAAGGTTGTATGAGCGTGTGGTTGGCTGACCCAGGTCTGTTTCAGTTGTGGTTTAACGACACGTGAGCCCCCATATCTAGAAAGGTGCCCTATGTCTCAAGCGTCAGCGAAAGGAAACAACCCGGAATTGTGGGATCGCCTCCTGGCTGAACTTGATGATAAACTCCAATTGGGGCTCCTCGATCGTATGAAGCGGGTTAAGGCCTACCACTTCGAGTCAGGGATTCTCTTTATCGAGCTAGGCAACGCCGAGGATGAGGGCTACTTCAAGAAGGGTGGCGCGCTTCAGCACCTGGAGCTTATTGCACAGGACGCAACCGGCGTGCGTGAGCTTCGGCTGCGTGAGAAGTAGCCTAGCGTAGCGGGACATCCTTAACAGAGAGCTTCAGTATGTCTCCAGACAGCAAGAATAGCAGGCGCAAGAGTTCGGCACCCGCCGGCGCAACTTGTCGGCACTGTGGAAAGCCCCTGGCTGAGGTCTTGGGCCAGCACGGCCCCTTCTGCTCTCACCACTGCAAGATGCAGGACCTCTCCAAATGGTTTAGCGAGGGGTACAGGATCGCGGCCGGTCCGGCGCCTTCAGCGCCAGACCAGCCGGATGATTTCGACGCTTGAGCAAAAGTAGAACCTCGCTGCTAGAAGTTCCGACGAGACTTGCCCGCTTCAGCCAAGAGGCTGGTGGATGCGTTCGCCAGCCCTAGCCGGAGGTATTCGGGGTTTAGTCCGAGCGCGTCGCACACGTTATTAAATGAGAACGCGTACTCGATTCCCGTGTCCATGACCCAATTGAAAGCCTCTGCGAACCGCGAACGGTCTTTAGGGCTCGTTGCTAAGGCGTAGTGAATGTAGGCTTGGACCCCGTCAAACAGTAGGGCTGAGAGAAGAGCCCTTTCAGGTCCATGCGCGTAACCTTTGTTTACTTCTAGAATTTCATCGACGACCGATGTGGCGAAAACCGACTCAGAACCTTTGCTAACCTCTATGCTTCCGACAGCCATGTTCGCCTCCAAGAATTATGGTTCTAGGGGGTTAGGGGAGTTCCCTGCCCCCAAGAAATCTGACCTACTTAATTCCGATGCCGGACTACCGTGTTCGGTTCGCTTGGACGAGGAGTGGCTGCTGAAACATTCTGGTGCCTAGCGATGGAGACTGTTCGAGACAGCCTTTAGAAGAGCAGCAGGGCGGCCGCCACCATGGTGAGCGATACCCCAGCCGCAACTGGCGAAAAGAGCCCTAAGAACACGGCTGCTACCGACACGAAAACGCCAAAAGCTATTAGGACGCGGGCTCGGTCAACGAGCTTCAGGTAGCGGTGGCTGTCTGCCAAGATCGTAGGGAGACCCGAGAGGTTTCCCGTCAGGGCCACCAGAGTGGCGCGAGGAAGCTCAAAGCGGTCGCCCGCGAAGAGAGACACTTGCAGCCGAGCAGAGCGGCCAAGCACATCCGACTCCTGCCCTCGCACGAGCAGGGTCGAATCGGTAACCTCTCCCGGAACGCCGCTCGATATGCCGGAGCTGACGATGCCGTGCCAATCTCGTGCCCGGGACTCGTCTGAGGCCAAGGAGAGCTGGCCGAAGGAGACCCAGAAGCGGGCCACGAGCTCGCCCCCGATGGCAACCAGCAGCGGCCGCTCGTTCTCTGCGCTCTCTACGTTGCTCTCTGAGGGGTGGATCAGAATTCCTTGCTCGAGCAGAAACTCCTCGGTCCCCACTGTCACCGGCACGCCGCGTAGGCTGCCCCGGATGCCGCCCCCTGAGACCTCGCTCAGATCGAGCGCACGCTCTGGCGCCACGGTGCCTGCGATCTTCTGGCAGAAGCTCCCCGCTGCAGTCAGGGACACATCTTCCGCTCGCCCCAGCAGGGCGGCGAGGCAGGCGCACAGCTCAGCTTGACCGACGCGATCGTCGAGCAGCTCGAGCTCCCGAATCTGCACCAGGGAGCCCAGGTCTACTCGACTTGGGTCGAAGAGCACCTGGCTGGCGGTGGCGAGGTCGCGCACGGCGCTGTCAGAGGTGGCAACAAAGCCCTCCGAAGCCCATCGGCGCACCGTCTCGCGCTGCTTGGCGTAGAGCAGATCGGCGAGCTGTGACACCACTCCGGCGAAGAGCACCAGTCCCGCGCTGGCCAGCGTGCTCCATGGGTCTGCCAGCCGCTCGTCCCACAGGATCGCCGAGGCGATGGCTATGAAAATTAAGATGTAGGCCGTCGCGCGGCGAGCCTGCAAGTCTTCAGCGTGAAGGGAGACGCTGGCGCGATCAACCGAGCTGGCAACGAGGCTTTCCAGATTCCGAAGGCACGAATCTGCATCTCCCGAGAGCGCGACCGCCCCTGCCGAGCCGCCGACTATCTCCGAGCCTGCGAAGACAACCTCGCCTTCCTCTTTGACTCGGAAGGTGGTCTCCGGAGAAAGATAGCGCTCCAGGACACTCACACAGCCAGTCTCAATGCGGCAGTCAGCAGGTACGACAACGCCCTCCGACAAGGAAAGCTTCTCCCCCCGCTGAATTGTGCGCAGCGCCAGGCCCGAAGGCGGCATGAGCAGCTCCCTGCCATCTTCTGAGCCTGAATCGAGCGCCGTGAGGAAACCCCTCAAGATCAGGAGCAGTCCAGCCGCCAACACTGGGCCGCTAACCACGGGCGCAGACACTTCGAACGAGACTGACAGGACGCTGGTGATGGCACCCAAGCTGATGAGAAAGGTGCCTGCGGCGGGAAACAGCTCTAGAGGGTTCTCTAGGCGCGAGCGCTGAATGAGGATGGAGGAAGCCTCGTACATAGAGGCCACGAGAGCCACGCCTGCGAGCGAAAGCGCCAACAGCGAAAACCTCTGGGGGTCGACGCCTCCTTCGGTGATTGCGTATGCAATCGCTCCGAGAGCCAGTAGAGCGGCGCCCAGCGACAGGCGAGCCACGCGCTGACGACGAGCTGTTGCGATTTGGCCCAACTTTTTGCGGGATTCTGGGTCTGGGAGGTTGGCCGGGAGGGCCAACGAATCAGCGTGCTGCTCGCTCGCCGTTGACGCTGCTGCAGATGAAGTCATCGCCTCTCCCACCGCGCGTAATCCGACTACTCAGATTGCTTGGTGGGGGCTTCCTCTGTCGCGCCTGCGACGTACTTCTTCTTGAGCTTCGAGAGCTTCTTGTCCTCGAAAACGACATGCTTGCGAGCGATGGGGTCGTACTTGCGAATCTTGAGCTTGTTCTCGCCCTTGCCCTTCTTCTTGTTCTTGCGGTTGATGTAGAAGAAGCCAGTCCCTTCGGTTGAAACGAGGAAGAAAGTCTCTTTTGCGTTCTTAGCCATACGGTTTCCCTCACCACTCTGGCGCAATAGCTTGTCGTTCACTCGTCTGGCATTTAACTGCCTGACGTTCCACAAAGGGGGATGAGCGCTAGCGCCGAATCAGAACCGTGGGTTGTAGCCTAAAACCAAGCAAGTTTCAACGGGCTGTAGACGCCTTAAGTGGAGTTAAAGGCCCGGTAAGTGCTCGGAATTTATGCCGTCCAGCGATTAGGGCCTGCTCGGGGTATCAGGCGTTATGACCGTCGGGTAGGCCCACGGCCATGCTAATTGAGTTTCCACCGAAGCCGGCTGCGTTGATCAGCACTGTACTAGGAGCCTCAAAGGGCCTGGATGAAGCAACCGATGGGTACGGAAACCCTGCCCAGCCGCCGCCGTTTAGGAGCCACTGGGCCATGCAGAGGCTAAGCATCCCAGAAGCCCCATAGGTGTGCCCAGTAAGGTGCTTACTGCTACAGACCGGCACATCGCCCAGAAGCCGAGCTACCGCGGAGAGCTCAGCTGCGTCGCCTTTGGCAGTGCCAGGAGCATGGAGAACTACTGCGTCGACCTTTCGTCCGGGAGGCAGTTCGGAGAGCGCCTGTCGCATGGCGGCCTCTAAGCCATCTCCGTCTTCTGAGATCCCCGTCGCAGAGACTGCTGCTTCAAGCGACCATCCGATTCCTAAGAGCTGCATGTCTCCGGGGCAGAAAGGGCTGGAGCCATCAGGGGACTCGTCTCGACGTTGAAGGATGGCGGTGCCTGAGCCCTCCCCTAAGGTCACAGAGTTCGTGCGGGCCGGGGCACTCAGGCAAGGCATGCACGGGTACACGCCCTTCTCTCGCGTGTAGATTCTGAGAGCGGAGAGCTGCGCGAGCGTGTACGGAGTTAGGCAAGCCTCGGCGCCACCGAAGAGTGCGGAGTCGGCCATGCCTGAGTCGATAAAAGCCTTGGCGATCAGGAGCGAATGAAGAGCCGATGTGCAGGTCATCGAGGTCCCTAGCGAGGCGATGGGCTTCTGGGGGCCTCGGGACTCTGCTACCGCTTGAGCGACCCAAGACGAGATGTTCCCCGCGGTAGTGTTCGGGGAGGTGTCTGGCGCAAGTGGGGCCTCAGCGCAGGCGTGTCCGAGAACGGACTTCTCGAGCGACGTGGTTGCGCCGCGGGCAGACCCAATAGAGACGCATCCGATTGATGGCGACCCTTCCGGGAGGGCGGCGAGGGTCTGTTTGGCAGCAGCCAGCGCCAGCAAGGTAGTGCGGTCGAGCGAGGCGTAGCGCTTGTTTTTTACGAGCTGCTCCAGGACGCCCTCTCCGGAAGCGGTGACCCTAAAGACGGGAGACCCGCCGATCTCTCCAGGTGCGGGTTGCGCGCGCCGCAAAGACTCTGATACCTCATCGGCGCTAGACCCGAGAGGAGAGACAGTTGCCAGGCCTCGAATGATAAGGCTGCTAGACCGCACAGGCCTCCTGCTCAGCGCTTGCGGCGCAATCCGAGAGAATCGTGAGCGCTCCCTTAATCTCGCTCTCTGTGTTGAAGGCATGCAGGCACAGCCGCAGCCTCTCGCTCCCCGCCGGCACCGTAGGGGAGCGGATAGCGCGCGCGAAGTAGCCCTGAGCCGCCAGTGCCTGTTCGGCTTCAAGTGCGTTTCGGTTTCCGGGAATGACCACTCCTTGGATTGGCGAGGAAGACTCTAGGAACTCAAGGTTAGGGAAGTCGCCGGTCATCTCGCGAAAGTGCCGCACTAGCTCTGCGAGCCTTTCTCGGCGGCCTGACATCTCGCTCTGCCGTAGGTAGCATTCTCGGATTGCCGCTAGGGAAGCAGGATCGGGCGCTGTTGAGTAGATGAAGGGCCGAGACACGTTGATAAGGTAATCCCGCAACGCTGCAGGGCCAACTACTGCGCCGCCGCGGTACCCTAGAGCTTTGCCGAAGGTATGAATTCGCGCAAAGACGCGCGCGGAGAGGCCGAGAGCCTGAACGAGCCCCTGCCCTTTGGGCCCGTAGACGCCGGTTGCGTGGGCTTCATCTACAATCAGGAAAGCGCCGTGCTGCTCGCAGACATCAAGGATTTCAGCCAGCGGGCTCTCGTGCCCGTCCATCGAGTAGAGCGACTCGACCGCCACAAACGTTTCGCCCCGTGAGCGCGACAGCTTCTCTCGCAGGTCGTTAGCGTCATTGTGGCGGAACGAGAATGAGCGGGCGAACCCAAGCCTGATTCCGTCGCGCATGGAGGCGTGCACCAGCTCGTCGTAGAGCACGGTGTCGTTGCGGGCCCCGAGGGCGCTTAGGAGCCCAAGGTTAGCCTCGTACCCAGACCCGAAGATAAGCGCGGCCTCGGTTTGGTGGAAATCAGCGATGAAGCGCTCCAGGGACTCGTGCTCTGCAGTGTTGCCGCTTAGCAGCCGAGAGCCCGTTGCCCCGCCTGCGACGGCCCTGGCGGGTCCGGCAGTCGCTAGGTCCCTGGCGAGTCCCAGGTAGTCGTTTGAGCATAGGTCGACCCCGCCGCGGTTGATCGCCAGCGTCCGCAGCGCCGAAGCGCGTTGGCGCTGCCCAAGCTCAGAAACGATAGATTTGGGAACCGGAACAGTCATAGTTTACGGCTGTGTTAAATGGGGCGCCCGTATGCTATCAAATGTCTGGTTTCAGGCAAAAACGTTGTGCGGCAAAACTCTATGAACCTGTTAGAAGAGCTTAGGTGGCGCGGTCTTATCCAGGACATGTCGGATCCGGACCTCCTGTCGAAGGTTAAACCGGGAGACGCCTTCTACATCGGGTTCGACCCTACCGCGCCGTCGCTCCAAGTAGGCAACTTCGTCTGCCTAATCGTCAGCATCCACCTCTCCAAGGCGGGCCTCAAGCCGATCCTGCTCTTCGGCGGAGCGACCGGCATGATCGGAGACCCGGGCGGCCGCAGCGCAGAGCGGAACCTGCTTGAGCTGGAGCAGGTTGCAACTAATACCAAGCTGCAAGAGTCGCAGGCCCGAGCCCTGTGGGAGCGCACGGGGTGTGCGATCACGCCTACCTTCGTAAACAACATCTCTTGGACGAAGGACGTCTCGGTGCTGCACTTCCTCCGAGATATCGGGAAGCACTTCACCGTCAACTACATGCTCGCCAAAGACTCGGTGAAGAGCCGCCTGTCAGGGGACGGAATCTCCTACACCGAGTTCAGCTACATGCTGCTCCAGGCTTTCGACTTCCTGCACCTCTTTCAGAACCACGGCTGCCGGCTCCAGATCGGCGGGTCGGATCAGTGGGGAAATGTTACGGCAGGTCTTGAGCTGATCCGCCGCAAGCTGCAGAAAGAGGCATTCGCCTTCTCGTTCCCCCTTATCACCAACTCCGAAGGGAGGAAGTTCGGGAAAAGCGAGGGGAATGCCGTCTGGCTCGACCCTTCCCTCACTAGCCCATATCAGTTCCGGCAGTTCTGGCTCAACGTCCCTGACGCCGATGTGATACGCCTCCTCAAAGTATTCACTTTCGAGACTCGCGAGCGCATAGAGCAGCTAGAAGCGGAGCTGCGCCAGCACCCTGAGAGGCGCACAGCGCAGCAAGTTCTCGCTGATTCGGTCTGTTCGATGGTGCACGGCGCCGAGGCTGCCGAAGAGGCGAAGCGCGCCGCTGGGGCGCTTTTTGGCGGCTCGCTCGAGGATATGAGCAAGGAGCAGCTCCTAGAGCTGTTCCGAGATGCGCCTTCGACGACAGTATCGAAGGGGCAAGCGCAGGAGCTCGATCTGCTCTCGCTGCTCGCCACAACGCTCGCCAAGTCAAAGGGCGAGGCTCGGCGCCTGGTTCAGGGCGGCGGAATCTACGTGGACAACGAGCGGGTTTCTTCGGAAACAGTCAAGGTAAGCGAGACCAAGCTGCTTGAGAAAGGCTTCATCGTGCTGCGCAGCGGCAAGAAGAACTACCACCTCGTCAAGCTCGAAGGCGCCTAGGCTGCTGTGTCAACCTTCAAGGAAGGCGATCGAGTGCATGTAACTCCCCTCAATAGGAGCGGGACTGTGCAGCAGCTTCTGCCAGGCGGCCGGGTACGCGTCGCGCTCGGCGACCTCGCCATGGTGTGCCGCGCGGAAGATCTGTGCGTGGTGAAAGAGCGACAGGCGTCGCAGCAGGGGCCGTCGACCGCATCGCGCGTCGTGCCGGCCTCGAGCGCGCGCCCTCCCCTTAGCTTAGACCTGCACGGCATGACGGTGGCCGAAGCGGTGCAGGCGGTTGAGCGCCACTTAAACTCAGTGGTGCTGGCGGGGATGCAGCACACAAAGATCCAGCACGGGCTGGGCACGGGGCGCCTGCAGGCAGCGGTGCACTCTCTCTTGGGCTCTCTTTCAGTTGTGCGAGCGTATCGGCTTAACGATCGCAACCCCGGCGAGACTGACGTCTACTTCTAGTGTTCCGTTGTCATGGTGGCACCTCTTGCCCCCTGATGGCCCGGTCGGTCTCTGGATGAACTCTTAGGCCCCTGTTCACGCCAAACCCGCACGACTTTGGATTAAAAGCGGTCGCGTGGTAGAGTCTTCCGCGTGGATAGCACATCGAAAAAGAGCGCTCGCATCACAGTTGAGCTTTCGAGCCTCGCCTCTGGCGGCTCGTGTGTCGGCACGATCACCGCTCCCGAGGAGCTGACGGGAAAGAAGGCCTTCGTGCCGTACACCGTGCCGGGCGAGGCAGTAGAGGCAGAGGTCACCCGCTCTAAGCGCTCGTACGTCGAGGCTTCCCTGGTTTCGATTCAGAGGCCATCGGAGAAGAGGCGCCAGCCTCTCTGCCCAGCTTTTGGGAGCTGCGGCGGCTGTGACCTCCAGCACATCGACCTGCACGAGCAGCGGCTGCTGAAGGCTGAGATGGTGGAAGGACTGCTCAAGGTGCACGGCGGTGTTGAAGCCGAGGATGGTATATCGCTGCTGGCGCCAGAGCTGCCGGGCTTTGAGTATCGTCGGCGGATGTCCTTTCACCTAAACAAGAAAGGCGAGTTCGGGCTGTACCGGAAACACGGACGGAGCATCGTTGAGATCTCTCACTGTCCGATATCGACACCGACGATAAACGCATTCCTCTCGGCGAACCTTGAGCTCGTCAGGCTGTGCGCGCCAGAGATTGAGACGGTTACAGTAGAAGACCACGACGGCGTGGTGTACCTCGCCCTAGAGATTCACCCCCGCAACGTCGCTGGCCTAGACACGCTGCTTCCGAAGGCCGCTTTCCGCGAGCTGGAGAGGCGAGTCCCTAACCTTCAGGTAAACTTCCGCCACAAAGCGGTCTATCGGCCAGGCGTGGCTCCGGGTGGCGGGCCTCCCGTGGGACACTTCTCGCAGAACAACAAGCAGGCCAACGATGCGATGCTTGATTTCATCCTCCGGCATACTCAAACCGAGTCTGTTACTGACCTCTTTGCAGGAGCTGGAAACATCTCGATTCCGCTGGCACTTGATGGGCACATCGTCACAGCGGTTGAGCTCGATCCGGCGCTGGTGGCGTTCGGAAAAGTGCGCGCAGAGGAGGCTCAGGTTGGAGACCGCCTGACGTTTCACTCGAGTGGCTGTGAGAAATGGATCGAGAGCTTCGTTCCGAGCGAGACAGTAGTGCTCGACCCGCCCCGTAGCGGCGCTCTGGAGGTGTGCCAGCGGCTCTCGGTGGGCGTGTCGCCGTATATCGTCTACGTTAGCTGCTACCCTCCGACCTTTGCGCGGGATGTTCAGGCGCTCGTGGAGCGTGGCTACTACCTTAAGAGCGTGGCCGTTCTCGACATGTTTCCGCAGACGTACCACAGCGAGCTGGTTGCCCTGATCGAGGCTGAATAAAGGCTTACGCCCTGCCGCCTAGTGGTGGTAGCCTCCGGGCATGCGGTCGGCTCGAAAGATCTTCCTGTGGCTCGTGGCAGCTTTTATCTGCCCAGCGCACGTTCGAGCGCAGCCAGTTCCCGTGCCAGTGCCCGTTCCGGTCCCGCTTAATATCCCCCTACCCCTGGCTGATCTCGTTCCGGCCAGTCCGAAGCAGCCCTGGTTTGATCTCGCCACAGCCCAGATTCAGCCTGACTCGCCCTGGTGGTCGGAGGTGCTGCTCTACGTGCCGAACCGAGTGCTCGACCTGATCGACATCTTCCGGATCGACGTCGGCGTTGGCCCATCCGTGGGAGCGGTTGTTCGGGTGACCGAGTACGGGCAGGTTGGGTTCAGGGAGATGGTGCCAGGCTCTCTCCGGGTTGGAGACCTGGGCAGGAGGTTTCCCGTCATGATCGAAACCTCAAACGAGTTCGGCATCGGGCCAGCCTACGTTGAGTCGTCTCAGCGCAAGGTGTGCCCAGGTGAGGTGGGCGTGGGCGGAGACGTGCTGGTGGCCGGAGCCTACGGCGGCGTTTGCCTCGATGAGGTTGTGGACTTTCTCGCTGGCTTGGTGCTGATTGATCTCAAAGATGATGACTTCAGGTAGGGCATGCGGATGAGGATTCTGCGACAGCTTGAGCTGCTCCTCGCTCCACGGGCCTTGCCCGTGAGAGACGAGGGCCCAAGCGATCCCTTCCTTGGGGAGGTGTGGCGCCAGCTCCGTCGGGAGTTCTTTCCATCGCGCCATGACTTAGACGGCTACCGTGTCGTGTGGAGCTCTCGCAGACAGAAGCGGGTGCTGGCGTCTTGCAACATCCGCCGCAAGAAGGTGGTCGTGGCGCGGGAGCTCTTTGAGCCGAGTGCCGTGCGCTGGATCGCGCCCGTGCTGTACCACGAGCTGTGCCACGCGGTCATCGACGAACAGGTGGCATGCTCGCGTGGCGGGCGGCGCATGTGGCACGGAAGTGAATTCAAGGAGCTCGAAGCACGCCACCCGGACATTGGGGCGCTGCACGCCTGGATCTCGTCGGGCGGCTGGGCGATGGCGGTGCGGAGCAGCCGCACGCGCCAGGTTTGGGCTTCCAGGCGACGCTCCGCGGAGGCATTGCTGGTGCCAGCTCTTCGATCTCAGCGGCAGCGAAAATGAGTCCCCTATCGCAGAGAATGCTCTCCCGCCGCTCGTTCCTTCGTGGAGGAGCCCTGCTAGCCGGTGGAGTGGCTGTCGCTGCGGGCTACCGGGACATGGGCGTTGATTCCAGCGCGGGCCGGATCGTCAGCGAGTTGGTGCAGGTGGAGATTCCAGGGCTTCCAGCTCCGTTCGATGGGTATCGGATCGGATTCTTCACTGACATTCACCTCGGCATCTGGGTGCCGGATGAGTGGGTCGCCTGGGGTCTGGAGAAACTGCGAGCCGCAAAGCCGGACATCTTGATTCTCGGAGGCGACTACATCCTGGCAAACGACAATCCAGTCTGGCCAATGCTTGGGTGGATTCGAAATGAGGCGTATGCCGGCATGGATTCCGAGGACGCGGTGCCGCGCATGTTCGCCGCCGCGGCGAAGGTTCTTGCCAGCTACTCGCCACCCGATGGGATCGTGGCGGTGGTCGGCAACCATGATCGCTGGAATTCTTACGAGCTCTTCCGGGAGTCTTTCGGTCAGTATCCAGTGATCCGGGTCTTGGTGAACGAACAGCTTGAGGTGCGCCGGACTGGAGCCTCTCTGCTCTTTCACGGGGTGGATGACTACCTCACAGGGATTCCGCTCCCGATGCCGGGTGCGACCGTGTCGGGGGAATCAGCTCGGGTTCTGGTTAGCCACAACCCCGATTACGTTTCGGCTGTGCTAAGCTCCGGCCAGGCGGACTTCCAGCTCGCCTTGTGTGGCCACACTCACGGTGGCCAGGTCTGCCTGCCGGGAGTTGTGTCGTTGGCCGCCCCGGTTCAGGACCGGCGATTCCTTTCCGGGCTTGTAAAAGTAGAGGACCGTTCCGTTTACACCTCTAGGGGGCTTGGGGTGGTTGGGTTGCCGTTCCGAGTGAACTGCCCGCCGGAGGTTACCTTGATCGAGCTTAAGGCAGCCTAACCGCCTATATTCAATGGGTTTGTTTGTAGTCGAAGGTTACTAGACCAGAATATCTTCCGGGCGCCGGTTAATATTTCCAAGATCCCGAACTCTTTACATCTTCCCCCCAAACTTGCTACAAACCCCTCTCTCGGGCAAAGGGTGGATCGTTTGTCGGTCAGCCCGCCAGCGAGGCGTCGCCGAGGGAAAACAGCTGCACAGAGCGGCAAAGAATTCGTGGCTAGCTGCCAAAGGGAATGGTGTTCGGATCTATGAACGAGGAAGTAAACAACCAGAGGACTGAGAACAACACGCGTGGTTCGGAAGGTGAGGGCCGCGAAGGTGGTGCCGATACTCAGCGCCCGAGGGAGTCTCGCGGAGGACACTCCGATGATCGCGCTCGCACCGGCCCGATGGAGGTTGCGGTTTCGCACAACATTGAGAAGGCCATGAAGATCCTCAAGCGTAAGCTTATCAAAGAGGGACTCTTCAAGGAGCTCAAGGCCCGCAGGTATTTCGAGAAGCCATCTGAGCGCCGCAAGCGTAAGGTAAAAGAGGCGCGCAAGAAGCAGCGCAAGGACGAGGCGAGGCTCAGAAAGGGCCCAGGCCTGATGTAGTCGTTGCGACGAATTGAAGGGGGCCACGAGCCCCCTTCTTTTTTTGTGTTGCCTGGTATTCGTCTTGGTAGGTGTGGGCAATTACGAAGCGCGCTACTCTAGGGGTGGCGAATACGCATGAGCATCTGACCGTGAAGATCCTTTCGAGATATGTGCTGCGAGAGATCCTGTCGTTCTTCGGCGTCAGCCTAGCTGCCTTCACCGGCCTGCTGCTGACCCTGCGCATGCTGCGCCTCACCTCGCTCATCATCAATCGAGGTGTGGAGTTTGGGCAGATCGCGCAGGTGTTCTTCGCGATTATCCCGACCTTTCTTGAGATCGCCCTCCCCATGTCGACGCTGCTTGGCGTGATGCTGGCCTTCGCGCGGCTGAGCGGAGACTCTGAGATGGTCGTGATGAAGGCCAGTGGAATAAGCTTGGCGAGGTTCCTCAAGCCGATAGTGATCTTTGCGGTTGCAGTTGGCGCGACCGGGCTCTTCGTCTCGTGCGTGCTGCGTCCCTGGGGATTCGAGGCTCTTGAGCGGGCTCTTTTCGAGATAGCCCGCTCCAAGAGCGTGTCGGGACTTAGCGAGGGCGTGTTCAACCAGCTCGGGCAGATAACGCTGTACGCGGACCGAATCGACTACCGTACCGGGGAGCTCGATCGCGTGCTCGTTGATGACAAGCGTGATGCGGAGCAGCGGAAGGTTGTCGTGGCCAAGCGTGGCCGAATCGTTGCTGATGAGAAGGCGCGCACGATCTCGCTCATTCTCGCCGATGGCGTGGCTCATGAGACGCTGGACGGGCGCTACTCAAGGACAGAGTTCAACTCAAATAGCCTCACCGTTGACCCGAACGAGCTTAAGAGTGAAGCCAAGAAAGGCATCAACACCCGAGAGTTGTCTATGTCTCGGCTTCGGGCGGCAATAGCTGAGTACAAGCAGGCGCTGCGTAGCTCTGATGCCGAAGAGCTGACGGTCTTCGGAGAGGTCCTCAGTCGCGACGAGACCGAAAAGAAGTACCGTCGAGCCAAGATAGAGCTCGGGCAGCGGACGTCGCTGCCCCTCGCCTCGGCCATTATGGCCCTCATAGGCATGTCACTCGGTATTATGTCGCCGCGAACTCAGCGCTCATGGGGAGCTGGATTTGCGGCTACGCTAGGGCTCATCGTTTTCATCATTTACTACGCCATCTTTTCAGTGGGCGTTGCCCTCGCCGACAGCGGAAAGCTCCATGTGGGGATAGCGCTGTGGACACCCAACATTATCGCGTCTCTTATAGCTGTGCTGCTTGTGTACAAGATCTCGACTGAGCAGTGGAGCTCCGTGTCAGAGGGCGTGCAGAGGTCTCTGATGCGGGTGGTTGAGCGGGCCAAGAGGCTCAGGGGCAAACGATGAAGATTCTTCACCGATACATCCTCGGGCTGCTGCTCAAAAATTTCGTCATCGGGCTTTCGATGTTCGTCTTTCTGTTTCTGATGGTCGATTTCTTCGATCGCCTCGACAATGTCCTGTCGGATGGCGCGTCGTTCATGCTCATAGTGACCTACTTCCTATGCAAAATTCCGCTCATGGTTGGGCTGATGCTGCCAATAGCGCTCATATTCTCGGTGCTATTCACCTTCGGCCTCCTAGCGAAGAGCTCCGAGATAACAGCGATGCGGGCAAGCGGGCAGACGCTCTTTTGGCTTGCTCGGCCGCTTGTCGTCATGGGCCTGGTGCTGTCGGTCTTCTCCTTCCTGCTGGGAGAGTACGTAGTCCCCTACGCGGAGAGAAAGCAGAAGCAGATTTACAACCTCGAAATCCGGCAGAAGGACAAGAAAGGCGGTTACAGCCAAGAGGACTTCTGGTGGCGCAACGGCAATAGCTTTTTTGCGGTGGACCTCTTTAACTCGAGCTCGAAGACGCTCAACACCTTCTCCCAGTTCGAGCTGGACGCGGATTGGAACGCCGTCAAGCGCACCGATGCGAAAGTTGTCGAATGGATCTCCGATGACCTTGGCTGGAGCATGCGAGATGTCGTGAGGTACCACTTCGACACTCAGCCTGTCTCAGTTGAGCACTACCACCAGGTGCCGCTCGTAATCGGCGAGCGCCCCGAGGATTTTTACGGTTTCAAGGACGACCCTTCGACGATGAGCTACCGAGAGATACGGCACTTCATCAACAAGCAGCGCAACAATGGCGTCTCGACTGCCGAGTACCTGCCGGACATGTACAGTAAGCTAGCAGCGCCCTTTGTTGTCTTTATCGTTGGCATGATAGTGCTGCCTTTTACCCTCATTCCGTCACGCACTGGCAGCATGGCGCAGAGCTCACTGGCGGCTCTTTTTGTCGCCTTCGCGTACTTTGCGGTCGATTCCTTCAGCATATCCATGGGCCGGGCCGACCTGCTTCCGGCTTTGCTCGCTGCCTGGATGGCAAATATCGTAATGGGAACGGTAGCCCTGATACTGAACCTTGGCGCAGAAGCCCCGCGATAATTACATCGTCGGGAGCTCTAGGACGGCTTCCTGTCGCACTGCACGAAGGAGAGCATCCTCAGTACTGTCTCTTCGAGCGGCGAGTCAGAATTGTCGATGATTATAGCCCCATCGGCTGGCTTCATCGGGGCCGTGGCGCGCGATGCGTCGCGCTCATCACGGGCGGCAAGCTCCTGGCGAATCGCGGCGAGTTCACCCCCCTGGCCAGAAGCCGTGAGCTGCTCCAGCCGACGCGCAGCTCTGACGTCGAGCCGAGCCTCAACGAAGAACTTTACCGGGGCGTCAGGAAACACCACGGTTCCCATGTCACGGCCCTCCGCCACCACCCCGAGTGGCTCGAATGCTGCCCGCTGAACCTTAAGGAAGAGCTCGCGAACCTCCCTGTGCTTTGCCACTTGAGACGCAGCCTCCGAGATAGGCCGAGACATTAGCTCTGACTCTCGAACGATCCCGTCGATAGCAACTACGCTGCCGAGGGCTGAGTCACGGCGAAGCTCAATGGTGTGTCGCTTTACTTCGGCGGCTACAGCGTGGCCATCATCTAGCGGCGCTTGGGCGCGGATCGCGAGGTACGCGGCCGCTCGGTACAGCAGTCCTGAGTTCAGGTGTGCGAACCCAAGCCGTTCAGCAAGCAAACGCGCCAGGGCGCTCTTGCCGGAGGCGCCAAGGCCGTCCACTGTGACCACCTGGCGCCCGCAGGGAGACGCTATGTTGCTGAAATTACATGACTCCACGACCGCAAAGTACCACACAGAAGAAGTAGCAGACAGCCCCTGGAATCCCGCAGAGAGCTCTCGGAATTAACGGACTTTTTCCGCCGTTGTGACAGAAGTTTCAATCGATTCGGGATCTTGTGGCATCAAAAACGGTAGGGCAAAAATATAGATAAGAGCCACCGTTCGTGCAGCATGGCACCGATTGTGCCGAGTATTACGTTAGGGGCGGGTGAACTCTAGGGTTTTATGAGGAGACGACCCCAGTCTGAGGACCAAAAAGCGGTTAAGTTTCGCAAGTCGCTTGAGCCTAACAGCAGTGACTTGGGACTCGTGCTGTCCGGTGGCGGAGTGCGTGCCGCCTATCAGGCTGGAGCCCTGAAAGCTCTCTCCCAGGTATTAGGCAAGGACCTCGACAACACCTCAATTGTTTTGGGCAGCAGCATTGGCGCGGTTAATGGCCTAGTGCTTTCATCGTGCATCAAGGGGGGCATCGCTTCGAGCATCG
>OMIG01000237.1 GCA_900299035.1 Pseudomonadota bacterium
CCAGGCCGAGAAATTCACCAAGCTCCCCGACGCTCAACTAGACCAGGAGGTCATCTCTGCTGTCAGGACGTCGTATGGACTGAGCACTAAAGCGACACTAGACGAAACCCTCTCGGCTCTACGGAGCAAGGCGGGAGCCATATCTCGCGACGAAAAAGGCCAAGAGCAGTACGCCCCTGTAACCGCTGAAGAGAGGAAGACAGTTCAGGTAATCGTACGACTGCGCGAGATTCAAGGCCTGCGCGAGCAGGGCAGAGCGCTGCGGGAATTGCAAGCGGAAGGCGCTGATAGAGAGCTCGTTCGGCACGAGCAGAAGGCAGCAGAGGTCTTCGGTGAAGCGCTGGGCTCACCAGACAACCTCAAGACCCTTGAGAGCGAAGCGGCCGCGTACCTCCAGGGGCTCAAAGGAAAGATCTCCCGAGCGGAAGACGGCGAGCCACGCAATGCCCTGATAGCAGAGCGAGACGCTGTTGAGTGGCGAGTTGCGACAAAGCGGCTAGAGCTGGCGCTCGCGCCGGAGCGCCCGGATCCGAAGTCCGCGGCCTTGTTGCTCAACACCTACCTCGCAGCCGCAGAGCCGCCTCGCGGGCAGCACTTCGCGCAGCGGGCCGAGCGCGAAATACGGGCGATCGAAGCAGCCCGACAGTACGCCGCAAAGGCTGAACAGGTATCGAGAGAGCCACGGCCAGTTGACCTCTCACCTGAGGAGAAGCTCGCAGCCCTGAAGCGTACTCCTGTCTCGACAGTTCAGTGTCACACCCCGAAGAAAGACGAGGCGGGCGGAGCCGCGCAGACCGGACCGAGCCTCACTGCGTTTTTTGCGCCCAAGGCCTCAGGCAGCACCCAGCCGGCCACCATCTCTGAGGCTCTCAAGGAGATCCCAGTGGCTCCCGGCGCAGTCGCCGACACTGGCAGCGCTCCTCCTCCAGGCAGCCTGGCAGCAGCGGTGCTCAGCACAACCCCGGGGCGACTTTCAGACGGTGAGTCGAGGCTAAAGGCAGAGGCGACATTCAATAAGCAGCTAACCGAAGCGACCGGACTGCTCCTCGGAGAGATCGCCGGCTACGGTCCCAGAGCTGACAAAGAGCTGCTCACCCCCGCACGACAGTACCAGCTCCGGCTCGGCGGCAGCACAGGCAGCCATACTGAGCTCGAAGAAGACTGGCGTGCCCTGCGTGAAGTGGTGTCATCGTCAGGCAGAGAGCTAGCCGCCACCTTGCCGGTGCACTCTGGCAGCTTCATCGCTAAGTCACCAGAGAAGCCCGAGGAGATCACCGCCAGCAGCGCTGCAGCAAAGGTTCAAGAAGCGCTCTCGCGGCCAAGCGGAGCACCCCTCACAGAATCTCAGCTTCAGCAGCTGCGGAATGACGCCGGTGAGATCCCAGAGCTACGCGACATTTTAGCCCAGGTTCCCGCGAGCACTGCTTTCGGCCACGTGCAAGCCGAAGAGCAGTCGCGGCAGCTCCTTGCCCGGCTCACTCCAGAGGACGAGAAGCGCGTCAGGCTGCTGGCGTTGAACCAAGAGAGAGAGCCGCGTGCAGCTGGCGCCGCATGGCGATCGATCCGAAAGCTCGATGAGCAGACTCTCTCGATTGAGCTCGAGGCAGCGCAGGCAGACAAGAAGATCCGCGAGGCGCAGCGAATACTAGAGAGCCTTTCAGAGGCAGACCGGTCGAGGGCCGAGGCGATATTCGCCGAGCAGACAGGCCAGAGCGTCGGAAGCGCGCTGCTTGCAGTAAGGCCGCTCGGGCAGCGAGGAACGCAGATGCTCCTGGTGCTATGCGCGACGACGCTCGTCACAGATAACGACATGCGGCAGTTCTTCCCAGCCGGCGCGCAGAGCTTCGCCAGCCCAAAGGCGCGCACGGATGAGCTTGCCAAGCTCATCAAAGCTGACGCCACCGTGAACTTTGTGCCATCAGCGGATGAACGCAAGCGATTTGAAGAGACCAGCAACAAGCAGGCAACCGAGCGGGGCCATTGGTCTGCGGTGCTTCAGGCAGCAGCACGGAGCGGCGACAGCAGCTCTGCCGAGCGTGCCCGTTCTGAGATGAAGAGGCTCGACAAGGAGCTTACGCAGGCGCGCGAGGCGCTGCTCGGACAGCACCCAGCCGACTTCGTCGCGCGCAGCGGACACCGTGAGGCTCTCGTGGCGATGCAGCGCTACACAGACCAGGCAGCAGCCGCAGCAGCACTCGGCGAAGGCTCGAAGTATGCGCTCGTCACAAAGCGGGTGGTCGAGTCACTGCGAGATGCGACCCCAGGCCACGTAAGGGCGTACGAGACTCTTCGCAAGGGATCCTTCTCCGAGGCTGAGAGCACCCTTGTGCGCGTTCTCTACGCAGAAAAGGCCACAGCTTCAAACGTAGCAGCTAAAGAGCGAAAGCTTTCCGGTGACCTTGCACGCGATCTCTCGCGCAGCACGAACCCCAACGACCCAGAGACAAAGCGCGCAGAGCTGCTCGCTCGTGGAGGACCCAGCAGCCTGACGCAGGCTGACGTAAGTCTGGTGTTCGACGCTAAGGCCCGCGGTGACCAGCGAGACACACTGCGGGGGCTCGTCGCGCTCAAGACAGCAGGGGCTCTCCATGAAGTTTCAAAGATGCTCGAAGAGTCGGGCGCATCCGCAGAAGCCAAGGGCTACCTCAAGGCAGTGCAAGACAACGACACCGTCCGGCAGGCCGGGTACGAGCTCAAGTCGGGGCTCATCAACGGAACAGTGACATCGGCTGAAGCTCTCTCCTCGCTCAAGGGGCTCCCTGCAGAAGGGCTGCAAGCGCTCGGCTCAGTCCCAGGCCTCTCGGCGTCCCTTGGCCAGTACGCGCCGGCCTGGGAGAAGATGATTGCCGCGGGAACCTTTGATGAAGGAGTCAAACTCGCGGCAGAGACGGCGCTCAAGGCTAGCGACACAGACGTCATAGCGTCTGCGTTCTCGCTCGTCGCCCCTGGGCAGGCAGGCGCGCTGTCGCGCCACCTCGACGCATCCCTGCCCGCGGCGCAGCGTGGAATCGGGTGGCTAGAAGCAGTGCGGCGCAGCGACGGCTGGGCAGGGGCGTACAACGCAGCGTTCCTTGAAAGCGTGCAGTCCAGGGCCGTCGCCGGCCAGCAGATCTCGCCCGAGCAGCTCGCAAAGATTCGGGCACTGAAAGAGTCTCTCGCGCTACAGATGGGCGCCATCGGAGACCTCTACGGAAGCAGGAAGGGTCTAAACGACAAGTCTGTTGACGTCTGGCGGCAGGTCATCAAGGAGAGAGAAAAGGCATCTGCCGACTACGACAGCGCGCCGGTTCTGCGCCAGATCTGCAGCTCGTACGGGCTGAGAGTTCAAAACCATCAAGACTTCTTGCAGAAGCAGGAAGGGCTCTTCCGTGACCAGCTGAAGGGGCTCAACGACATTCAGCAGACCAAGCGCATCATGGCCGTTCTAGGCGTCGTCATGGTTGACGACATCATGGCTGACCGCAAGTACGGGGTAGCCCTGTCGCACGTTGAGACCGAGCACGGAGATCTCAAGCGCCGAGACATGGCACGCGATTGCTGGGTGGTCGTGCGCCCAGATCAGTTCAAAGAGTGGATTCGAAAAGACAGAGAGTACCGCGACTCAATTCATCGCTGGGAGCTAAGTGCCGAAGCAGCGCACTGCGTGGCGAAGCTGGCAGTTGTGGCAGTTATCTCAACCTCAACCTGGGGCGTGGGCGCGGCATTTGCTGTCTCTACAGTCTGGAACATCGGCGACAAGCTCTACCGCTACACAGTAAGCGGCGAGAGCCTCAAGTCAGTGTTGACCTGGGGCGGATTGGAGCTTGCGCTCGACGCTGTATCCTTCGGCGTCGCCAGCAAGGTGGCCTACACCGTTCGCGCCAGCAAGCAGCTTGGCGAGAAGGTCGTTGAACAGACCGTCAAGGGAACTACCCGAGTTCTGAAGAACAAAGCTGCGCAGCAGACTGTTGCGCATGCAGGTGACCTTGCCCGAAATGTCGACTCAATCGCCGATTTGCAGCGGATCACGAAGCCGATAGCGGCGGCAGTGAAGGAGACTGGGGAGAGTGTTGTTCAAGAGATCGGAAAGCACGGTCACCAGTGGGTCGAGCTGGCAGTTGAGTGGGGCAAGACAGGCCGCATGTACTCGCTGCACCTGCCGGACTTCTCTGCGCAGCGGGACGAGCCAAAAGTCGACGTTAAAGAGAACGTCGAGGTCAAGCCGGTAGTTGAGGAGAAGGGCGACCCAACTCCGATTCCGCAACAGCCTATTCAGCCACCTGCGCCTATACCGGTAGTTGAGCCAGCGGTCGTTCCGCCGGCACCGAAAGAAGCCGTTGTTCAGGCGCAGCAAGAGATTCTGGCAGCCGCACAGCAAGTGAAAGAGGCGGTGGAGAAGAGAGTGGCCGACCTCACCGTAGCCATAGAGCAGCTCAAAAACGCGTTGAACGACGCGCGACAGTACCTATCAAGCGAAGAGTTTAGAAACATTATCGCCGGGTATGGGGCCTACGTGGCTTCCGTTATCTGGGCTGCGCAGCAGGCTCTTGCGAAGGCTGAAGATAAACTGGCGGAGCCTCCGAAAGAGCCCGAGCGGAAGCAGCCGAATCCTGACGAAACCGCCAAGCAAAGCGAGCCAGTAAAGCCTGCCGAAACCCCCGCCGCAGCAAAGGAGCCCGAGAAAGGCCTCTACGAAGACCTCCGGCAGCACTTTACGCACGACATCTTCGCGTTCCTCAACACCGGAGGCCTATTTGACTTCAGCTCTCCGCCGATCTTTGTGTCGCCGAACATCCCGCCGCCCCAGCCGCCTATGCCTCCATCCGCGCCAACGGTTGCAAAGGCGCCGCCTCCGCCTCCTCCACCCAAGCCGGGCCTAGGCGTCGAGCTCTCGCCAAAAATCGAGGAGTCGCTCAATACCTACGTGATTCAGCTGATGCAGGAGCAGAAGCTGGCAGAGGCCAAGGCGCTCGCTGAGCCGCAGCGCTTGGCGGAGGCAGAGAAGATTCAGCAGGCAGCCGCCCAGCAGCAAGCGGCGGCCGTAGCGGCCACTCAGGAGCTTGCGCAGGTAGAGCGAGAGCGCCAGCAGCAGGCTACAGCCCAACATCAGCAGCAACAGCAGGCAGCCGTAGCGCAGGTGAAGCAGCAAGAGCAGCAAGCCTCCGCTGAACAGGTAAAGCAGCAGGCCCAGCAGCAACAGGAGGCCCAGGCCGTCATGCAGGCTGCAGCAGCCGCGCAGTCTGCGCAGCTCTCAGCGGCCATCCGCCTCAGCGAAGAGTCGGCAGCGACTTTGACCATCTCTCAGGCCATAGAGCAGCCACTGGGCACAGGAGCAGCGCAGCGCGCCGCTCAGCGCAGGGCAGCAGAAGAGGTAGAGCACCTCGCGCTAGCTGCGCGTGTCGATGACACAGTGAGCAAAACAGCAGCGCAGAAGAGCCCAGTGCGGTTGGCAGAAACCGTAGAACAGGCGGCACAGCGACAGGCTGCTGAAGCTGAGCAGCTCACTGAAGCGCAAGAGAGATCTAAGACGAAGCAAGCTGTAGAGGGCATCGCCCAGCGTGAGGCCGAGCGCGCACTTGAGCAGGAGGCTGAGCGTCTCCTAGCAGCTCGTAGCACACAGGCTCCAGTTCAGCCGCAGCTCCAAGAGGCTGTAGCGCACATCATTGAGCCGCAGCCAGCCCTCTCGCAGCCGAGCGCCTTAGCGCACGTTGAGCAGGCGACCAAGCCGCTCGGTCTTGAAATCAGCCCGATTGAGCTCACGACCATTGAGAAGCTCGAAGCGGCAGCCCAGGCCATAGAGCAGGATGAGCGCGAGGAAGGGCAGCGTAGCGACGAGCGCACCAAGGCACGCAAGGCCAAGGCGCTGCGGGCCAAGGCTCGGCTGCGCGAGATCCTGATGCACCAGCTTCAGTCGATCCTCTTTGAGCAGAACAAGAAGCAGCGCATGCTGCAGCTCCTCATCTCGCTTGGCATCTCTGAGAAGGAGTACCGTGAGCTCGTCGCCAAGATCGGCGAGATGGAGGCCAAGGCGCAGGCTCAGACGCAGGAGCAGCGCAAGCAGGCGGTTGCAGTTGAGCGGCAACCCCAGCGGCAAAGCCCTGAGCCGCTGCGGGCAGCCAAGCCGTTGGCCGGCGGGAAGATCCCGCTGCGCATGAAGGAGCCGACAGCCCAGCAGGAGGCCTCGAAAGCAGCGGCCCCGCAGCCCAGCCGCGTTAGCCGCGCTGAGCTGTACGTGCGGATGAAGGACTAAGCGTCCTCTTCTCTTTTTTTCCGTGAGCTAACGCCTCTCATACGAAGTTAAGCCCGTCGGGGCTACCCTCAGTCCGCCATGGAGATAAACGAAATCATGCAGAGGGACGTCGCGGCGCTCGACCCGTCGTCATCGCTTCTTGACGCCGTAGACCTGATGCACGAGCGCGGAATCAGGCACGTGCCGCTCATTCGGGCTGGCGAGGTGGTCGGCATCATCAGCGACCGGGACGTGCGCTGCTACATGAGCGACATCTTTGAGCAGCTCCAGGAGAAGACCGCGGGCGCCTACAAGAAGTCGCTGGCCTTGAGCCAAGTCATGCAATCGAAGCCGCTGGCGGTCGATCCAAGTTCGGACGTGCTCGACGTAATCGACATGATGCTTGAGAACAAGGTTGGCGCCGTGGTCGTCTCAGACAGCCGTGGGCGCATCCAGGGCATCGTCAGCTACGAGGATCTGCTGCGCTTGCTGCGCGACGAGTACCTGAGCGCCGAGTGAGCTTTTCAAGAGGAGGGCTATGCTGCACGAAACCCGCACAATCGAGAAGCTCAACTGGAGGCCGTACTTCGACTCAGTCTCGTCCCGCTTGAGCGGGCAGGGCGTAGACATTACTCTCTCCTCGATTGAAGGCACCGTGCACCAGTCGCGCCTGTGGCAGCTCAACGGGCTGACCTACGATCCGCACGACGACGCCCTAATCGTCTCGTGCCGCCAGCAAGAGCACGTTATCTCTTCGCCCACCGACATTCGCGTCGAGGAAGAGGGCGCCCGCATCGCCTCAATCGAGGTGTCCAGAAAGAACGGCGAGCGTGAAATCATACGGTTCATCTCTCCGATTGCTATCGCCAGATCCTGAGAGCGATCACGGACAGTTTTCCCTCAAACGTGCGAGAACCTCACTGCCTCGCGGCGGCTTGGCCCGGCGCGGGCAGGTGCTGACTACTAAACAGGAGTGCAGATGAAAAGCGACAAACAGCTACAGCAAGACGTGATTGATGACTTAAAGTGGGACCCGAGCGTCGACTGCTCAAAGATCGGCGTTGCAGCGGGCGGCGGCGTCGTGACCCTGACGGGCTCGGTTCCGAGCTACTTCCAGAAGCAGAACACCGAGCGCATCGTCAAGCGCGTGGCAGGGGTGCGGGCCGTGGCGAACGACATCGAGGTTCGGCTGCCTAGCTCTACCGAGAGAACTGATTCCGACATAGCGACAGCAGCGCTCAACGCGCTTAAGTGGGACACCTCCATCCCAGACGAGAAGCTCAAGCTCTCCGTGAGCAAGGGCTGGGTGATGGTCGAGGGCAACGTTGACTGGAACTACCAGCGTGAGTCGGCTGAGAAAGCTGTCGAGAAGCTCACAGGAGTAAAGGGCGTCACAAACCGCATCGTTGTCGCGCCGCACGTGCAGTCAAAAGAGGTGAAGAGCGAGATAAAAGCCGCGCTGCACCGCTACGCTGACCTGGAGTCACGCAACATCGACGTCGATGCAAGCGACAGCACCGTCACGCTGAGAGGCCAGGTGCGCTCGTGGGCCGAGCGCAAGGAGGCCGAGAGCGCAGCCTGGATGGCGCCAGGCGTTACGCAGGTAAAGAACGAGATCATCGTCTCGGTCTAGCGCACAGAAGCCCCGCCGCCGCGGCACCCGAGAACCGCCGGCGGGGCATCTCGCCACGCCCGCACATTCAGGGCTACAGTAGCGGGATGTCTGGCCCCGCTTACCTACGAACGACGCCACGCGGTGTCGTGCTCGAGCTCTACATCGCCCCACGCGCGAAGCAGTCAAAGCTGGCCGGACTGCACGGCGGGTACCCCAAGCTCTCGCTCGCGGCCCCGCCTATCGAGGGGCGGGCAAACGAAGAGCTGCTGGCTTTTCTGAGCCGTCTCCTGGCCATCCCAAAGTCGAGTATCGAGCTTGTGCGGGGCGCCACGTCCAAGCGTAAATCCCTGCTAATACAAGGTCTTTCGGCCGAAGCAATTCAGCACAGGCTTGAAACGGCCGGGCTGGGTGGTTAAACCACTCGGTAGCCCAGCAGCCGCCTCCAAGGCGCGACAAGCGCCGCGATTGTGGGTAGTATAGGGAGAGTCTCCCCTCGGGCCGCCGCTCCAGGTTGGCTGGGTGGGGCACATTGCAGAGTCAGTAAGAAGTTTGAGTTCGTTTTATGCCGATCTACGAGTACGAGTGCCCAGTCTGCGGACGTTTCGAAGTCATCCAGAAGTTTAGCGACAAAGTCCTCAAGAGCTGCCCTCACTGCAAAGAGAAGGGAAAGAACAGCCCAGTCGAGAAGGCGGTTTCAGCGTCTGCGTTCCACCTCAAGGGCAGCGGCTGGTACAAGACCGACTACTCCTCCGGCAGCTCAAGCAGCTCCTCGTCCAGCGGCAAGAAGAAGTCATCAGAGAGCAAGAGCGACTCAGGCTCATCCAGCTCAGACTCCTCAGAGTCGACCACGCCTAAGAAGGCGTGCGGGACAGGCTGCGGCTGCCACTAAGCGAGCGCGCTTTACGGCGGCTTCTGAGCAAGCTCTCAGCTTGCGGCGATCTTTTTTAACATCGGGCCAAGCGTCGAGCGAGTGGCGAGCCTGCGCTCGGTAAACCGCTCAATCGCATCGAGCAGCGTGGCGAGCGCCTTGCTGCCTGGCGGCGCATCAGCGAGGTCGATGATGCCAGCGTGCCGAGTGAGCGACGAGAGCGCGACGTATACGGCGCGCAAGCATCCCTTGAGGTCGCTCGCTTCATCGATAGCGTTTAGCGAGAGGTCGAGGATCTCGAACACCTGCTGCGAGTTGTCACCGCTCTCTTCGTGCAGCAACAGGTCAAACGTCTCACACAAGAGCGACGCGAGCGTGAGCTTGTCCAAGTCGTCGCGCACCCGCTTCAAAGAGTGAGACGGGGTAAACTCCTTGAGCCCGAAGGCGCCGTTTCGCTCACGGGTGAGCCGCGCCGAGCCACGGTCAAAGAGGTCAAGCGAGCTGGGAAATCGCTTGCGGCTTCCCCGCGCGTGTCGCGCGAGCACCGAGAGCTTGCCCAGAGACGGGGTTAGGATATGGGCGATGATGTCGCTGTCGCGGTAGGGGGTGATCCGCAGCACTAGGGCCGGAACCGTCAGGTCCTGGCCTTTTTTTAAGCTTTCTAGGGGGTCTACGGCGCTCATGCGGTCCAAAACATTGAAAAAGGGAGGGCGAGTGTTTATAGCATAACCTTAGACACCGGATTAGGCGTGTTGCTCGGTCTTTCGAATCGGGCCGGGCCGTTTCCCCTCACAAAGAGATTTCGGATGGCACACGAGCAGGAAGGCGAGAAGGCTGCCCAGGATGGGCACGATCAGAATGAAGCTGAGGCAAATCAGGGCGTTAGCGATGCGAAGGGAGGCTCTCGTGAGGAGCGCCTGGCGCATGAGCTGGCTGAGGCGAAGGATCGCCACCTGCGCCTGATGGCTGACTTCGAGAATTTTAAGAAGCGAGCCTTGAAGGAGCAGTCTGAGCTGCTTAAGTACCAAGGAGAGCGCCTGGTGGTAGACCTGCTGGAGGTGCTCGACAACTTAGAGCTGGCCCTCGCGCACAGCTCGGCTGAGTACCAAAACCTCAAGACCGGGCTCGAGATGACCCACAAGCTCTTCGTTGAGAAGCTCGGCCGCTGGGAGATTCGGGGCGAGACGGGCACAGGCAAGGAGTTCGATCCGCAGAAGCACCAGGCCATCAGCCGGGTGGCGTCACCTGAGGCGACGCCTGGGACGATCGTCGGAGAGCTCAAGAAGGCCTACTTCTACAAGGACAAGCTGATTCGTCCTGGTGAGGTAGTCGTGGCGGTGAACCCGTAGGCCTGAGTGAAGGCCACAGCCGGGAAACTAGAGAAGAGAGATTTTAAGAGAAAGGAGCGTTAGCAAAATGGGAAAAGTAATTGGAATTGACCTTGGGACCACCAACTCGTGCGTCGCAGTCATGGAAGGCGGTTCGCCGGTCGTCATCGCAAACAGCGAGGGCAGCCGCACGACTCCGTCAGTGGTCGGCGTCAACGACGCTGGAGAGCGCCTCGTTGGGCAGATCGCAAAGCGCCAGGCGGTGACCAACCCAAAGAACACGATCTTCGCCGTAAAGCGCCTGATTGGCCGCAAGGTAGGATCGCCGGAAGTTGAGAAGGCACAGAAGGTGCTGCCGTACGAGATCGCAGGGTCGTCGAACGGCGATGCCTGGGTAAAGATCAAGGGCGACGCCAAGAGCCCGCAGGAAGTTTCTGCGATGGTTCTCACGAAGATGAAGCAGACCGCCGAGGACTACCTCGGAGAGAAGGTGACCGATGCGGTCATCACGGTTCCTGCCTACTTCGACGACGCGCAGCGCCAGGCCACGAAGGACGCCGGAAAGATCGCCGGCCTCAACGTCCTGCGCATCATCAACGAGCCGACGGCGGCAGCGCTCGCCTACGGCCTCGACAAGAAGCACGAGAAGACCATCGCCGTGTTCGACCTCGGCGGAGGAACCTTCGACGTGTCGATCCTTGAGCTGGGCGACGGCGTGTTCGAGGTGAAGTCCACCAACGGCGACACGTTCCTCGGCGGTGAAGACTTCGACCTGATCCTCGTTGACTACCTTGCCGACGAGTTCAAGAAGGAGCAGGGGATCGACCTGCGCAAGGACACCATGGCCCTGCAGCGCCTCAAGGAGGCCGCAGAGAAGGCGAAGCACGAGCTCTCGTCTTCGATGGAGACCGACATCAACCTGCCGTTCATCACGGCGGACGCGTCGGGCCCCAAGCACATGAACCTCAAGATTACGCGCGCCAAGTTCGAGCAGCTCTGTGCGCCGCTCCTGAAGCGCCTCGATGAGCCGTGCAAGACGGCGCTCAAGGACGCAGGGGTGAAGGCCAGCGACATCGGCGAGGTTATCCTCGTCGGCGGAATGACCCGCATGCCGGCTGTGCAGGCGCGCGTCAAGGAGATCTTCGGCAAGGAAGCCTCCAAGAGCGTCAACCCGGACGAGGCAGTCGCGATCGGCGCGGCGGTTCAGGCCGGCGTGCTCCAGGGAGACGTCAAGGACGTGCTCCTGCTCGACGTCACTCCGCTCAGCCTCGGCATCGAGACGCTCGGCGGCGTGTTCACGAAGCTGATCGAGAAGAACACGACGATCCCGACCAGGAAGTCGCAGGTGTTCTCAACCGCCGCTGACAACCAGCCGGCTGTGTCGATTCACGTCCTTCAGGGCGAGCGCGACATGGCAGGCGACAATAAGACCCTCGGCAGGTTTGACCTCGACAAGCTTCCGCCCGCTCCGCGCGGCGTTCCGCAGATCGAGGTGACGTTCGACATCGACGCAAACGGAATCGTGTCCGTGTCCGCCAAGGACCTCGGCACGCAGAAAGAGCAGTCGATCAAGATCACCGCCAGCTCGGGACTCTCCAAGGAGGAGATCGACCGGATGGTGAACGACGCCAAGTCGCACGCTGAGGATGACCGCAAGCGCCGCGAGCTCGTCGAGGAGCGCAACAAGCTCGACACCATGGTCTACGCTACTGAGAAGACCATGAACGAGCTTGGCGAGAAGGTCTCGGCTGACACCAAGGGCGCGGTAACGTCTGCGCTTGAGGATGCCAAGAAGGCCCTCGAGAAGAACGAGAAGGAGGCCATCACGGCAGCGTTCTCGGCTCTTGAGAAGGCCAGCCACAAGCTCTCGGAAGAGGCGTACAAGGCTGCTTCAGCTTCGCAGGGCGGAGCTGAGGGCGCCGCTGGCGCAGAGAGCAACGGCGCAGGCGCTGCCGGAAAGGACGACGTGGTCGACGCTGACTACGAAGAGGTCCAGGACGGCAAGTAAGACCCAGGCTGGCCCGAAAGAGGCTAGGCTGTTGGAAAGGCGAGACGAGGCTCCCCGAGCAGGGGCGCCTCGTCTTTTGCCGTCTGCGGGGCCCCTGTGGTAGGGTCAGCCAGGCGAGAAGAGGCGAGGGGATGCTGTGGCAAAGCGCGATTACTACGAAGTTCTAGAGGTCTCGCGTACCGCTTCGGTTGAAGAGATCAAGAAGGCGTACCGCAAAAAAGCGGTGCAGTTCCACCCCGACAAAAATCCAGGCAACCAGGAAGCAGAAGAGAAATTCAAGGAAGCGACCGAGGCGTACTCTGTCCTGAGCGACAGCGACAACCGCGCCAAGTACGATCGCTTCGGGCACCAGGCGTTCGCCAACGGCGCAGGCGCCGGCGGATTCGGTGGCGCAGACTTCTCTGGATTCGAGGACATCTTCGGAGACATCTTCAGCTCGTTCTTCGGCGGCGGCATGGGCGGCGACCCACGGCGCGGCGGCGCAGGCGGCAGGGGGCGCTCGGGAAGCGACCTGCGCTACGATCTCGATATCACGTTTGAGGAAGCGGCCTTCGGCTGCGAGAAAGAAGTCACCATCGGGCGCAGGGCCAAGTGCGAGTCGTGCTCCGGCAGCGGCGCCGCGAAAGGCACCACGCGCCAGCGCTGCCCGCAGTGTGAAGGCGCGGGCCAGATCCGAATTCAGCAGGGATTCTTCACCCTCGCTAGGACGTGCCACGCCTGCGGCGGCGTTGGAGAGGTTGTCAAAGACCCGTGCTCGAACTGCTCCGGCAGCGGGCTCAAGGTCAAGGAGTCTCGCCTCAAGATCAAGGTGCCAGCCGGCGTCGACAACGGCCAGCGGCTCAAGATGCGCGGCGAAGGGGAGCCTGGCGTCGGTGGAGGCGGAAACGGAGACCTCTACGTGCAGCTCCAAGTTGAGCCGCACGCAATTTTTCAGCGCCAAGAGAGTGAGCTCATCTGCGAAGTTCCGATCACCTTCTCGGCGGCTGCCCTCGGCGCAGAGATCGAGGTGCCGGCGCTCGAAGGAAAGCTCAAGCTCAAGGTTCCAGCCGGAACCCAGTCAGGCAAGGTCTTCCGGCTCAAAGGAAAGGGGATCCCCGTTCTGGGCAGCAGCCCTCAGCGCCGTGGAGACCAGCACGTGCGGGTCTTCGTGCACGTGCCCAAGAAGCTAAGCGACGAGGAGCGCGCCGTCCTTGAGAAGCTCGCAGCCCTGCAGGGAACAACGGTTGAGGAGGCCGGAAGCAAGGGCTTCTTCGACAAGATGAAGGACATCTTCTCCTAGCGCCCTTTGGGCCAAGCGGTTCGTCGTACAGCTTTCCACGGAGGGCGCTTCCTTAGGCCGCTAGGGCTTGCGCTAGCCCTCCGGGCTCCCGCCCTGAAGCGTTGATCAGCGAAACCGGCTCTCAAGCCACGTTTTTCCCCTCCCTTTTCTGAGTTGGCTCGAATCGCCGCTGGCGATTATAGTAAGGGTCGCCGGGGCCGGTGCCCCCTTAAGCCTTTTGGTACAAAAGCCTCTATGCTCACACCGCTCCTCAGGCTCTCGCTCACATGCTCCGCAGCTCTCCTCTTCTCGGCGTGCTTCGCCCCGTCGGCGCAGAAGCCGAAAGACCAGCTCTCGGGCAGCGCCGACACGGCGCAGGAAGAGCCCTCACCAGAGGCCGCACGTACGATGCCCTGGGAGCTTTGGCCGCACTTTCGCACCCTCTCCGGACAGCCGCTAACGAACCGCAGCCTGCTTTACGGTGATGAGCTGCGCGAGAGTGGCCGCAACAACATGGCGCTCGACGCCTACCTCAAGGCCAGCCGCCAGTCGCTCTCTCCGGAAGAGGCAGAGGCAGCGGCCGTGCGCGTCGGCAGCCAGTACCTCGTGCTCGACAAGCCAACCAAAGCCCTCTCGGCTGTGGGCTCGTACCACCGCAAGATGGGACTCACCGAGGGTTCTGTAAGCCCACAGTTCGGGCTCCTGCTCGCGTACGGATTCGGGCGCGAGGGCGACGTGAGCCAGTCACTGGCCTGGTTCAGCCGCGTCAACTCGCAGGGCGCCGCGATGCCTGGCGCTGATACGGCAGCGCGGCAGGGCGCAAAGATGCTGCTCTCGTCGATTCCGACGGAGAAGTTTGAGGACGTGGCGGCCAAGTGGCGCGCAGACGAGTTCGTGAACGCCCTGGTCGGCCAAGAGCGGGCTCGCCGCGCTGCGGTCGGTTGGGCTGAGCCTGACCCGAAGTCTCCGCTCCCGTTCTGGGCGCCGTACGACGGCTCCGCTCTCGCGCTCAATCAGGGCGACAGCTCGCCAGTCTCGGGCGATGAGGCCCGCGTCGGCGTCATCCTGAGCCTCACCAAGTACGGCAACGTCGGAAACGAGATGAAGCGCGGCATTGAGCTCGCTGCCGCCGCGCAGACTGAGCTGCCGAAGGTCCGGCTCGAGGTGCGCGACGTCGGCACCGAGGCCGCCGACTCGTCAGCGGTGATTCGCGAGCTTGCAGCCGGGCCAAAGGTAGCCGCCCTTGTGGGGCCGCTCGGAGTCCCGGCTGCCACCACGGCGCGCGACGTCGGCATACCGCTCCTCTCGCTATCAAAGACCGAGCCGTTCTCTGTCGGGAGCGGCGTCTTTAGGCTAGGCATCACCACGTCCAGCCAGGTGGATGCCCTTGTGAATTCCGCCTACGGCGACCACAAGATTACTCGCTTTGCTATCGTTCACCCGCAAACGGCTAGCGGAGTGGAGTTCCTTGAGGCTTTGCGCTCGAAGCTCGGCGCGCTCAACCTGCAGCTCGTCCTTGAGGTGGCCTACACGACAAGCGACGAGACCTCGATGCTTGAGGCAGCGCAGCGGCTCGAAAGCTCGAACGCCGAGGCAGTTCTGATCCCCGACACGGTCGAGGTCTCAACACGGCTCCTGTCGAGCCTCTCGCCAGAGGCGCGCAAGCGCATCCGGGTGCTCGGGACCTCGCTCTGGGACAGCGCCGACAAGATCGCCCACTCACAGGCGCTCTTCAACGGGGCGATCTTCGTCGCTCCGTTCTTCAAGAACAGCACGCGCCGCGAGGTGCAAGACTTCATCGCCTCCTACCGCGGAAAGTTTAGCGCCGCGCCAACCATTCATTCGGCGCAGGGCTTCGACGCAGAGACCATCATCAACAACGCCCTCAAGGTGAGCCGGGCGAGGGGAGTTCCCGTGCCTCAGGCGATTCAGTCCCTTCCGCAGTACGACGGCGTTACCGGCGTCATCACCGCCGACGGCGCCTCCGGCGAGATTCGGCGCGCACTGTACGTTGTAGAGGTCGGCGCCACATCGTTCCAAGAGAAGCTTCCGCCACAGCAGGTGCCACGCTTCGAGGAGGTGTTCACCGCTCGCAACGACGAGGTTACTGGACTAAGCGACGAGGCTTCGCCGCTTGATGCTGACCAGAAGGTGTCTAGCGGGTACTAGAGCGGGCGGGCGGTGCCACCTACAATCGGCTTCTTTAGGATCTCAAAAGAGAACAGCTAGCGCTGCTTCATCCAATCGAGAAGGCTCTCCACTTTGGTGTCGTTCAGCTTCTCTGCATGAAGCGTGCCCCCTCTCGGGAAAGTCTTTGCGACTTCGCCATTGATGTCAAAGACGATTCCAGAGCCTGGGGACGTCAGTTCTTCCCTGTTCTGGTAACGCCTCTTAAGCTCCGTGATACGCTCTGCTCTCCAAGTTTCAAAGCTGCTCATCTTAAACTTTAGCAACGCGCCCTTCTCTTTGATTGCCGCGTCCCAATCCGGGGAGATGCCTTGGCTAGTAGTGACAGAATCGCGTAGCGACAGCTCACGAGTTTCTCTGAAGTGGCTCCTGTAGTGTCCACTCGAATCGAAGTACGTCAGGTTTTCCATCTTCAGGTGCGAGGCGGCCTCCACCACGTGGCTGAAGTCATTTAGAGGCGCAACGTGCGGCACCGGCGGCGTCGGCGGCATGTGGTTGTGCCGCTGCGGCCCACCGGCGCACCCTTCACCAAAGAGTGTCCCAATCGCGGCGAGCACAGCGCCGACTCGGCTTATCGAAGACGAGGATAAATCGTTGCTGCCTGATGCGTTTTTGTCGGGCGACTGCTTCTTTTCCATCATATGGAACTCTCAACTTTGGGGCTGTCCTGCCAAAGACTCGGATGCCCACTAAACTTACGAGACCTTTAACGGTTATTCATGCCTGGGGGGCTTCGATGAGCCTAAAAAACGCCCCTTTTTGGGCGATTATTAAACTTCTCGGCAGGACCAGGCTCAAACGAACTAAAACCGACAGGTAGTCGCCGAGCGCCCTCGGAGGGCTCGCCTCCAGGCGGCTACTGCACCTGGCCTACCTTGGCGATGAAGGCGTCGATGTTCGCATCGACCAGCTTGCCGTCCCGCACGAACGGGATGCGGGTGCTGCTAGTGGCGCCGCGCACCTCAATGTCCACGTCTACTCCAGAGTCCTCTGAGGAGGGGCCTCGAAGCTCGATGTCGACCTTTGCCTGGAGGTCCAGCGTAACCCTGCGTCGCTCGATTTCGACCCGCTCGCGGATTATCTCTTCTCTAGCCGGAATCGAGATCGTAACGAGCTCGGTTGCTGACCTGGCATCGATCTCGACGCGGGGCTTCCGCTCAGCCCTGCTCGGTCGCTGGCCCAGAGTAATGGTTCCGCCGCCGGTAGGCGTAATATTGAATGGCTGGTCCCCTATTTTGGAGATGTCGAAGCTTGCTCCTTGGCACAGGCGCACATCAATCCCGTAGAGGGACTTAACTTCGTCACCGCCCAGGGAGGTGACCGAGCCCTTCTCCGCGAAGACCAGTGAATTGCTCCCGTCGATGAAGCTCTTCAAGCTCGCAGCCTCGTCTAGCCTCTGCATGTGAAGCCGCTCGTGCTTGCCGACGAACAGCGAGAGCCCTTTGCCGGTGTCCTCTGCACTCACACGCACCTGGGGCTCGTTGGCGGCAACCAAGAGGCGCGGCTCGTTGCTCCGCCCCCTGAGCACAATCAGCTTTGCTGACGGGTTGCCCAGAGAGTTGAAGGCCGTGTACTCATCGTGCTTCAGGGTTACTTCGACCGCAGCCAGCTCGAGCCTGAAAGACTCTCGCTTCTTGGGGTCTACGAAAGCCGACACTTGCAGGTTGCGAATCTTCTCTGTCTTCGCCAGGTGCTCTAGGGAGCTCTTCCGCAGCGCTGCGAGGTTGGCTTCAGCGGCGCTTAGTCGCTCGTAGTTTTCGCACGCCTCGGCGTCTGCCAGCAGAAGCGTTTTCTCCAGCTCCTGGGAGGCTTTTTTGCGGGAACCCTCGAGAGTGCTGATTTTTCCGCGAAATCCGTCGAAAGCCTTAACGAGCAGCTCCCGCGACTCTTGCGCCTCATCCAACGAGCGCAGGCCAGCCTTCCTGCACAGCCGCTTGAGCTGTGCTGCTTCAGCCTCGCTCAGAGAGCGTCCAGCCGACTGTTTTGCGAGCAGAGACTCTGCCTCTTGCACCAGGTCGAGCGAAGCCTTGACCTTCGCCTGCTGAGCCGTCATTTCTGTAACTTCTTCACCGATAGTTCCGATTGATTGAGAGAGCCGCTCTGCCTCTTGCTTGAAGCGCTGCATCAGGAAGATATCGGATTCAGCGCTCAATACCTTGCGATCGTTATCTTCCGCGGTCTGCTGCGCGTAGAATGCCTCCCAGACCTCCTTCTCAAGCTCCGGGCGCGACAGCGTCGAGTTGCGCGCGAGCACGTCGAAGCGATCCTTGGAGATGAACCGGTTGCCTCCTGATGAGAAGCCGACGAGGAAGGTAAGCGGCATCTGCAAGGTGGCCTGCTCGCTGACCCTAAAAATACTGTCAGAGGTGATCCGCTCAAGGTCATTCACCCCCAGGCTCTCAGTAGGAATGTTCCCCTTGAAGATGCTGCGCCACGCCTTCCACTGCTCAGCCGCGGCCGCCGCTTTTCCGGCGGCATCTTGCAGCGAGCCGCCCTGCATCGGCAGCGGGCCTTGGCCTTGAGCCTCTTGGCCCCGCGCGGACTCTGCCGGAACCAGCAAGCCCGCAAGCATCGTCGCCCAAGCTGCACCGCGGCGCATCGCTGCCCCAAACGAGCTGCTCGCCAGCGACTCCGCATCGGCAACGCCAGGCATCCCCGTGGATTGAGTGCTCGAAGAGATTTTAGGTGCCATATACAGCCAGCCTCCTGACAGCCAACGCTACCGCAGCGATGCCCCATTTTAAGCCGACGGCAGGGGCTAGTCGCGTGTTGTTAGGTTTTTTTTGGGGGGTAAGGGACTATTTTTGGCTGATGCGGACGGGGGCTGCTCCTCCGGAACGCTATCCCTCGTAGTTGTCCAGGAAGTTTCGCACTGCGGCGACGAACACCGCAAAGTTTGGGTCGCTCCTAAGCTCAGACTCTGGCCTAAAATCGAGGTGGGGCTTAAGCCTCTTTGCCCACGCTTTCGAGTGCCCCTCGGGGGGAGGGGTATTTACGATAGCAGACGCAACAGCGACGGGGTCCTCGTTGGGCCCGAGCTTTCGGTCAAGCGCCACCGGGAGATCCGTAATGCGAAGAAGGTTCGCCTCGGCGAGAAACGCCCAGCCCAGCCGCGTCATGTCCATCGAGGTAGGGATTCGGCCGTTCGGGAAGAACGGCCGGAGCCGCTGGTGGTA
>OMIG01000238.1 GCA_900299035.1 Pseudomonadota bacterium
CGTCATAGAGTCCGGGCTGCGTTGGCCGCCGCAACGCAAGGCGCAGAGGTCCGCGTTGGCAATCGAGGTGAGCGCTTCAAGCAGCGCGCAAGCAGATCCCGAGCAGCTCATCTGCGAGGCGGTTCAAGCCCTCAAAGAGAATCGAGTAGACGACGGATACCGGCTTGTGCTCGAGGCCCAAACGCACACGGAGCAGCACCGCTGGCTGTTGTACTTAAGAGCGGTCTGCCTGCTCAGGCTTGAGAAGATCCCCGAAGCTCTCGAAGACCTTCAGCAAGAGATCGCCCTCTTCCCGGACAACCACCAGGCTTTGGAGCTTCAGCAGCAGGTGCTACTGGCTATCTGCAACGGCCAACCCCGGTAGCCTTCTTAGCCTCAGAAGCCTGCCCGAGAGAATCCCATGGATGGAGCCTGAGACATTCCCCTACATTCGTGCGTCGTGAAACAGGTAGTCGTGCTGCGATAGCGCCTGGTCGAAGCGGTAGCCCTGCTCTTGCAGGTACTCGTTCATGCGCTGCGGGGCACGACTCTCAATCAAGAGGTGCTTGAAGCGGAAGCGGCTGTGGTCAACGCCCTGGAGCACCGGCAGCTCGACCCCCTCAACGTCGAGCGAGAAGAAATCGATCGAAGCAGGCGCCTGGGCATGGATCAGGATATCGTTGAGGGTCTTCGCCTCCGCGCCGAACGTAAAGACATCCTCGTATGGCTGGAGGAATTGCCTCGCCACCTGCAGGTGCTGTCCCACGTCGGGAAGGTCCGAGCCAGGCAGCTCTGAAACCGACATCAGGTTTGAGTACACAATCGGCACAAACCGCTCAGTGTAACCAAACGGCACACAGGCGGCGCAGTAGATCTTGGTCTCGGGCGAGCGGTTTGCGCGGCACTTAAAGAAGTTGAGCTGCGAGGGCTCCACGAGAACCCCGCGCCAGCCGCGATAGCGCTCGTAGTACAGGGTATTCGACTGGGTGACACCATCGTTTGCCCCAATCTCAATGAAGAAACCGCCATCAAAGTTGATGAAGGGCTCCATCTTTCTGTCGAGGTCGTTCAGCCCGAAGTATTGCCGCTCAGCCTGCATGCTGTGTCTCCTAGATGTACCCTGGCATTGAAGCACACTCCGGTCACTTGCCGCCAGAAGGAACGCTGCATACCCGAGCCTTTAAGAGCAGCCCAACGCCGAGCCTGCGAGTGCCTAAACCTATCTGAGCAGAGACGCGGCAGCGGCCGGAGAAAGCGGGTCGAAGCGTCGCTGCCGCAAGAGCCCCATACAGATGGCTCGATCTCGACGGACGACGCTCGGAGAAAATCCTGCCTTGGCACAGGCCCGAAGCGACGCAACGTTGCTCTCTGCGACGAACGTGAGCCCGTAACGAAATCCCCTCTGTGCAGCTATCTCGGCGATCCGAGACATGGCGCACGACATAATCCCGAGCCCTCGAAACAACGGCAGGGTCAGGGCATTTTCGAACAGAACTTCCTCGGGCTTGAGAGGCGGAAAACGCCCCCGAAAAAACCTCTTCATTCGCGGATTGTCTGCCGCACTCATAATCCACTGAATGAAACACGGCTGATGAGACTCAGCGGCGTAGGCGATAAAGGCTCGTCCCAACTTTTCCGAGGCATGTGCAAGTCGCACCTCCCTGTCCCGCCGCTCATGGAGGGAGCCGTCGAGCGCAGCGCTGTAGAGAATTGCCGTCACTTCAGAGGGAGAAACCTCCCGAACGAGCAGCGGAACTCGCGCTGCTGGCCCGACGAATGGCTCGCTCAAGTCCCGTCGCAGCCCTATCGACACCGAGCTTCGAACGATCTGATTGCGGACACCGAGAAGAACGCGCTTGGCATCCCGCTGGCGCAAGGAGTGGAGCGCTAGCTTAAGGGTTTCGAGCGTGTTCGCCATGCAAAATGGTAGGCATGAGGCGCGAGCCTCACGTATGATTCCGCGCACGGCTGCGCTAACCAGCGCCGAACTCGGTCTTAATCCCCTTACCTGCCAGAACCTGGTGCATCTCTTGCAAGCTGGCTTCTGCTCTCCAGAGCGGCGCGAACCCGCCGCTACGCCAGACTGCTGCCGCGTCGAAGATGAGGAAAGACGCTGTGAGATCCGACAGGTGTCCAGTGCGCGAGCCGTCCCGAAGAGGGAGCGGCTCGGGATTCTTGAGCAGCTCTTCGAGCAGCGGCAGCGGCGCCTCGAGGAGCCGGTCGTGCAGCTCTTGGACTCGCGCCTCGGAAAGGCGGCGCCGAACGCCGAGCGCAAACTTTGAGCTCTCTGTCTTTGCGCTCTGCACTACATCGTGCCACGCGTCGAGGTCTTCAAGCTGCGGAAAGATAGCCCCACGGAATCCGTCAAGGGCAATGACTGCGAGAATCGGGCGATAAAGTCTCTGGGCTGAATCTCTCCGTCTGTGCCGAGGCTGGCGAGCGCAACCTGCGACCCGCGAGACGACAGCGCGTGCAAGAGGGTCTGATCACACAGGGGGCTTTCGAGCGACCCCTCGTGCCCATGGCACAGCACGTCACCCCCAACATCGACCCCCACGAACGCGTCGATCCCGAGCTGCTGCGCAGCGGCGGCGAGTCCGCTGCCTACGGCGGCGCTTCCGCCGGAGGGATCGATCACAAGGACCTCTCGGTCTCCAAGAGCTTCAGCAATCTGGGCCTCAACGTGCCGAATGCCGTCTACCGTCACCATGTCGCCTCTTCCGACGCCGACGTGCGGCGCTACGTGGCGCACACGCTTGAGCTCCGAGATGGCGCGCGGCAGCCCCTTCGGGTCGTGCACGCGCCGCTTCCAGGTCAGCCCACCCGGAATGACGGTGGCCCCCAGGCGCTCTAGCTCAAGCGTGAGGGGAACAGTGGAGGTGATGTCTCCGCCGCCACCTATGCCGATTAGGGAGATAGTCTTTCCAGAGATAGGCCCGAAGAGTCTTTCGAACAGCTCTCGCCGCGTCTCAAGCGGCCTCGTGCGATGCTCCTCGCTCACGCTTTTTCCCCAGGGCTTTAGCGGACAGCTGTGTAGCCGCCCGGCACTCCGCCCTTGGAGTACACGACCTGGTAGAGCTGCACCATTCGGGCGTGGAAGAGCGCCTCGCAGCCGTTTAGGTAGTACATCCACATGCGGTAGAACTCATCACCGTACTTCTCCTTCAGGCTTGGCCACGCTGCATTGAAGTTCTTGTCCCAGGCACTGAGCGTCTTTGCGTAGTCAGCCGAGAAGTTGTGCAGGTCCTCGATGACGAGCCCCTTGCGCGCTGGGTCGATGAGCTGCGGGAGGGTCGGCAGCCAGCCGTTCGGGAAGATTCTGCGCTGTAGCCACAGGATGTACTGGTCGAGCGGAGTGGCGGAATGCCTGGAGAAGATCTCCGCCGAAATAACTTGCAGCGCGAAGAGCCCCTGCGGCTTGAGGCATCGCTCGACCATCGCAAAAAACGACGGAATGTTCTTGCGGCCGACTGCCTCGATCATCTCAATGGAAACCACGCGGTCGAACTCGCCCGAGTACTTCTGGTAGTCCTCCAGCACGATCTCAACGTCGAGGCCTGCACAGCGCTGTCGCGCAAGGGCTGCCTGCTCCTTTGAGACCGTCAGCCCGACGACCGAGACGCCGTAGCGGCTCGCCGCGTACGCGGCGAAGTTGCCCCAGCCGCAGCCGATATCGAGCACGCGCATTCCTGGGCGCAGCATCAGCTTGCGGCACAGGATGTCGAGCTTGTTAACCTGCGCGTCCTCGAGCGTCTTCGCGGCGCGCCAGTAGCCGCAGGTGTACGACATGGATGCCTTGTCGAGCATCTGCGAGAAGAGGTCGTTGCCGAGGTCGTAGTGCCGCTCGGCAACCTCGAATGCCTTGCGGCCAATCTGGCTGTTCACCAGGCGGTCCATGACAACGTACTTGATGAAGCGAGGGCTGAGCTTGCTGAAGGACGGCGATATCTCTGGATCGCACGTGACGAGACGGTACATGACGCCCACGAGGTCCGGAGTCGTCCACTCTCCGCGCATGTAGGCCTCGCCGAGCGCGTACAGCCCCCCGCGACGCACGATGTCCAGGACCGCCTGTGAGACCTGCGGCTGGTCGGAATTAGTCGTGGGCTGGATGACTGCTTCTGCTGTCTGCATACTCAAACTCTCTACTGTTCGGCGCCGTGCGCCGCGGGCGTTTCGCCCTTCCTAAAAAGCCGCAAGACCCACAACAGGGCCAGTCGGGCGCGGTGGATAATATTCTGACGAGAGCGGATAGTATAGCGGCTTATGGGGCAGGTGCGGGGCTGCGGAGTGGCCTTTGCTCCGAAGTAGATCTTGAGCGCCTGGGCGTGAATTCGGGGCATCGTCAGGAGCGAGGTTATTGGGTATTTCCAGATAGTTGCCCTAACCCTCGCCGCGCTCGCGGGCAGCGCCTCGCCGCGCAGCGTGGCAGAGAATTCGAGACGACTGTCGCGGTGCAGGTCAACCCGCAGCGAGAGCGACTCCCCTTCTCTCTCCAGCCTAACCGAGTACTCGCCGCTCACATCGTAGAAAGGCGACACGAAGAACTCCTTCGGAAAGCGCCACTCGACCGGCATCTCCGTCGGCTCGCAAACGAGCGGGTAGATGTGGGTTTCTCCGAAGGTGTTGTTCACCTGCGTGACGAGCCCCAGCACACGCCCCTGTTCGTCGAAGCATGCAAAGAAACTCACCGGGTTGAACACGTACCCGAAGTAGCGTGGCATCGTGATGAGCGTGATGCGGTGTGGCCGAGCCTGCTGGCCGTGCTCGCGCAAGATCCGCTCTACCTTCTCGCGCAGGCTCCCCTCTCCGCTCAGGTAGTCACGGCCGCGTATGCTGAAGAGCGCAAGCTTCTCTGCAGCGAATATCCGCGGCGCGACCGACAGGCCTGGAAGCTCATCGACATCGATCTCAAAGGTGAAGATACGGTACGAGAAGGAGTGCGGCTTCGGGCTCGCCCGCCAGTGCGCCACCTCGCCCCACGAGACCATCGACCTCATAGTGAGAGCCCCATGGCAGCCGTCACATCGAGCGCGGACCGGACCGCATCCTCGTGGAAGCCGTGGTACATGTAGGCGCCACAGAAGTACGTGTTGCGCGTGCCATTGAGCGCACGCACCTGCGCCTGGCTCACGGGCGAAGCTGGGGTGTAGATCGGGTGGGTGTAGTCTACCTGGTACAGGACGTGCTTAGGGTCGATCTGGTCTCCACAGTTGAGCGTCACGAAGTAGTCTCGCTCGGCATCGAGCCGCTGGAGCTTGTTCATGTAGTAGGTGATAGCCACTGGGGACGTGCGGCTCGAGGACACCCGCCGACGGTAGTTCCAGGCGGCCCACAGCCTCTTCTTGGGGCCGAGCACAGAAGCATCAGTGTGCAGCACGGTGCGGTTTGTGCTGTACCCCCATGAGCCCAGCGCAGCCTGCTCCTGTTCGCTTGGGTCGGCCAACAGCTTGAGCGCCTCGTCAGCGTGCGTTGCGATCACCACTGCGTCGTAGCGCTCGGGGGCAGCGCCGTCGAGAGCGAGCATCACGCCTGCGCCATCGCGCGTCAGCGAGCGCGCCGGCGCAGCAAGCCTCACTTCGCCGGGGAATGCGTTTCGGAACGCCTTGACGTAGGCGTGGCTGCCGCCGACGACCGTCTGCCACTGCGGCCGCTTGCTCAGCTCGAGCATCCCGTGGTTGTTGAAGAAGGAGATGAACGAGAGCGCCGGGAACTCGAGCGCGTTTGAGTCGGGAGCAGACCAGATGGAGCCGATCAGCGGCGCCAGGTAATGGTCGAAGAAGTACTCGCTCGTCCCGAGGCGCTTGAGGTACTCGCCGAGCGGCTGCTCGCCGAGGGTTCCTGCGCGCAGGTCGCGCAGCGCACGCCTGTTGAAGCGGAACTGCTCAGCTACCATGCCGAGGAAGCGCGGGTTGAGCAGGTTGCCGGGCGCGGCGAGGAACTCTTTTACGGAGGGTCCCATGTACTGTAGCCCTGTCCTCTCGCACGAGAAGCCGAACGACATGTCCGAGTCTTGCCGCTTGATGCCGAGCTGGTCGAGGAACTTGTAAAAGTTCGTGTAGTTGCGCGGGTTGCACACGATGAAGCCCGTGTCGACCGAGAGCTGCGGGTTGCGCGGGTCGTTTACGACTCGCGTGTTGGTGTGTCCGCCGAGGTACTCGTTACGCTCAAGCAGCGTGACGCGGTGCTTGCGTGAGAGCACGTACGCGGCTGTGATGCCGGCCACTCCGCCTCCCACCACGAGGATTTTTTTGGCGCCACTATCTACCAGCAACGGTTCACCAACGCTTCGTAGATCGGGTCGGGCAGGATTCGGGCGATCTTGAGCACCCACGTAAACGGCCAGGGGAAGGCTATCTCTCGCTTCCCTCGCTCAATTCCGCGGCAGATTATGCGCGCAGCGCGCTGAGAGTCGACAAGGAACGGCATCCGAAAATCGTTCTTGTCTGTGAGGGGCGTCTTAACGAAGCCCGGATTAACTATCGAGATAGTGATGTTTTTGCGCTTGAGGTGGAAACGAATACTCTCAAGGAAGTGAATTGCTGCTGACTTGCTCGCGCCGTACGCCGCGGCCCGCGGAAGTCCGCGGTAGCCAGCCAGGCTCGCTACCGGAGCGAGCCACCCTTTGCCGCGCTCAAGCATGCGCGGGAGCACCGCTTCGATGCAGTACAGGATTCCGCCGAAGTTAAGCTGCATGATCGATAGGTATTCGGCGCTGTTAAACTGCTCGGGCACCGTAAATAGGTGCGTGCCAGCGTTCGGTATCGCCACGTCGATCGGGCCGACACTCTTCTCAATCGAGTCGACGACCTGCTTCATCTCGTCCAGGTTCGTGACGTCTCCCGGAAAGCTCCAGGCTTGGCCACCCTGAGAGCGAATCTCAGCGACCATCTTTTCGAGGACTTCTGCCCGCCGGGCAGTCAAAGCCACCCGGGCGCCGCGCCGGGCCAGCTCAAAGGCCAAGGACTCACCGATGCCGCTGCTGGCTCCGGTTAGCCAAATGCACTTCCCCTGCAACTGAATCCGAGCCATTACCTGCTCCTGCGACGTTATTACCTTTGCCCCGTGGCAGCTTACCCCTTAGAGTACCCGGGGAAAAGGCTTCTCGGGGGAACACTATGGAAGAGAGACAGCACCACTTTACGACGACGCTCCTTTGGGTGACCTGCCTGTACTATGCGGCGTGCGGACTCTCGGCGATATTCTTTCCAAGCCTCTGGCTCATGGTGTCCGCCCTGCCCCGCGAGTTCGCACCGGAAGCCCAAACGGTCGTGGGCTTAGTGTTTGGAGTGGCAGGCGTGTACCTGCTAACCATGGCTTTCGCGGCAGGCCTGGGGGCCCTTGCTCCAAACACGCGCCGCCCACTGCTCTTAACGCTTGCTGTTGGAAACGTGCTCGACTTCGTGGTGACTCTCAAAGCGGTCGTCGCCGGAAGCCTAAACTTCGTTTCGGGTGGCCTCTTCGTGGCCACAGCTGCAACCTTCGCGGCTTTGCTCTCAGTCTCGTACGTGAAGGCCAGGCTCTCTCACTAAGCCGGGGTCCGCCCCTGCCAAAACCGACAGATCCGAACAGCGTATTTTTCCTGGCGCGCTCGTCGTACAACACTGCTACAAAGAGCGATGAGCAAATCGTCCGAATGTTGTACGCATGACCACCCCGAACCAGAGCCCCGATCCATCCCGACGCCAACAGCAGCCGCAGACTGAGCCGAACCAAGAGCTGCCCGCTCTCCCTTCGGCCCCGAGAGTCATTGATATCCTCTGCAACGGCCGCCGCGCACCCGAATACTACAGCGGCGTCCTAACCATTCTGCAAGACGCCCACAATCAGGTCCCTGTCTCGGTAACCTCCGGCGGCAGGCGCCAACTTGAGCGTCTTGGGCTGGTAGAGTGGAGCCAGCCCTACCCAGACTTCATCGCGAAAAAAGGCGTGCCGTTCTTTGCGGGTGACTTCGACCTGCACGATCAGATCGACCAGACCTACGTCAAGCTGCAGAACCTCACCAACGGCACCACGGTGGACCCGCGCATCAGCAAACGGGCTCGCGGACGGGTCTTGCTATCAGAGGAAGCGCGGCAGTTCCTCGCCAAAGTAGACACCATCAGGTCTCAGCTGCGCGATGCCTTGGGACAACTTCAGAAACGGCACAACTTCTTCAGTGTGCCAACAGAGGGGGGGTTCCTTCGGCTAACCGAGATGGGCCGCTCCTTCATGGACACCGTCCACAAGCAGTCCCCCGAGCATTCGCTGCTGATAGTCAAGACGCTGCTCAAGCTTCCTCAGGTCACTCCTCGGGGCAGGACCAACTGGGAGCACCTCGCCAACCACATCCGCAAGATCACCCGCGAGCTGCCGGACACTGACTTGCAGCTTCGCAAGCTCTACTTCGGAATCATCACGAAAGCGGTCGACACTTCGGAAAACGGCCTGCGCCAGCGATTCCGTGAAATCGAGGCGGAGCACTACACGGACCTGTTCCTGCGCGCGCCGATGAGCGAGCTCGGAGGCCACTCGCTGCGCTGGCTACAGCGGCAGAGCGGCGGAAACTTCTGCCCTCCCCCCTACCCGAGCTGGAAAAAAGAGGAGAAGCGGGAGTGCCAGGAAGAGAGCCGCAAGATCGTCACTCGCGCGAGGCTCCACGCGTACACGACGTTTAACAAGCTGCGCTTGGAGACCAAGCGCATCGGCGGAGAAGACTCGCTCGCCGCGCGCTTTGCGCAGGATTCGTACGAGCGAGTCTCGTTAGTCTACGGCAGCGACATCGACATGCCCCCGGGGCGCGGCATCATGATGGTAGGCCCGCGCCTTGAGAAGCTTTTTCACCCCTCAGAGGCAGCTCCTGACGACCCGCTGGCCAACTACCGGGAGTCGAACCGCGCCTGGTTCGCGCCTGCGTACCCGCACTACGAGAACACGACCGTTATACAGCTGCGAGGCTGGATCGGGGTGCTGAACCCATGTGAAGACTTCAAGCTCTTCGGCACTCGCTACTGTTTCCTGGTCGACAACCACCACCTAAGCCCGCTGTACGGGCTTGCCTTCGGCATACCCGAGGCTGTCGTCGCCAAGAAGATTAAGCCGTGTCTCCAAGACCCGACTGCTGCACGAGGCGCTCCAGCGCCGAGCGACCTCTCACGCCTCGACGCGTCCATCCACGGCCTGATTGAGGCCAGCATAGAGGCGAAGCTGCCGCCCCTTGCGTTTGGCACCATGTCTCAGCTCTTCGGCGGGATGGTCAATGCACTTCCGGTTGGCTACTCTCCTACCCTGCACTGGGAGCGCGAGCGTCATACTGGCCTGTGGAAAGACGTATTTAACCACGTGCACTGGTCATGGCTCGTGTGGCCCTACCGGGAGCACCGCCCGAAGGTTGACGAGCGTGTAGCGCCGATGGCAGCCATGGACAAGCAGCTCAGGCGTTTCGCAGTCACCGGCCAACAGCTCCTCGATTGCCACCTCGACCGATACGCTGCCTGGAAGAACGACTTTACGCCTGGCGCAAAGTCAGCGCCGCGCATGCTGGTCGAGGCGTACAAGATTCACAGGGCCCTCAAGGCGGGCCACCCATCGATGTCAAAGGGAGAGAAGATCTACATTGGGGCTTACGACATGGAGAATCCTGGCGGAAAGCCTGCTGCGTGGATTAACTGTGAGACGCTTCAGATCCTCCGCAAGCGCGGCGGCCCAATTCAGCTCCCGGAGAGCAGTGACGGCACGGAGAATCTTGAAGTCAATCTGTGGCGCAAGCACATCCAGCCTCTGCTCGCTGCCGATTCCGGCGATGGTGTCGCGCGTGAGGGGCAATACGAACTGGCGATTGTCGGCGAGAAAGACTTATAATCGGTGAACTATGACAGCAAAAACTACACACAACTCGGCAGCCTCTCTAGACCTCGCTCAGCTATCCGTCCCCAAGATGGCTCCAGCAGCGCCCACAGAGGCCCCCGTTGAGGCCCCACCAGCACCCGCTCGGCCGCGCGAGAAGCCCGGCACTGGCGAGCCGCGCCGCCCCTCGGTTACCCCGGGACGCCGTCCCGACCCAGGAGCGAAGCCGGCACCAGAGTGCCCCGACTCCACCTGCCCCGCTCCGTAGCTGATAGCGTTTTCTCTGCGGAACTTCTGCTCTCACGTGAACGTAAACGTGAACGTGAACGTTCCCGCAGCCCCATCCAGCCGCAACGATCGCCTCCCCCCTCCCCCACATAAACTTCCGAATTTCCAAACGTGAACGTGAACGTGAA
>OMIG01000239.1 GCA_900299035.1 Pseudomonadota bacterium
GCACGATGAACTTCCGCATGAACCCATAACACTTCCTCGCTTAAAGAGTTCCAGTTGAGCCGCGTTTTTTCTCAGCTTTGAGAGAAGAACTTGGCGGCGTTACGTGGTGGGGCTAAACCCCTCCAACCGCTCTAGTATACTGAAAATGCATCGCTTTTCACAAGCTTGCTCGAATCCGTGGCAGCCCTTTTAGCGGACTTAGCGCCACAAAGCGGGTTTTTGGGGCAAAAATTTCCCGAAAACCCCCACTTTTTATCGAAGAAACGCCCCTCATGCGTTTCCTCCCAGGTGACGACTATTCCCTTAGGCGATGGCAGCCGGCTGGAGTTGGGGTGCGCTGGGCCATCACGCAATCGCTCGCTGGGGAACCGACATGATTCGCTGTCCATCGGCAGACAAAATCCGCAGCCACCTCGCTACCGCGGCGTCCGGTTTGGTCCTGTGTGCGGTTCTGTACGGTGGCCTGGCGGCCGCAGATACCAAGCACTCCTCTGCGAGAGCCCGTTTGGCAGCCGCGTCGGACGACGACCCGCGCCTGCGCTACACGCCCCTTGACCTAGCGGATGGCAGCAAGCTGACACTCATCTCCCCCTCGGAGTGGAGCGACCTGGCGGAGAGCCTGGTTGTTTCGCTCAATCGCACCCACGGAGAGTACACCGAGCTCTTTCAGCGCATCCCAGCTTTCAGCACCTCGATTCGGCTGATGGACGAGGAAGCCTTCTACGAGCTGACGGGTGCACCGACCTGGACCAACGCCATGTTCTTCAGGGGAGAGATCATCATTCCGCTTTCCCGCTCTAAGCCGATCGATATCGAGAACCTGGAGCGCTCTGTGCGGCACGAGTTCACCCACGCCATCCTTTCGTCGATGTCCGGCGGGCAGATCCCCGGCTGGCTCGACGAAGGCATCGCTCAATGGACGGAGGGGCACGAGCACCCTGCGCTGCGTCAGTCACTAAAGACCTGGCTTAAGGCCAACGAACCAGTGCCGCTCGAGCGGCTTCAGGGCGGCTTCACAAAGCTCGACCCGGCGATGGTCCCAGCGGCATACGCCCAGTCGCTACTCGCATCAAAAGCGATCATTAAGGCCTTCGGATTCCGCAAGATAGGAAACTACCTAACCCTGCTCCGTAAGGGAGTTGAACGCCCGCTAGCCTTTGAGTCGGCGTTCGGGCTCAGCACGGCTGAGTTTGAGGAGAAGCTGGGCGAAAGCCTCCTCACCTGGGCAAAGCTGCCCGACGCGCCGGCTCGGCAGCAGGTGCAGTAGCGCTGTTGCCTTGAAGCCCTCTCTTCCCCAAAATACCCGCCAGGCAGCTAACTAAAGAGGTAGCACCCTTGCCCATCAAGACCCCACTCGTCGCCGCACTTGAAGAGGCTTTGGCGCGCATACACCCCAAGGCAAGCGGGAAGGAGCTGCCCGAGATAGTCCTGCAACTCAAGAAGGAGCTGCCGGAAGCCCCTGCGGCCGTGCTGTCGCTCGCGGCTGAGGTCTTAGTTTCGCGTCGTCTGGCGGCAGAGAAGCTCGGGGCTTGGGCCCAGGAAGGGTTCTTCTCAAAGGCGGTTCTGGAACAGGCCTCGCGCTTAGCGATCGCAGAGCATCGCGCCAAGCGATTCGCGGGCGCTAAGCACGTGCTGGAGGTTGGGACTGGCTCCGGCTCTGATGCTGCCGCGCTGGCCCGGGTGGCTGAGCGCGTTACCACAGTTGAGTCTGACCCGCAGACGGCAGAGCTTGCGCAGCGGAACTTTGAGATTCTTGGCATCACGAACGTAACTACGATCGTGGGAGCCGCCGAAGATCTCGTGCCGACCCTGCTCCCCGCGAGTGACGCATTCTTCGCCGATCCGGCGCGGCGCTCGCGTGACGGCACTCGCCACAAGGACCCACAGGAGTACTCCCCGAGCCTATCGTGGCTTCTGTCGCTTCAGCTACCGGAGATCTGCGCAATTAAGGTCAGCCCTGGGCTCTTCGTTGAGCCCTGCCCGACCGGCTGGACACGCCAGTTCTGCGGCGTGGCCGACGAGTGCCTCGACCAGACGCTGTGGAGGGGCGCGCCCGTTGCCGACTCGAGTGTCGTGCTCGCGGACCGTGGCGTCGAATGGTCGCCTCCAGCGGGGGTCGTGGCTTCGCCGTTAGCCGAAAAGGTTGGCGCCTACATCTATGAGGCTCACGCCCTTCTCAATCGCTGCCAACACCTGGCGGCCTTTTTCGCTCAGCGCGGAATTGCGCTGGCGGGCGATAACGTCTCGTACGGTTTTAGCGAGGAGCTTGCCCCTAGCTCGCCGCTGCTCTCCCGTTTCTCAGTCGTTGACAGCATGCCGTTTCACGCCAAGCCTCTTCGTAGCCGCCTCGCCAGCCTTGGGTGGACAAGCCGGACTGAGTTTAAAAAGCGTTCGGTTCAGGTCGATCCAGACTCGCTCCGGCGCGAGATGCAGCTGCCGGATCATTCTCACGGGGCTCCCTTCGGTGTAGTGTTCGTGCTCCCCTGGCAGGGGAAGCAGCGTGTTGTCTTGGCGGAGAGGATCAGTGACTGACGAACGAAGAGAGCTCGAAGATGGCCTGGAAGCACTCGGCCACTCCGCTTCGGCCACTCAGCTAGATTCGCTGCTGCGCTACCTTGCAGCGCTGGAGGAGACCAACAAGAGCTTTAACCTGACCCGCATCCCGCGCCATGACTACGTGCGGCTGCACCTGCTCGATTCGCTCGCGGCGCTGTGTGCGATCAAGTCCAACAAGCCGCTCTCAATCGTTGATATCGGCACCGGAGCGGGCTTTCCGGGCGTTCCGGTCGCTGCGCTGATCCCTGCAGCGCACGTGACGCTGCTAGACTCGACTGCCAAGAAGGTTCGTTTTGCGGCTGAGACCGCCCAGGCGGTTGGAATCGTCAACGTGTCTGGGCTGCACGCGCGAGCAGAGAAGATCGGCCACGATCCGAAGCTGCGCGAGTCGTTCGATGTGGCGACTTCCCGCGCCGTGGCAGCATATCCGGTGCTGATCGAGTGGATGCTTCCGCTGGTAAAACCGGGCGGAGTTGCACTGGCTCTCAAAGGAGTCGGGTATGAGGAAGAGATGAGCGGCACTGAGTCGCTGCTTGCCTCTCTAGGAGGCGGAGAGCCGGTAGTGCATGCCGTTAGGCTGCCCGGCAGCGATATTGACCGTTTTATTATCGAGATTCCCAAGGTCGCCCGCACAGAGAGGCGGCTCCCGCGGTCATAGAGGCATTCAGTAGCTGCCGACCACAGCGTTGCAGAGCGACAGGTAGCCGCGGGCTCGTCCTTACGCTGCGCGCGCCGGGACGAAGTCCTCTGAGCGGCTTGCTCGCGAGCGGGGCCGACGGCGATGGATCGCCTTGCGCGATGAGATCCGGCGCTCAACGTCCTCCTCCGAGTCATCGTCGAAATTCGGTCGCTGGCCTAAGTCGTCTTGGTTCATGGCGCCACGAAGCTCATCGTAAAGGGTCTCGAGAGCCTTCTTCTTTACGCGAGAGATGTGGCAGCGGCTGTAGCCGAGAGATGCAGCGATGTCCATGATCTGCTGCTCGTGAATGAAGATTCGCTTGATGATCTCACGCTCGAGGCTATCGAGCTTCTCGCAAGCCAGGGAGCTCTGGTCGTGAAGCTGCTTCTTCCAGAGAGCCTCGTCGGGCTGCGGGGCATCTTGGCTCGAAACCGCTTCAGCGATCTCGGCTGAGTTGAGTCCCCTTAGGCTCATCTCTCCCATCATGTCAGTGTCGGAACGCGAAACTGCTGGGTCCTCAAGGATGCCTGCCGGCAGGGCCGACGAAGCTGCCGCTGCCGCGACAGAGCGAACCAGATTGCCCTTCAGGTGGTAGAAGAGGAACGTCATGAAGCTAGCGCCCTTCGTCGGGTTAAAGCGCTTGACCGCCTCGCACAGCGAGAGGTCTACCAAGCTGTCTACCTCGTCGAGGTCCATGCGCGCATGCCAGCGGCGGAGGATGCTGCGGCCGAGCTTGCGGGCCTTCAGGCGATACTTAAGGATCAGGGCCTCCTGCTGAAGCGGAGTCGGAGCGCCGTCGCCCTTCGGAGCTGGCTTGACCAGCTTAAGCTTGGCCTTAGAAGCCTTCTTGGCCAAGCGAGCCTTGAAAGCGGCGCTAGCCTTTGCTGTTGATCTCTCTGCCGTTGAAACTCGTGCCATTGCGCCCTCTGTTTCCTGATGGTTTTCAAAACCTTGCTGCCAGTTCTGGAGGCAAAACCGACCGTTCTCTCCCGTATCCGCCTGGGGGCTGTATCTGCTTCAGGTAAAGTTAAGTATTTGGAGCGTCAGGGTTTTGCGCTAACCTAGAGGTGCTAGGATATTCGGCATAACCCCCTAAGGTTTCTGGACAATATCGCCGATAGGTACCTACGGGGGCGGCACGGTTACGAGATCTCGTAGCCTAAGGTGCGGCTTGTGGGGTTCGGTTAAGGGAAGCGCGTGACAGAACGGCAGACTCTCTCTGAAGAGGACGCAAACAACCTGGTAGTGGAGCACTACGGCTGGGCCGAGAGTATCGCCAGGAGTGTGGCGCGAGCTTGGAGCCTGGATTGGCGGCTGGATGGCCTCGATGGTGCTGCCATGGAGGCGCTGATCTTCTGCTCTCGGCGCTTCGATCCAACCCGCGGCATTCCGTTTAAAGGTTACGCACGCCGGCGTATCCATGAGGCTTCAACCGAAGCCGCCCGCAAATCTAAGGGCTGGAGCCGTAGCGCCTCGAACAAGAGCGCGGCCGAGACAAAGGCCCGAGAGATATCAGCAGAGCTGTACGGAATCTTCCCAGACATGCGCGACGGCCAGCTCCCGGTAAGCGAGCCGAGCGGCAACGATGACGCTGACATGCGGGCAGCCGTTAGAGAACTCCTCGTTGGGGCGAGTATCGTCGCCACCCGGCAGGCGGTGTCGAGCGATCCGCTGCCTGATGATCTGATCGATTACCGACGCATGGTGGGTGTCATGGCGGCGCTTGAGCCGGTGCACCAGTGGCTCCTGTACAAGGTATACTGGGATGGGCTGTCGCTCCGCACCGTTGCAACGGAATGGGAAACCGATGGCCTCAACGTGATGCGCGAGCACAAAGTTCTCATCGCTTACCTCCAGAAGAGCATGGCGCAGGGAAAGCCTGGCCCTACGCCCAAGATCCGTCCTGGTCTCAAGGCGCTCATGGCGAAATTTAAGCAAGAAGGCTCAAAGGGACCGTTTACAGACGCTTTGCGCAACGCATCAGGGTGAGGGATAACCGGGGATCATGGGAAAGAACAAAGACGACAAAAAGGTTGGAGGTGTTGGCTCCTCCGGCTCTACCAAGGGCGTGAAAGGCACCGAGTCAGTGTCGCAGGTCGAGCGCGTGAAGGGCGCTGGCTCTGTTAAGAGAGTGTCTGGCGTGGGGCGCGTGGGTGGCGCAGGGCCTCTAGGTGCCATAACCCTCGAACAGCGGGATCGCCTGATGGCCCTCGTGTCGGAGGAGGCCGAAAAGCTCGCCGCCCAGGGCGTTATCCCTAAAAGCCAGCGCGAAGTCGTCGAGCAGGCCGTTAAGATGGTGATCGACGCCTCGTTGATCGAGGCCTCAGACCCCGACAAGAAGCGCTAGAGTCTGCCGCTAGGCTGATCTTTTTCCGTTCCTCAGGCTGCAAGGGTGCGGTAGCGTCTCGTTCATGGAAGAGCAAGCACTTCAGGCCCAGAATACGCTAGACCCACACCACAAAGCGCTTCACATTAATCTCGACCCGATGCGCTACGGCACGATCGCTGAGATCGGCGCCGGCCAGGAGATCGCCAGCTGGTTCTTCCGAGTGGGCGCAGCCTCCGGCACCATCGCCAAATCGATGTCGGCGTACGACATGCTCGTGAGCGACAGCATTTACGGAAAAGCAAACAGGTACGTCTCAAAGGAGCGAGTTGACTCGATGCTCTCGCACGAGTTCGCTCTGCTGCTAGAGCGGCTCGGGCCGTCGCGGGGTGCGGAGACAAGCTTCTTTGCCCTGGCCGATACCGTGTCCGCCAGAAATTTCGCCGGCACGAACGAGACCCACGGCTGGATGGGCATCCGCTTTCAGGCGGCACCGGGGGCGAAGCCTAGCCAGGCGCTGCTGCATGTGAACATGACCGACTCGGAGGCTGTGCGGCAGTCGGAGGCGCTTGGAATCCTGGGTGTTAACCTGGCCTACGCAGCGTTCTACCTGAGTGCCGACCTAGACGAGTTTCTTCCGAGCCTGCTGGACTCGCTGCCGAACGGCCGGATTGAGGTCGACTACATCGAGCTGTCCGGACCCGTCTTCGAGCACCTCGACAGCAGGCTGGTCACCATAGCCCTGCTGCGCAAGAGGTTGGCCAACGCAATCCTCTTCGATTCAGACCAGCGGCCGCATCCCCCCACGGAGTTCTTTCACAAGCGCCCTATCCTGCTTGAGCGCGGCTCGTTTCGTGCGCTGCACCACATGTTTCCGGACCTGGCGGAGCGCAGCAACAGCAAGCTGCAAGAGATCTCGGGCCGAGCTGAGAAAGAGGCCGCGTACGTTCTGGAGCTCTCCCTTAACAACATCCTTCGCACCCAGCAGTCGACAGACGACGAGGTGTTGGAGGTCATTGAGCAGTTGAGCAAGCAGCAGCACAACATTCTAGTCAGCAACTACTCTCAGTTCTTTCACCTCACGCAGTACTTGCGGCGCTACTCATCGTCGCCCTTTGGGTTTGTCGTCAGCTCTGCACTGCTGCCGCTCCTCATGCAGGACGACCGCTACGCCTTGCTCAAGGGTGGAGTCCTGGAGGCTTCGGCGAGGCTGTTTCAGCAGCAGGTGCACCTGCTCGTCTACCCGGTTGAGTCAGGCCTCTTCGCCTCGTACCTCAAGCTGGTCAATTTCGACGTAAGCAAGCTCTCCTTTCCGGAGTCAGGGATGGTGCGGGCGCAGAATCTTGCCTTAGCAAACGTGAACCAGCACCTCTACAGGTACCTTATCGAATCCGACATCATCGTTGATGTGGATGTAGACGAGTCCTTTGCAATGCCGTCGTGAGGGGTGAGCTGCTACCGTGGCAGCTGCTTGACAGAGCAGAGAGCGAATCCGTTCCCATCGGTTTCTCCGAAGCGAGCCTCGAACCTGCCGAGCGGCAGCTCCACATCGCGGTCTAAGCGCAAGACTGCGGAGAACTCGTAGCCGATCTCCCCATCTGTCGAGTGCCAAACGCGACTAGTATTTAGATGCAGCCCTCGGTTGAGCTTAGCGAGACTCTTGCGGGCCGGAAGCGAAATGCCGTCCTCGCGCAAGAGCGCCGCTACTGCGTCGGACAGCATGCTGTGGAGGATGGATGGCCCGAAGCCCCCGCGCGAGCGGATGGAAGCTCCCATGTTGCGCAGGGCCTCATCCGCGCAGGTCGATGGGATCCATGGGCTCATCGACAGCTCTCCAGAGCCGTCGGCCGAAAACTCAAGGTTTAGTCGGGCAACGCCGTCACTAAAGCGCTCAACTACGCACCCGTTGCGACGGTTCAGGACACTGCTGGGCAGGTCACCGACTATCCAGAGCATGTCGGGCAGCACGCTCTCTCCTGTTTCGTGGGAAACGGCCTCAATCCACGAGACCCTGAGCCCGTTCTCGCGCTGCACAAACGGCCCTACGCGCAGCGATGCCTTCGACTGTGAGATCGTCTCTCTCGTGCACTCCTGTGCGCCGGAGATGGAGGACATTGGGCGACTGAGGGCCTCGACTAGCCCCGAGAGCAACGCCGCCAGAGTTTCCTGCTCGGAGGGAGTTGGTTTCACCACCGAAAGCCCGTTCATGCTCGCGAAGGCGTCGTCAGCTGAGTCGTTGCATGCCGGCTGAGCGGGAGAGATTAAATCCGCGTGCCACGGCACAGAGGTGGTGTTGAAGGAGCAGCTGCCAGGGTCCCCTACATGCCGCGGGGCAACAACCAGTGTTGTAACGGCGTCCTCCGGGCGCGCATCCTTGGGCCACGAGGGCAAGTGCTGCTGCATTCTGCTGTGCTCCGTTTAGGCTGGCCTTAGCCCTTGCTGCCTTTTAGGTAGGTGTCTAGGTCTCCCAACTTAAGCCCTTGGGCAAACTTCTTGAGAGAGGCGCCGTCGATCGACTCATCGCTCGTTTGCAGCTGCAGGATAGAGCCGCTGTCGAGAAAAACCGTCAGTTCAGGGGAGCCTCCCGATGAGTCAAGACTGGCGGTGCGTCCGTCTAAGCGGAACTGCTCTTTGCCTGGCTGGGTGCCTCCCATCATCATCCCCATCTTCGCGATATCAGCGAGGCCGCCCATTCCACCCGCCCCAGAGGAGCCCGAAATGCTCAATCTGATGCTTTGGTCACCCTTGACGTATTGGCGCTCGATGTTTGTGAAGCCAAGCGCAGACTGAAACTGCGCATCCTCGCCCTTGAAGCCGTCGATGTTGGCCGGGAGAAGCTCCTGAAGCCGCTGCTGGTGAAGCTTCTCAAGCTCCTTCTGGGCCCACTGAAGCTCCTCCATGGCCTTGGGGTAGTTGCGCTGTTGAGAGTACTCAGTGACCTTCTTGAAGACCTCGTTAAGGTCCTCGCTGAAGGCAACAGCGGGAAGCGCTAGAACGCACGAAGTAAGCAATGAGACGAGACGTTTCATGTATCCTCCTAACCTCAAGAATCCGCCCCGGAGATTAGACCTCCGGAGAAAGCTTCGCAAACGAATTCCGCTGCACCCGCCGGGAAATCGCTGCGGCTAGGTCATTCCCGGTTCTGGTAACGGCTAAGCTGCATCTTGTAGAGCCGCAGCACGTTAGGGTTGGAGAGCTGCCCCTGCTCTACCCGGTCTCCGACCTCTCCCAGGTAGGTTCCGGCCATGCTTAGGTCTTTTAGCGCTAAGGCAGCGATCACCAAGAAAAGCATCGCCTCGACGCAGTCCGGCTCCAGGCGTAGCGCCGCAGTGGCAGCTGACACAACCCCCTCGTAATCGAGCTGGGAGCCCCTTAGAAACGCGGTGCCAAGCCAAGCGGGTGCGAAGTCCGGGGCAACCTCATTGAGGCCTGTCATAATAGACTCAGCACGCTTGTGCAGCCCAGTCTCAAGCCAGAGCTTTCCGAGCTCGTACATATCCCTGACCTCTTCGCGCGAGTAGGCGCTCCTGGGCAGGGTGGAAGGACGCTTGGCAGGCAGGTCCATTACTCCCCTCCTCCTGGCTTGACCGCGAGCCAATCAAGAATCTGCCTGAGCATGGCCTCTTCAGCGCTAAGCCTTCGCTCAAGCTCCTTTGACTCGTTTTGCTCCCTCAGAGAGAGGACCTTCTCGTGACGAGCAAAGAGGGACGGCACCAGCGGCTCTAGGCGCGATATCGAGCCACACGAGGGCAACAGGGACAGCAGGGGCGAGAGCGAAAACGGGTCTAGGGGACCGCCGGTTGAGTTTGCCATAGCGCGAACGTTGTCCGGCTGCGCGGAGCGGGCTCACAGTAAGCCCCGCCAGCGTAAGCCTTTACTACACCCTGTTGTAGCACCGAATGTAAAAGCGCACTACTGCTCGCTTGAACCCCTTTTCACGCGGTGCCGGAGCAGGAAGGCAAGGCGTGCAGAAGCAGCTGACACGAGAGCGATGGCAATAAGCCCCCCAATCGCCACCTTCGCTAAGGCAGCTCCGATGGTACCCAGTGCTGCGGCAAGCGAAGGCTGATCGGTGCTTCTTGAGAGAAGGAAGAGATCTCCGGCAAACAGGTAACCTAGGCCGCAGCCGAACGCCGCGCCCAGCGCGAGCGAGCCGGTGCTGCGCAGGATGCTCGGTTTCAGCATCTTTCCCGCCTGAGGTCCGAGCAAAGACGCCGAGAGGGTAAACCCGTTGAAGATCAGCACAACCATTAGCGTTGCAGCGAGGGCTGCCCCTGTCAGCACTATGGAAAAAATCGCGGCCCCCTCGCACATTTGTTTGAGCTGGATAAGGCTCTCTGGCACCAGGAGCCTGAAGTCACCAGAGTTGCCGGGCCAAGCTGAGATTCCAGCGCCAACGATCGCGGCCAGAGAGACCGCCCGGACGCTAACCGGAGCTTGGAAAACGATCCCTTCTCGCTTCAGCGCCTGGAGGTCTTCTCGCGTGGGCAAGGCCGTGTCTGTCACGCTCTATCCTGCGAACGCTGCAATAACCCGGGCCAGCCTTTCAACAGCACTCTCCTCAAGCAGCACCCAGCCAAGGCTCGTCACGAATATTGAGGCAGCACATCGAACGCTGCGGGCCAGTGAGCCGTCGCTCGCTTGCGCGGCGCGGGCCGAGAATACACGCAACGGCACCTCAACCAGCACGACTGTCCCCATGACTGCAACCAGCGCTAATCCCAGGCCGAGCGAGGCTTCTCTTAGGGCTAAGAGTATCATCGGCGCTGTAACATTCGATGGAGCGCTCCTGCCTAGCAGCGACAGAAGCGGCGGGGAGGCTAGTAGCGTAAGCATCGTAAAAATCGCTGCAGCGATTCCCACTGCGCGCGTTTCGCTGTCAGGGAAGCACCAGCGGCAGATCAGCCCCGCCGCCCCAGCCGCAGTCAGGCAGGGCACAGCTAGCGCTGTCACGCCGAGCGCGACGCGCAGGGGCGCAAGGTCGTCTTGAGCAGAAAAACCGAATGAAGCTGCAACGGCCGTCAAGCAGATAGCCAAGGGGCCGAGCAAGAGGAGCAGCCAGGCCATGCTACCTCAAAGCCATCAGCATTAATTCCACGAAGCCGCTGGCGATCGAGGCTCCGAAAATCAGCACCACTCCCGCAAGCGCAAGCGCCCGCACGCCGTACTGGAAGCCCTCTTCACGGACCCCCATCATGGATTGAAGCAGGCTTGAGAGGAACGCCGCGGCCGGAATGAGCAGCGTCGGAACAGCTGCCACCACCAGGACCTTCATTCCCTGCTGCCAGATCGCTTGAACGTCTGCGGCCATTACGTTGCCCCCGCGAGTAGCTTTGCCCCGAGCAGCCCCCATCCGTCGACAGCCAAAAAGAGGACGACTTTCAGCGGCATCGAAACTACCTGCACGCCGATCTGCTGCACTCCAAGCAGCGACAGGACGTGGGCCACGAGCAAGTCGAGCAGCACGAACGGGATCAGCAGGAGCAGCCCCAAGGTGAGCGCTGCCTTAAGCTGCGACAGGGTAGCGGCAGGCAAGAGCTTGGAGAGATCTGCGCTGGTCTCCTTGATAGCGGCCTCCCCGGTTGAGCCATACAGGCCCGATACGATGGCCGGATCGAGCTGTGAAGCTGCTTGTTGGGAAAGCGCCTTTGCGACCTGCGTGGCGTCACGCTCCACCCCGGACAGCACGCGGAAAGCGAGCCCGGAGTCGCGCGCATCCTTGGGCAAGGTCGCCACAGAGAGGGCGAGCGCCGCCACGAGCGCCACCGCCCCGAGCTCAAAGCCGATTAGCCCGGCACCGTAACGGAAAACCGACAGCACCGTAGCGTACTTAACGAAGGAGCTGAGCAGCAGAAGCGCAACGATCGCGCCCAAAGAGGAACTGTCCATCCCGAAAGCATAAACGCCTCTACGAGACGCTGCCAGGGGACTTTTTAGGGAGCTCCTCACAAGCCCCCACATGCCCTTACCAGGGGCGGAGAGTTACGGTGCTCATGCCTGAAACCGAGCCACCGGGAGGGGCGTAGCAAACCTCCTCGAGGTCATCGCCCCAAACCTCTACGGTGTGACGCGAATGCCTACACCACTCAAAATCCGCCAGGCTCACTACGTCCATCTGGCCGTATTCGCGGTCCTTAAATTCCGCGATCACTTCCTTCGTCTTGCCGTCACGGAAGCGGCCCTCAAAGGCGGTCGTGCCCTGGTCGAGGGCGCCGGCCGCGATGTAGCCAATCACATTAAGCCAGACCTTGGTTGGAACTACCTCAACGATTGCAAGCTCGACTATGAGCGTGTCATCGCCAGGGGTGGTAACCAATTGGTAACGATTCTCATCGTCGTCAGTGAATTGCTGCTCCACCTGTTTTTGGAAGTAGTCTGCCAGCTCTTTCGCCTGGGACTCCTGGTCGCCCGGAGCGATGTTAGCCTTGTCCCACCAGTCCTGCTTCAGTAGGTGCGAAGTATCGATTGGAGCAACGTATACCGTCTTGTATTTGTTGAAATCTGCCCCTTCCTTGAACCACACTGCGTCGAAAGGCATCTTGTCGTCCTCACGGAGCACCTCCGGGTTGGTGATGAAGCCCGCGTCAGGCGCAGCGGATGCCTTGCATCCAATAGCTGCGGCGCTCAGCGACAAAAGAGAGAGCGCTGACAAAATTGCGCTGGTGAACGAAGCCACGGGTGAACGGTAGGACGCTTTAGCCATGTAGACCTCCCTAGTACGGCCTGAAAGCCACTGCTGCTGTTCCAGGCGGAACTCGATTAACGACGCGGAGATGTAGCTACCACAACTGGGCAAGTTTGGAGAAGGGGCTCACAGCTTGGGCCGCTAGAGAACCTCGATTGCGAAGCGCCCCTCGTAGACACACAGTCGGGCCTTAGCAACGACTTCCTGGTTGATAACGAGGTCCACCGTATCCCCGACCGGTGTTTGAGTGATCAAAACCGAGCCTGACTGGCCGAACTCCGGGAGCTGGTTAGCCTCCATTTGAACGCTGCCTAGCTCAACTGAGAGGCGGGTGGTGCCCTCAGGAACTACCGGGCCAGAGAGGACGCCGGGCGTGATCTCGCAGCCGAAGAAACCCTCCACGTTCACCATTCGGCCGGGCATCCACGCCTTGCCCCCAACACGCACCGTCACCGCCTCGGATGCTTTCACCTCAAGGTCGATTACGGTGCCGGGCTTCAGGTAGTCGGAGAGTGTTTGAGGCGGGACCCCAAGCTGAGCCACCTCAACGCGGGCCTGAGAGGCAGCCACTGGGTTCCTGCCTGAAGACTGAATTTGCCTGCGCCACAGGCCATCCAAGGCCTCCACCATGCGCTGGCCCAGCCCGAACCATGCTACCAGCGGAGTCGTGTTCACCGTCATGCCGACCCGCACGCTCGCAACGCCAAGGTCAGCTGAGCCATCAGCAACGCCGACAAAGGATGCCTGGCCCATCTCGGGGCCGGCCCAGGTAACCACGAGGGAGTGGAACAGCTTGCGAATCATGTACTCGGTGACGACCGCAGCGGCCGACTCGTCCGAACCGGGAATCATTTCCCCGACCAACGCAGCAGCACTCTCCTCGTCAAGCGCCAGCAGCATCGGTTCGCCAGCTATCGAAGCTACGAAAGCCGAGCCCCCAAGCGGCGGGCGCGACAGCGAGGCGCGAATATCGGTAATAGCCACCTCGCAGCCAAAGGAGTGCATCACAGGGGTCCAGAGCGTTCCGATTCCCGGGAACCATTTCTCCGGCCTACAGCGCAGAAAGCCCCTCGATAGGAGCGCCTCCGAGCGCGGAATTCGGCGGCACACGCGCTCCGGCTCCCAGCTCTGGACCTCAGGTCCATCTCCACCCTGTGCAGAACTCTGTGGGCTCACCTACTCTCCTTCCTGCTCTCCAAACTCATTCCCGATGCCGTCCAGCTCGCGCAGCTCCGCGTCGACCTGCTCAAGGCGCGACTGCGCACTTCTGACGTCGTCCACCGCCTCGGCGCGGTCGGCTTCAAGCTTCGCTCGGTCTCGTTTAATCTTTTCCCGCAGGGCCGCTTGAGCGAGCATTCGCCCAGTGTTTCCGACTCGAGGTCCCCGCGCTGCGGAGAGGCTGTCGAGCTGAAACTCAGCCGCCGCGATCTGCGAGTCGATCTCTCGCAGCCGGCTGATTCTTCTTTCGATCTCTTGAAGGACCTCGCCTCGGTACCGTTCCAGCTGCTCGCGTTGCTCCTCGGCCACATTCCTACCCCTCCTCCCTTTCGAGGGCGCGCCGGAGCAGCGTGCCTGCGTACGGCAGCCTTGCGTCAAGCTCAACGGCGCCCATTTCGGCTGCCGCTTCCCTGAGGACCTCGCCTCGCGCCGCGTCTAGCGCCAAAACGCCGGCCGCTTCTCCTCCGTCGATGAGCACAGCAACTGCCACGAGCGCCTGCTCATGCGCCGAGAGCTGATCTTTGCGCGGTGTAGTCACGGCTCCCTCCCTGCGTCGTCATCCGAATCGTCGCGGCTTCGCTCAAACGGAGCGGCGATCGTTGGCTGAACTCGCCCGGCCTCTAGGCCTTCCCCCCTAAAGGCATCGCTATGCCTGCTGAGGGCGTACTGCCCGTAAATGTAGCCACCGAGCGCTGCCATCGCCGAAAGGCCCATCAGAAGCCCAAGCAGTAGCAGTGATAATCCGCTGTAATCCTCCTGCGGAACTCGCCAGAAAACCAGGAACGGCACGAGGCTGCTAGAGTCTCCCTGCGCCGAAGCGGGAACGGGCCGCTGCTCAGCCACCACTAGCACAATTCCCTCAGGCTTGAGCCCGGGAACGGAGCGCAGCGTTAGTTCACGCACAGACTGCTGGTCGAGCGGCGAGTCTGCGCGCTTCTGGAGCACCACTGAGACTGACGGCGGCTCACCCGAGGGCGCCGCCCGCATCCGAACCACGACCCCCGCCGAAGCAACGCCCGGGTGCTGCTCAAGCAGCGCCTCAAGCTCTGAGGCTGTTGCGCGGTCGAGCCGCAGGAACTCCACCTCTCGTGAGCTCGGCAGCAGTCCCGACGGGGCCACGAGTTCCCCGAACGAGAGGTTGCTGTTTTCCGGAAGCCCAAGCTCGGTAAGCAGCGAAGCCGCCTCCCCGAAGCGTTCGGAAGAAACCGAGACGGTGTAGCGCCCCTTGGAGCCGCGCTCCTTGGCCGTGGTTGCCTCAATGCCGCGCCCACGGAGGGCTGCAACAATCTCATTCGCTTCGCGCTGCGCCACCCCGTCGGCAACAGAAGACTCGCCGCAGCCGGAGCTGCAGAGCGCGAGTGCAAGAACAACGCTGAGGCGAAGCGATCGCATCGATTAACCTTGGCCCGAAGATGACGGCACGATTACCACGAGAAACTCTACATCGCCGAACTTAATCCAGCCACCGTGGCTGACGCGGATAACGCCGTCTTCTCGCCGGTAGCTGCCCTGCTCGCCCTGTCTTACAAACACGCCGTGGTCGCTCATGAGGTCCTGAACAAGCAGGCCTCCGTCGCTAATCGACATCAGCGCGTGCGGGGTAGAGATGCTTGGGTCCTCAAGAATCAAGTCTGAGCCCTTGATGCTTGACGAAGTCACGAAGAACTTGCCCTCACGCAGCTCGATTGCCCTGCCGTCGGCGCTTTCGTAGCTCACCAGCCAACCGAACAGCCGGCCTGGACGCATCTTTCCGGTCTTGGGGCCCGCCACAGCGAGCAGAGCGGATGCAGGAAC
>OMIG01000240.1 GCA_900299035.1 Pseudomonadota bacterium
AGAGCTCGCGCGCGACCGACGTAATGTCGAGCGCCTCTCTGACCCGCACGACGCCGGTCTGGGGATCGGTCCATGCGATCGCCGCGCCTTTGCCGTCGGCGTCAACACCAACCGCTGCAATCAAGCTCTCTGAAGAGTCTGTCGAGACGCTATTGAAGAGCCGCATACCCGGCGTCACGAACCTTTCCAGGGCTCGATCGACTCCCGCGCCTGATCCGGTCTGGCTCACGACTGCCACGGAGAATCCAAGCGGCAAAAGCCTATCGACGTAACCGTCGAGCACGGCTACCGGCACCCCGCACATCGGCGTTGGGTTCGGGCTATTCTTGTCCCGAGAGGTGAGCGTCAGGTTGAGGGCCTTCGAGACCGCCACCGCGTCGTCATAGAAGAGCTCGTAAAAGTCTCCAACCTGGAAGAAGAGGATCGCGTCAGGGTACTGCTCCTTGTACTCGAGGTAGCGCACCATCATCGGGGGTAGCCCGTGCTTGCTGGTCGGGAATGCCATGGCGGAATAAAACCACGCATCGGACGTGGCGGTAAATAGATTTCACGAGCCTCTTCGGTCATTTATCGGGGCCCTCGGGCCCAGCTTCGCCAAAGTTCATCAAGTTGCGCGCAGAATCGTAGGCTGCGGCATCACAACCTTAAGAGAGGCAGTTAGCTTTCGGATGTATTGCCCAGGAGTCCTGATGACCACCGCCAACAGTTCCCGAATCGTCCTTATTGACGACGAGCCCGGTGTCCTCAAAGCCCTTACCCTGCTGCTGCAAGCCCTAGGGCACAGCGTGATGGCCTTTGCAGGCCCGCAGGAAGCCCTAGCCTACCTGCGCGCCGGGATAGACGCCGACCTAATTCTCAGCGACCAGCGCATGCCTGGCATGGCCGGAAGCGACCTCTTCCGGACTCTGCGAGCGCACTCAATCGAAACCCCTTTTGTCCTCATGTCTGGTCACGCAAACGAAGATGACGTTCGCCACGTTCTTGTGGCCCCGGCCACCTCGTTTCTCCCGAAGCCATTCACGCCGGCGACCCTGCAAGAAGCTATCCAGTCGGCGCTGCTCTCCGGAATTCCCGCCAAAGCAGTGTAAAAAAACAGGGCGGGCACCCTCACCCAGGAATGTAGCTCCCCGAGTGAGTGTGCCCGCCCTGCCTTTGAAGGACTAAGTCCCTGCCGGATTACTCCTTGTCTCCGCGGAGCTGCTCACGAATGAGGTCTCCGAAGGTCACGCGAGCGCCCTCGTCGTCACCCATGTACTGGGAGTCGTACGAGTCCTTGCGCGCACGATCCTTGATCGCGCGGGCGCTGAGGCTGATGCGGCGCTCCTGCGTGTCAACGTTGGTGACCTCGGCTTCGACCTGAGAGCCAACTGGGAACGCCTGAGCGACCTCGGAGCCCTTCTCGATGCCGAGCTGCGAGTTGTGGATGAGGCCCTCAACTCCGTTCTCAACTTCGACGAAGACGCCGAACTCAGTGATGGCAGTGACCGTGCCGGTGATCTTGGTGCCGACAGGGTGGCGCTGCGCAATCGTCTCCCACGGATCCTGCGAGAGCTGCTTGATGCCGAGGCTCAAGCGCTCGTTCGCAACGTCGATGTCGAGCACAACTGCCTCAACATCGTCGCCCTTCTTAAAGAGCTCCTGGATCTCCTTGGGATCCTTGATGCGCTTGGTCCACGAGAAGTCAGAGATGTGCACCAGGCCGTCGATCCCCTCCTCGATACCAACGAAGATTCCGAACTCGGTGATCGAGCGGACCTTGCCCTGGACGCGAGAGCCAATCGGGTGGATGCGCTGCAGGTCTTCCCACGGGTTCGGGAGAAGCTGCTTGAGGCCGAGGCTGATGCGCTGCTGCTCGGTATCGATACCGAGAATGACCGCCTCAACCTGCTCGCCTTCAGTGACGATCTTCGATGGGTGGCGAACCTTCTTCGTCCAGCTCATCTCAGAGACGTGGATGAGACCCTCAACGCCCTCCTCGAGCTCGACGAATGCGCCGTAGTCAGTGACGCTCTTAACACGTCCCTTGACACGGCCACCGATCGGGAAGCGCTCGTGCGCCGTGACCCACGGGTCTGGCAGGAGCTGCTTCATGCCCAGGCTGACGCGCTCCTTCTCCTGATCGTACTTGAGCACGACCACGGGAACCGTCTGTCCAACTGAGAGCTTCTCGGATGGGTGGTTGATGCGGCCCCACGAGATGTCGGTGATGTGGAGCAGTCCGTCGATTCCGCCGAGGTCGATGAACGCGCCGTAGTCGGTGACGTTCTTGACAACGCCTTCCATGACCACACCCTCTTGTAGAACCTTGAGGGTCGCTGCCCGCAGCTCATCACGCTCGCCGAGGAGCACTGCGCGCCTCGAGAGCACGATGTTACCCTTATCGCGGGTAATCTTGAGCACCTTGAACTCGTACTCTTGGCCGATAAACTTGTCGAGGTTGCGGTGCGGACGGATGTCGATCTGCGAGCCCGGAAGGAACGCCGGAATGCCGACATCAACGTGCAGGCCGCCCTTGACCTTCTGAACAACGCGGCCCTTGATGCGGCCGTCAGACTTAAAGGTATCCTCAATCTGCTCCCAAACGCGCTTCTGATCGGCCTTCTCCTTAGAAAGGAGCACCTGGCCCATCTCGTTCTCGAGCGCGATGATGAATACGTCTACGCGATCGCCAACCTTTACCTGAATCTTCCCGTCTGCATGAGGAAACTGCTCAGTTGGAACGACGCCCTCTGACTTAAATCCGATATCGACGGAGACCATCTCCTTGCCGACGTGAGTGACTACTCCGGGAACGATTGTGCCCGTGCGCTTGTTGTCTACGCGCTCACGAAGGAGAGCCTCGAACTCGCTTGCGAATGAGGACTCGCCCTCTCCGCCCTTGAAGCCCCCGAAAGAGCTCGCTGAAAATGAACTTGCCATGAAAAAAACAGCCTGATTCGGTCCTGCCGTATTTAGCTACCAACTCCCAACAGCCCTAAGCGCTTGCGAACCGAAAAAACAGCGCTAGAGGCATGCAAGGAGCCCGCCCACGGCTCATCCGTAGGCTGCTCCGCATCTCGGGCTATAAGCCCAAGCACGAAGCCCCGGATGCTACCCTTTGCAACCCGGGGGGTCAACAATTCTGCTGATTTTTAGGGGATTTACGTTGTCTCAACGGTCTTAGGGGCGAAAGCGGCTCAAACTTGCTTCGCAGCAATTCCAGGCGCTTAGCACTGCAACATCAGCGCTTGTCCCAGGCTGAGCGGAGGAACTCCCCAAGAGCCTCGTAGTAATCCCGCTCTGCTGGGGTCAGCAGCGGGCTCCCTGCCAGCTGAGAAGTGACCTTATTCATCGCTCGAAGGCTGGCGGACTCTCCCGGATTGTCTTTCTCTATCCGAGTGCTCACCTCGGACGCGAGCTCCACAACTTCAATCGAGGGCAGGCGCTGCCCAGCGGCGTGCTGCGCCGGAGTCGCCGCCGGCGACTCTTCCGGCTGGGGGGTCTTGGGCTTGCGCATAGGCGGGGCGCGGCGGTCAGAGCGCGGCGAGCACCCAGCGATAACGGTGCGCCACAGCGCCTTACACGCCAGGCACTCGGTCTCTTTGGCGAACGCCTCTCTCCCAACCTCAAGCAGTCGCTCTCTCCGTCCGTCAAGCGCAACTGCGTCGCACAGCTTTCGGAAGGCGCCTTCGTACCGGAAGAACGAGAATTCGCGCTGCACTGGATTAGGGGGCTTGAGCGGGTCTTTTTTCTTCGTCGGGGTCAGGTCCTCCGCGTCCTTGCGCGGGGAGAAAGGGACGTCGCTATCTTGGGAGCAAGCCGGCGTCGATGCGCCAATAATTGCAGCGCACAGCACGCTGCTCGCCAGCGCAATGAACACAGAGGGCGCGAAGAGCCGCAGCCAACTTCCCGAACACCTGCGTGACCGGAACGTACGCATCGTCTCTACGCGCCCTCACATGCGCAAGGCTAAGCAGCCGTCAGGCGATTAGGCCTGCTCTAGCTGCTGCTTCATGTCGCTTGCAGCCTCTTTCATCGAGAGGCGGATCTTGCCCTGCCTGTCGACCTCAAGGACCTTCACCCACACTTCGTCCCCTTCACTGAGAACGTCGTCAACTCGGCGAATCTTCTCCTCGGCGATCTGCGAGATGTGCACCAGGCCGTCAGTGCCTGGGATAATCTCAACGAACGCGCCGAAGTCAGCCAAGCGCTTCACAACGCCGCGGTAGATCTTTCCGACCACCGCTTCCTGCGTCAGGCTCTCGATGATCGCAATCGCGTTATTGACCTTGGTGTTGTCGTTGCTGGCGATCGAGACTGTGCCGTCATCCGACACCTCAATCTTGACGCCACACGACTCGGTGATCGAGCGGATAGTCTTGCCGCCCGGCCCGATGATGTCGCGGATCTTGTCCGGATTGATCTTCATCGTGACGATGCGCGGAGCATACTGGCTCATCTGAGTGCGCGGCGCGTTAATCGCCTTGCTCATCTCGCCAAGAATGTGGAGCCGTCCCTCGCGGGCCTGCGCCATAGCCTTGTCCATGATGTCTCGGCTGAGGCCCTTAATCTTGATGTCCATCTGCAGGGCCGTGATGCCCTTCGATGTTCCGCACACCTTGAAGTCCATATCTCCGAGGTGGTCCTCGTCGCCGAGGATGTCGGTCAGCACGACGTACTTGTCGTCGCGCTTGATGAGTCCCATCGCCACGCCAGCTATCGGCGCCTTGAGCGGAACTCCCGCGTCCATCATGGAGAGGCTCGCGCCGCACACGGTCGCCATCGAAGACGATCCGTTGCTCTCTGTAATCTCAGACACCACGCGGATGACGTACGGGAATGCCTTCCCTTCCGGCACCATCGAGCGAACAGCGCGCTCTGCAAGTGCGCCGTGGCCAATTTCGCGTCGGCCCGGGCCGCGCATCGGCTTCGTCTCGCCCACCGAGAACGGCGGGAAGTTGTAGTGGAGCATGAAGGTCTTCGAAGCCTCGCCAACTAGGTTGTCGATGCGCTGAGCCTCAGACTCTGTTCCGAGGGTCGTCACAACGATCGACTGGGTCTCTCCGCGAGTGAACAGCGCTGAGCCGTGCGTCCGCGGCAGGAATCCTACCTCGATTGAAATTGGGCGAACGGTCTTGGTGTCGCGTCCGTCGAGGCGAACCCCCTCATCGAGGGCCAAGTCGCGCACGACGTTGTAGTGGCAATCCTCGAACACCTTGCCCGCGATCTTTTCGTTGAGGTCGGCACTTTCGTCGCCTTCCTTGACGAACTGCGCGATGAGAGCCTTGTGAGCAGCGCCCACGGCATCGCGCCGCGCAAGCTTCTCGCGGAGCTTGATGGCTTCCTTGAGCTTCGGGACCACGAAGTCCTTCATGCTCTTAACAAGCCCTGCGTCGTACTCGGTAGCCTTGAACTCCATCTTAGGCTTGCCGAGCTTCGAGCGCAGCTCAACCTGCATCTCGTTTATGACCTGGAGCTGCTCATGCGCGTAGAAGAGCGCCTCGAGCACTTCGCTCTCTGGAACTTCGTGCGCGCCGCCTTCTACCATCACGATGGCATCCTTAGTGCCAGCCAGGATGAAGTTCAGCTCTGCGTTTTGCAGCTGCGACAGCATCGGGTTGATCAGCAGCTTGCCGTTGACCCGCGCAACGCGAACGCCGGCGAGCGGACCCTCGAACGGCAGCTCGGAAACAGTCAGGGCCGCTGAAGCTCCGCACATGGCGAGCACGTCTGTGTCATTCTGGTCGTCAGCCGATAGAACCGTCGCGACGACCTGCACCTCGCGATGGAAGCCTTCTGGAAACAACGGGCGAACCGGGCGGTCGATGAGGCGAGACACGAGTGTCTCTTTCTCGCTCAGCTTGCCCTCTCGGCGGAAGAAGCTCCCTGGAATCTTGCCTGCTGCGTACGTCTTCTCAACGTAGTCTACGGTAAGCGGGAAGAAGTCAGCGTCTTTCTCGGCGCCGTAGCAGGCCGTAACCAAGACCATCGACTCGCCGTATGTGACGAGCGCAGCGCCCGCGGCCTGCTTTGCAATTCGGCCGGACTCAATGCGTAGCGTGCGACCGTGGAACTCTCTCTCAACAATGTACATATTTTCCTATATGGATAACGGCCCAAACCAAACAGCTCACAGGGCCCGTGTAGCAAGGCGGAACAGCCACGACCGTAGCTGGCTCCCGACAGGGCGCCATTGTAGTCTGCGCGCCGCCTATCTGCATTAAATTTTCTTTTGCAGGAATTACTTACGGAGCCCGAGCGCCGAAATGGTGTTTCGGTAGCGAGCAACGTCCTCGCGACGGAGGTAGCTAAGCATCCGCTTGCGCTGGGAGATAATGTCCATCATCCCCTTACGCGAGTGGTGATCCTTCGGGTTGGTCGAGAAGTGCTTGGTAAGAACCTCAAGGCGGCGAGTGAGAAGCGCAATCTGCACCTCTGGTGACCCTACATCCTGGGAATTACGCTGAAACTTCTTAATTACCTCAGAGGTATCCGTGCCAGAGAGGTTAAGCGTGCCTGTGGCGACGTCCTCTGCTGTCAGGGCACCGGCGTGCTTCTTCGTGTTAACCGGCTTTGCTATCTCAGTTGAAGAGGTGCTGGATGACTCCATGCAAAAACTCCTAAATTACTCAATTAATCTAGACAGATATCGGCCTAATGCCGCGACTCTCTGCCATACATGTCTCTGCTTTCGCGAACAATTACCGAGAAAACTAACAGGGCGGGGGGTAAAAGTCAAAACTAGGGGGCTATCCGACTCCCGTCGTCACCCCCCTCCCAGCCTTTGAGGATTGGAACGCCCCCTGGCTCGAAACGGTAGGCTAATCTCCTTGAGAGTGGTGGGTCGCCACCCCTCGCTCCGAACTCTGGAGGAAGTCGAGAAACATCCCCGCCCGCGAGGAATCGCCTGCGACGGAACGGGCGAACACCACCCTATCTTTGAAGACCTTTCCCTTTACCTCCGCGGAGCTAGAGACAAAAACCAGCCGGTAGGTCTCACGCAGAACGGCGAACTCCTCGCGCGAGCATCCGTTACGCTCCAATCCTATCCGGTTAAGCCCCTGGACAGTCGCTCGGTCTCCCTGGGCCATGCAGAACGGCGGAATGTCCTGGGCCACCATGGCGCCCGCGCCGATCATGGCGATGTCGCCGATCCGGACGAACTGATGGATGCCGGAGAGCCCTCCCACGATAACTCCATCGCCGAGCAAGACGTGCCCTGCCAAAGCCGCGCCGTTTGCTATGACACACCGATTGCCAACTATTGAGTCGTGCCCGACATGGGTGTTGGCCATAAAAAGATTACCGCTGCCAATTCGGGTGACCATGCCACCACCCGCGGTTCCGGGCTGTAGGGTGACACACTCGCGGATGATGTTGCGGTCGCCGATCAGGAGCTCGCTCGGCTCGCCTTTGTACTTAAGGTCCTGAGGAGCTGCCCCGACTGAAGCGAACTGAAAGATAGTGTTGCCGCTGCCGATCTTGGTGTGGCCCTCAATCACCACGTGCGGCCCCACCTTGTTCTCTTCACCGAGAACAACATGCGGCCCGATGATTGAGTAAGGCCCGACGACCGTTCCTGCGCCAATCTTGGCGGCAGGATCGACGATGGCGGTCGGGTGTATCTGGGGCTGCGCGCTTGGCATGGGCTCCCTACGCGGCTGCCGCGGTGACTGTGCCTGAGGCAACTATCTTGCCATCGACAACCACCTCTCCCTCCATGATCCAGAGAGGGTTACGCTTCTTGACGCTACGCATCGTGATCTGCAGCGTGTCGCCCGGAACGACCTGGCGCTTCCACTTAAAGCCATCAACGCCGACCAGGTAGAAGGTTTTGTCCTTCACCAGCGCTGGCTCTGACACTCTCGCCAGAACCCCCGCCGCCTGGGCCATCGACTCGATGATGAGCACGCCCGGCATCACCGGGTGCTGCGGAAAGTGGCCCTGAAAGAACTCTTCGTTCACTGAAACGTTCTTGATTGCAACGATATGGCTGTCTGGAACGACCTCCAGCACCCGGTCAATCAGCAGGAACGGGTAGCGGTGAGGAATCCACTTCTGAATTTCGATGATGTCCATGCCAGCCTTTTCGGCTTCTTGTCGCTGCTCTGATGACATAGTGTTTTCCAATTAGAGAGAAACCTTTTTCTTGTCCAAAATTTTAACTACTTCTTCAGTGATATCTATCTTTTCAGACGCGAAGAGCACCGATTGCCTGTCTCGCTCGAACACAAACGAGTAGCCCCGGTCATCCGCAAGCTCTTCAACGACATCCCCAATTTGCTCTACTACCTTGGCAAGCTCAGCTTCGTTGAGCTTAGCGAGCTTCTCTTGCACTTCTTGAAACGCCCGCTGCAACTCGACCTGCTTCTTGCCAAGCGATTCCCTTCGCGTCGCGAGAGCAGAACCCGACAGGATAGCTGCCTGCTTCTCTAGTTCGGCCTTCTGCTTGTCGAAGTCCGCCTTGATAGCCGCCAGCTTCGCCTGCTCCTTTTTGATCTGCGCCTCAAGGTTATTCTTGGCTGCTTTGCCGATTATCGACTCAGATATTATCTTCTGCGTGTCGACGATCGCTATCTTCTCGGCATGGGCGTCCCTAGCGAAAGCCGCACCGGCGATGACTCCAACCAAGGCAAGAACTACTCGAAACATGCACCCCCGCTCGTAAGTACAGGCACTTAGCCTTTGAACTCTACCCTCTCGCAGGGTAACTGTCGAGCCCATCCAACGCAAAAGTTCAGCGCACCCACAAGCTGGATGGCTAACGTAGGCGCATGGTTACCTAACGCGCTGAGACGGACGCTAATGCGGTTACAGCGCCCAATTAGACGGGGATTGGCCCAGAATTTAGTGCAGGTAGCCGCCACTGCCCGGCAGCTTGTCTAGCTCGAGGTCCGCGGCCGAAGGCTTCGGCTTCGTTTTTCCACGCAGCCCAAGCGCACGCTGTAGCGGCTCAAGCACCTTCGGGGAAAGCCCCGGAGAGAAGTCTGCTGCCTCCAGCGCGGAAGAATCGTCTTCGGAGGCCTTTTCAAGATCTACCATGGCGCCCCGCAGCCAGGCCGCCGAGGTCTCCCTCCACGACAGTCCAGCCTGTCCGTGGCCTCTCGCCTGAGAGCTCAAGTAGGCCGACATCGACAGGTAGTACTTTAGCTTCCACCGGATGGCATTGTGGCGCGGGGCATCGAAGAACTCCAAGGCACGCTGCAACATGCCGTGGGCCTCTTCGTACAGCTCGCCGCCACGGCTCTTGCCAACCTCGAGCATCGCAAGTCCGGATAATGCGTCCGTTAAGGCTACGTCTCGCGCCGAACCGAGCGCCTGGTAGACAGCTCGGGCTTTGTGCAGGTGCGACACGGCCGATACGGGATCCTTTGAAAGCACGCCCAGCTGGGCGCGGATCGACAGGCATTTCGCGCGTGAGCGTTGCGCAGCCGGAAGAGACTCGTACGGCTCAAGCTCCTGCTCGCACCGCACCAGCAAGCGCTCCGCTTCTCGCAGAGCGCGGTCCGAGGCGAAGCCCTTTGTGCTGAACTCGCTCATCACGCCGGCTTGCGCGAGCGCTGCTCGCTTCTCGCTGGCTGACACAACAGCCCGGCGCTGCTCCTCGATTGTCAGGGATTCTTTCCAAGCCTTCCGTGCAGACACCCAGTCTCCAGATGCTGCAAGCGCCGAAGCAGAGAGGTGTAGAGCTTGTGCCTGAAGCGCTCGCACCCCCGCTGCCCTGAACACCTCTTCACAGATCTTGGCGCACCGAACGGCTGCTTTGCTGTCCGAGAGGATCTGCGCTGCCTGCGCCGCACTGAACCCAATCGCCCCTACCGCCAACTCCGAGCCGAGGGATCCTTCAAGCGCCTTGCTGATCTCCTGGGCTCTGGCAATGTCACCATCCGCGAGCGCCGCCTGGAAGGTGCCATGAATCGACAGGAGGATGGCCTGGAGGTGCCCGCTCTCTAGGGCGACCTCCTCGACTCGCGCAAACAGCGCAGACGCTCGAGTGCCAAGCCCGCGGCTCAGCGCGGCATCAGCCATGATGAAGAGCGCCTCAACCAGCCCGGAGTTGCAGCGATAGGCCTCAAACACCGGAAGAACTGCCTGCAATCTCTCGGCTCGCGAGCTGTCTTCTGCGCAGCGAGCGATGGAGAGCTCTACGAGGGCCTGCTGCAGCTCTCCGTGAGAGCGAGCTTCGTTGCGAAGCTGCTCGGCTCTCGCCGCAAAAGACTCAACGGCCCCAAGCGCGCAGTCAACCTGGAAGCGCAATCGCTCCACCTCGAGGGCAACGTCATCCGACCACCCGCCACCCGCAAGCTCAATCGAAAGCACATCAACGAGCAGCTTAGCCTGAAGAGCCTCTGGCTTGGGCGCGTGCAGGTACGTTTTCGCTAATTCAAGACCGAGCTGGACACGGTGTTTCTTGGCCTCCGGTCCGCAGCACGAGTCGAACTCTGCTGCCAAGGCTATTCGTGCCCGCAGAAGATCTTCATCTGGGAGGACACCGAGCGAAACACCGACGAAGAGCGCTCTAGCGACGATAAGCGCCGCTCGGGCGCGGTCTGCTGCTGAGTGACCGCCCGCGGATATCTGGAGGTGGAGAGCCTCTATCGCCTGCGCGCAGGATCGCACCGAGCCGTTCTGCATCAGCTCACACAGCGCGACGTACCCCCGAAAGAGCCGCTCGCGCGGAGAGCCTGCAACCAGCGCATGCACGCCGTCCGCGAGAGCGCGCGCGGCACGAAAGTGGCCAGCTTCAACCAAGAGCTCCAGTGCATCAACTGCGTTCCAGGTCACGCCTGGCGCGTGGCCGTCCTCTTCGAGCGTCTTGAGCAGCTCTGGCAAGTGGCTGCGCGATAGCTCTACTGGCTGCGCCGAGGACTCGACAAATGGGGCTCGCTTCTTTGTCATGCCACAGCCCCCAAGTTTTTTTGCGGGCACTTTGCAGGCGTGTCGCAGAACGAAAGGAGCGTTCGAGTTATCGACTCTGCTTCCTGCTCACCATCGCTCTCAAGAATCATCACCTTCCAGGCGGTCGGGGCAAGGCTCGAGAGCTCCTGTAGCTCGCGCAAGACGAAGCCGCTGGCTCGGCGAGTGCCTACCACCAGCATCGGAGCGCGAAGCCGGTGAACGTACGATTTAATGTTGAAGCCGTTGTTTCCAAGGCGAAGCGGAAGCCCGAAAGGGAGCTTCTCTTCAAGCGTGTCGACCGCCCGTTCCCAGCGCGTTGGGTGAGGGCGTGAGGTGGCATCGACCACGGCGAGCGTGCGCACGAGCTTAGGCCGAGCGAGCGCCATGTTTTGCGCTAAGGTGGCTCCAGCTCCTAGGCCCACGAAACTGGCCTGGCGGATGCCGAGCTCCTCGATGAGCTGCGAGAGCGATTCAGAAAGGGATTCCCACGAATCAGCCAAAACAGGTGCGCTTGCGACCACTACTGAGCGGGCTTTCTGCTCGAGCTGCCGCGACACGGCTTCCGCAAGCGGTAGGTACGCTAGGTCATCGACAAGAGTCATAAATGCCCTGCCACTGCCCCTATCGGAGATGACGCTTAGGCCCTGTGTAGGAAGAATAGAGTGCACGCTAAAGACCGAATTTTTAGGCGACCGAAGGAAGGTATCGGAAGCCTCTTCCTTAGTCTACTGTGCTCCTAACCCCGCGTTTTCACGTAGTAGTGGCCCGAATCTCCGGTTTGCTCACCTCCTAGACTTGTGTCAGGGTCAGAGAGTCATCCAAGAGGATGTTTCGTTTGTTTTTTCGACAGGAAGTATGTCCCAAAGCACAGGAAAGAAGGGGAGCGCAACTGAGGAGCAGGCCGGCCCATTCGAGCTGCGAAGCTCGGAGAACTCCACCCGCTCGCCCCTCTCAGCAAATTTTAGGAGCCAGGAGAAAAACTTCTCGGCGCAGAACAGCGCTGCAGCGAACCGGTCCGCGGACAATGACGACGATCCGGCGATTGGCTCGCTTGAGCCGCCCGTTCGCAATTACGGCTGCGCAAACTACGACACCTGCCTCGACCTGGCTGCAGCGCTCAACTGGGCGAGCTTTACCTGCGGTTCGTGCCGCGGGACGATAAACGAGTCGCTCATGTGGCGGGCCAGGCACGCCACGCGAAAAGACGCCTTTGCGAAGGCGATCTGCGAGCTGCCCCCGGTAACGCCGCTTGAACCGGCTACTGCGAATGGTTTGCCGAAGAAAGGGTCTTAGGGGCCCTCACACCGAGCCATAGCAATCCGCCCAAAAAGGCCAAGACGTACGACTTAGCCCGCAACACGAGCGCAACTGCCAGCGCCTGCGCAGGGGTAGCCCCAGCCGACTGCAAGAAGAACAGGAAAGCTCCCTCCTGGATGCCTAGCCCCTGAGGCGAGACCGGGATTGCCCCTACCAATAGTATCAGCGGCACAACCACAAACAGCTCGCCCCACGGTGCTGCACTCCAGCCTATGGCGTGAGAAACCGCGACGGTGTTCACAATAGTCATAACGTGAAACGCGGCCGACAGGGCCGCGGCTTGGCACATGAGCCGCACGTCGCTGCCGCCCCAGATGAGCCCCTCCTCCACCTTCTCGACTTTAGCGATCAGCCTCTCAGGGAGCCCCAGCCTCTTGAGGGTGATTGAGACCCGGCGAGTGAACATGGCAACGCTGCCCGCGATTGCTCCTGCCGCAACGACCAGCACGAGAGCGGCAACCTGCCACGTAACCGCTGAACTGAACGGGAGGGCGACTAGCGACATGAGCACCATCGCCATAAAACCGGTGTAGCGCTCAAGAAGCGTCGCCGACACAGCATGAGCTCGATCCGCACGCTCGCCAACGTAGAGGCTCCGGACCACGTCGCCTCCCACGTAGGATGGCATTACGAGGTTTACGAAGTATCCAACCAGGTAGAGCCTGTAGAGGTGCCACACGGTCGCCTGAATCCTCAGCCGGCTCAAGAAAGCTCTCCACTTAATGACACTAATGAGGATGAGCACTGCGGCGATTGCGAGAAGCACGAAAAGATCGCGCAGAGAGATCTCAGAGAGCGCCGACACTAAGCTCGAGAGGTCAACGAAGTACGCCATTGCGGCGAGGAGTCCGGCTCCAATCACAAGCCGAAGAGCGCCCCACGGACGCCGCTGCGCTGTGCCCGGCTCCGTTGCGGCCTCCGCCGCTGCTGTTGGCTGCGTAGAGCTACTGAGTGCCATCTGCAACGCCCAAGAACTGGAGCTCCCCGACCGACCAGTCCATGCGGCCGTCTTTGCCGGTCTGAGTAAGGATTACCCCAGAAGCATCTTCGGGAGCGAAGTCGAACCGGAATCCGCCGTTCATCTGGTAAAGGTAACGAAACGCTGCGTACCGTTCAGCATCCAAGACCACCTGGCGCGAGCCGTCCGGGCGGACGACTTCTACCTGGAGGCCACGCGGAGAGTCGTGCGGCCAGCGTCCGATGTCGTACTCGATCCCGTAGAGCCGCACTGGACGGCGGAAGCGCACCTCAAACGACATGCCTGGCCGCTGCGGAGATCCAGTGCCCCAGCGTGTAGAAAAATCGCCATCCACAGCCAGCTTTGCGTCTTGCTCGCCCCACGCCGACACGCTTGCCACTTCCGACTGCGGAATCTTGTCGCCAGCCCGCTTCGGCGGCCGCACGTTGTACACAATGACGTACCCGCCGGCGCTGCGTCCACTGAACGGGATGCTCGCCGCCTCGAGAGCGCGCCGTACCAGCTTCGCCTCGGACGGCACCAACACGAGCGGAACAGATTCGCGCTGCTCGGGAGTCATTCCGCGCTCGTACTCGGGAATCCGAATCTGGTGCGGCTCCTGAAACATGGAGAATGTAATTCTCTCGAGAGTCTCAAACGCCAGACGGTAGCCGATCCAGTAGTTCGTCCGAACGTACGAGATGCCGAGCTGGTCGAGCGCCGCTATCAGCTCGTCGTGGCTGCGCGCAACTCTCTCGCCGCCGTAGACAATCGGCTCTCCTGCCACAGCCCGTCCTCCCAGGTAGGCTGACGCGGCGTTCATTCCCAAGAGACTCAGCAGGGCCGCTATCGCCACAGCCCGCGACCAGCGCGCGATGCAGGCCACAGCAATGCCGGCCACAGCGAAGAGGCTCACGTACATCGGCAGCAGGTACCTCGGCGCCTGGAAGAGCCAGCCGTAGCTGCTCATCGCAAAGACCGCACAGCTAACAGGCAACACGAGCAGCACGACGCCAACGGCCGCGGAGCCAAGAGGCTTCCGGAGCAGCAGCGCTGCAAGCAGGTCTCGGCGGAAGGAGAGCGTCACCACGACAATAGCCGAGCCGTACAGGCCGTAGGCAACTGCGGTGGCCGCAGGAAAGAGCTCCTGGCTATGCCAGAACCGGACGGCGCCGAAAATAATCGGAAGAGCCTGCGAGAAAAGCCCCTCCCACTGCTTACCGACTTCTGCTCCCTCAGCCAGCCCGAACATCCCGAAAGACGGGAATCCAAGCTGGATGTTGTAAACCCAGTACGGGGCTCCGCCTACGAAGAAACAGGCGCTACCCGCTACTACTATTGCCAACAACCGACGAAGCGGCAGCTCGCCCCTCACGAGCTGTCCGAGCAGCAGTAACGAGGCACCCAGCGCTACCGGCAGGATGAAGTACACGATCTGGTTGTTCACCCACCATCCAATGCCGAGCAGCAGCCCGAGCGCGCACGGATACCTCAAGTCGCCTGGCTTCGAGCGGCTCCAGCGCACAGCCGCCAGCAGGGCCAGGGCCCCGATGAAGAGCACCTCGATGAAGCCGCCGCGAGCCTTGCTGCTCCAGATAATGAGCGCAGATGGAGGAAAGGCCATCAGAATGGCGGCGGCGCGTCCGGCAAACCGGCCGCCGAGAGACGCAGCCAGGGCGTACATCAGCGGAACGAGCAGCACCGCAAACACGAGCGGCACGAGCGACAGCGCAAACGGCGTGGTCCCGAAGAGAGCAAACGATCCCGCAGCGAGAATCGCCTCAAGCGAGCCCATGTAGTGCTGGCCGTAGTAGAAAACCGGAAGGCTTCGCCCCTCTAGGATGTGCTTGCCCATCAGCCCGACAATCGCTTCATCCGCGTCGATCGACCACTGAGTCGCCCGCATGAAGTCGAGCCGCACAAGAACAGCGAGAAGCATCGAGAGCGCCAGAAAGAGCTTGTCGCCGCGATCGTTGGCAGCCGGCAACTCGGAGGGCAGGGACGGCTCATGGCGTCGCGTCGCTGCCGCGCCAGGAAACTCGACAACCTTTAGCTTAGGCACCATGCCACTACTCTCCCCCGGCGCGCAGCATTCCCTGAGTCGGCGCAGCCTGACGCTCAATCCCGAGGACTTCTCCCGCTGCCCTGTACGCCTCGCGAGTAAGGCGCCCCGTGCGCTCCCAGGTAAACTCTCGCGAACGCTCGTGCGCGGCCTGCGCTAGCGAACGCGCCATCTCCGGCTCTTTTAGCAGCTTGAGCACCGCTTTTGCGCCGGCTCGAATATCTGTCGGCCCGAACGTGAGCCCGGTGTCTCCGAGCACCTCGGGCATAGAAGAAACGTTTGAGCATGCAACAGGCACCCCTGCTGCCATCGCCTCCAGCACCGGCAGCCCGAAGCCTTCGTACAGGCTCGGGAAGAGAAATACCGAGCTCTCGGCGTACAGGGCGTGCAGGTCCTCATCCGAAACGTAGCCGACGTTCACTGTGTCAGAGGCCATCGAGAAGTCCCACAGCGCAACATTGAGGCGCTCCTCTTCTTTAGGCGAACTGACTCGTCCAGCCAGAACGAGAACGGGCACATCTCCTCCAGTACGCTCGACCTCCCGAACCGCTTCTGAGGCGATCTCAATCAAGCCGCGGATGTTCTTTCGCTCGTCGTGCCCTCCGACGTACAGCAGGATCGGCCTGCCAACCGGGATTCCAAGCTTAATTCGCAGCGAAAGAGACTCATCTTCAGTGACCGACTTTCGGCGCTCGAAATCCGAGAAGAAGCTCTCGTCCACTCCAAGCGGAGTCACAAGGATACGGTCGCGAGGCACCCCGAGAAGCCGATTGATGTCCTGGGCGGTCGTCTCCGATATTGCGATCAGGAAGGCTGCTTGGCGAATGGCCCTAATCTCAAGCCAGCGCGCAAACGAGAATCGCCAGCCCGGACGGTTGGCTCGGTACAGGTCCTGGAGGATGAGCGGGATAAGGTCGAGCACGGTAAGCACGTACGGCTTCGAGCTCCAAGCCGGCGCATCCATGTGGGCTGGAAAGTGCAAGAACGAGAATTTCTTCATCTCGCCGGAGTTGAGCTTGAGCGGGTAGAGGAGCTGCTGCCGCGCGGTGGTCCTGCCCGCCGGGAGCGCATTGACGATCTTGGCGCCTACGCCCTTCGTGATGAGCGACTTGTGATCGAAACACTCGACGTCTAGCCCGTCGTCACTAGGGACCGAGAGCGCCCGCACGAGCTCCGACACGTAGCGCCCTATTCCGCGCTGCGCGTGGCACTTAAACTCTGGGTCGAGCGCGCTGATGTCAAACCCTACTCGCATCACGCTCCCTGTGCCTTGCGCGCCTCGTGTTGGCGCGAAACGAGGTCCGCCACGCGCGCCCGGAATCTCTCTTCGCTGAAGTGCGCGACTCGGCGCCTGCCGTGAGCAACGAGCTTCTCCCTGAGCTCTCCAGGAATTGCCATGTCGTAGAGCAGCTGCCCAAGCTGTGCGTGGCGCTTCTCGCTAACAACAACCCCTCCATCACCAACAGTGTCCGCTACGGCACCCGCGCCGAACGCCACCAAAGGCAAGCCGAAGTGCATCGCCTCAACGAGCGGAAGACAAAAGCCCTCATGTTCGCTCATGCAGATGTAGGCGTCGCACGCCTCGTAGAGCGCCCGCACTCCTTCGTCAGACAGGCATCCCGTAAATTCAACTGCGCCGCCAATTCCGAGCCGAGCCGCCATCTCCCGCAGCGAGAACGAGTAAAGCTCCGTGTCGGTGTCGATTCCAACTAGCCACAGCTTGCTGTCAGGCTCAAGGCCCACGTGCAGGAAGCGGAAGGCCTTCAAGATGTCCTCGACCCGCTTGTTCGGCGCCAGCCGCCCCACGTGCAGAATGTTCATGCGAGCAAGCCTGCGCACGTCAGCGTAGACCGTCTCGTTTCGCGGCAGGCCCCAGCGTCCCGGGTCAACCAGAAGCTCAAGCACCTCGGAGCGAAACCCGAGAGCCGCAAGCTCGTCGGCATTAAATTGCGAGTCGGCCCAGATCGCGTCAGAAGCCGCACACAGCGCAGGAAGATCGGAGAGTCCGCGCTCAATGTCCCGCGCCACCCGCGCGTTGACGCCCTCAAACCACTTGGCCGGCGTGATATTGTGGTACACCAAGGTTCGCCTGCCCCTGTTCCAGGAGGCGTACACCTCATTGAGCGGCGAGCCGAGCGAGTAGTGTAGGATGAGGTCCGCAGACTCGCTCTGCAGCACCTCTCGGTACGGGCGTGAACGACCCTTGAGCCGAACGTGCTCACCGATGGCGAAGATTTCGCTCTGGTAGCCGAGGGCCTGGAGCGTCCGCTGGAGCGCCAGCACCTCCGTCGAAATCGCATCCCCGTAGCTCAGGGTGTGCACAAGCTGGTGTATCGCGCGTGACTCGCTCATAACGCCTCAGCAAACCTCTCCCGCAATCTGGCGTGCACCGCCGTCCCCACAGCCAGCGACAGCACCGCCGTCACCGACAGCACCGCCCACAGGCCCGGAGCCGGAAGCCTCCCCTCAACCAGCACCTGCTGGTAGGCCACCGTGAGCACTGCAAACGGATTGGCCTCGAGCAGGACTCGGTACCGCTCTGGCACAGCCGATGCCGGGTACACTATGGGACAGAGAAAAAAGACGAAGGTGAGCAGGTTAGACACCAGGTGCTGCACGTCCCTGAAAAACACATTGAGTGCGCTCAGCGCCAACACCATGCCATGCAAGATGCAGGCGTGCAGCAAGATGACCACTGGCAGCAAAAGCCACGAGGCTGACACGGGCACTCCCGCGAGCAGCATAAACAGCGCCAGCATCGGCAGGGCGAAGAGGAAGTGAGCCATCGACGAAAGCACGCTGACGAAGGGCAGGATGTGGGCCGGGAAGAGAGACTTGGTGATCAGGTGCCCGCTGCTAACGAGAGATGCTGTGCCCTCGCTCAGCGCGCTGCTAGTCCAAATCCACGGGAGCAGTCCAGCAAAGACCATCAGGTGGTAGTGCTCGCCGCCGTTGAAGCGCATGTAGTAGCTAAACACGAGCGTGTAGACCGCCATGAGGCAGAGTGGGTTGAGGAACGACCAGAGGAACCCAAACAGCGATCCGCGGTAGCGCGTCGCCACGTGCCGTCTCACGAGCGCGTCCACGAGCGCCCTGCACTTCCACGTTTCTCGGCTTAGCGCGAACATCGGCAGACCTCACCGTTTGCCCGCCACTCTCGCTGCGGGGACACGACACCAGCCTCTCTTGATTCAGAGCGCACGGAAAACTGAATGGCAGCCTTGTGGTAGTCGTAGGCGTATCCATCCTGGCGATGCAGCGCAACGTCCAGAGAGAATGCGCCATCGAGGAGCCCAAGGCGCTCGATCTGACACTCGATCACGCCGCTGCTGCCCAGCTTCGGAAGGCTCACCCGGTCGATATCCGTGTTTGTGCCAAACACCGACAGTCCATCGCCGCGGTGGATACCGATTCCGCACACGACGTCTTCCTGGGGCGAATGAGTCCGGTATGAGATGCGCACCCGGGCGCCGTCACCGGGGTGGAACACGCGCGTTTCTGTCCCTGCCGCGTCTACTAGCTCAACAGACGAGATCTCTACTTCGCGGCTGCCCCAGCGAGCATGCTCCATTACTCCCGCCGCTCCTGTCGCCTCAGCGCTGGAGCTCGGCCACGACTCTCTCTCGCTTTCAAGAATCTGCAGCTCTTCTCCCTTCTCGATAAAATGCCGGTACGCGTCGATCACGCGCCGAGGGTAGCCTCGCTCCCGCACCTCTCCCTCGTGAAGCCAGATCGCCTCATCGCACCAGCGCTCAACCGAGTCCAGGTCGTGCGTGACCAGAATGAGGGTCTTCCCCTCTCTGCGCAGCTCCGCGATCTTCTCCTTACACTTTGCCACGAAGCCGGCATCGCCCACCGCCAACACCTCGTCGACTAAGAGCACGTCTGGGTCTGTGTGCACAGCGACGCTGAAGCCTAGCCGCATGAACATGCCTGACGAGTAGGTGCGGACCGGGTCATCTATGACTGCCTCAAGCTCCGCGAAGCGCACGATCTCGTCGAAGCGCTCCTCAACTTCGCGCCTGCTGAGCCCGTGCATCACGCCTGCCAGCATCAGGTTCTCTCGCCCGGTAAAGTCTGGATGAAACCCCGCGCCGAGCTCTATGAGCGCCGCGACTCTTCCCAGAACCGAGACTGAGCCAGAGTCTGGCTTGTAGATTCCCGTAACGAGCTTAAGAAATGTTGACTTGCCCGAGCCGTTCCTGCCGATCAGGCCAACCGAGGCGCCGCGCGGAATTCGCATCGTCAGATCTCTGATGGCGTGAGTAACGCCATCGCCCTCTGCTGCGAGGTTTCGGTCTCGAGCCGGCTTGAGCATGCCGAGCGCGGCACTCTTGAGCGTCGTGTAGCTGCCCTTGGATCGGGTCCTGCGGCGGAAGCTCTTCGACAGTCCGACGATGTCCACGACGTAGTCAACGCCGGAACCGCGCCCCTGCTCTGGGGCTTTCTGGCTCGCTTCAGCCGCACTGCCCATCGACTAAGGCTCCCGCCTGATGACGTACACTCCGGGCAGGTTTCTCCAGCGCTCGCCGTCGTCCATTCCGTAGCCTACAAACCACTCCAGCCCGTCATATTCGAACCCGACCCAGCAAGGGACAAAGGTCGGCTTGTCGAGCAGGCGGCGGATTAGGACAACGCTGCGCACTTCGCGCGCACCCTTCTCCAAGAAGTCCTTCTCAAGCGCCTCAAGCGTACGCCCCGAGTCGCACACATCATCAACGATCAGCACCACCCGGCCCTTCACCGCCAGGCCGTCCGAGTGAACGGTCACCTTCTCTTTCTTGACCCCGGACACAGTGGCCTCGTAGGCCTCGGTGCGAACCGGCACGATCTCAACTGAATCAGGTATCTGGCGGGCGAGGTCAGCGAAGAAGAACACTCCTCCCCTCAATACCGGCACAACTAACACGTCGGTGTGAGACTCTTCCCAGACTCTCGAGCACCAACGGCCGATCTCTTCTCCTAGCTCGGCTACGCGAGAGGCTATCTCCTTGGGCGAGTACTGAATGACGAAGCTGACTGGTATCTGCCGGGCAGAACCGCTATCTTTTGCTTTAGGCACTACGGATTCCTTACTGAATTTGGGGAGGCCCCTATGACAACCCGTCACTATACCGGCTTTTGGACAAAAGATGCAATAACGACAGCCCTTTGCACATTCGCCTTGGCCGTCTTCATAAGTGCCTGCTCTGATTCCGATAGTACTGACACCCAGAGCGATGAGGCTGCCGCCCCGCCCGCCCCCCAGGCGGCTACCGAAGTCGACCAGGCGATTGGCACAGTCCTAGAAAACCTCAACGAGCAGCTGGAAAAAACGAGCGGACAGGTACAGGAAGCGGTGGCGCCGCACGCTGAAGAGATTCAGGCCCGAACCAAGGTTGAGGTCGAGAAGCTGTTCCAGTGGGAGTACAAGGTCGTAGACATACCGGCGGCTGCCACGGCTAGCCAGATGGAGAGCGACCTGACCAAGCTCGGCGCAGATGGCTGGGAGTGTGCTTCAATCATTCCTGTGCCGAACGGCTTTCGGGTCTCCTGCAAGCGCAAGCCGCCGAGCGCCCTAGCGTACCTTAAGTACATACCCGGGCTATAGCCTGCGTGAAGACGCGACTACTCCACCGCTGCCGATCGTCTTTCGCCGCCGCGCGGCTAGTCACGTCATCGCTGCTCGTGGCGCTCACATTCCTGTCTGGTTGCTTGTCATCGCGGGTACCAGTTACCCCGGGAGAGATTCCAGCTCCGTCTTACGTAACTCCCGAGGACGAGGCGTACGGCTTAGAGGTTTTGAACAAACTCAGCCAGGATTACCCAGTTGAGCAGAACGACCGGGACGTCAACCGGACGCGCGACATAGTGGACCGCCTTGCAAAGGCAGCCCACGCTAGCTCTAGCCCATGGAACGTGTACGTACTCCGAGGCGACCACGTGATCAACGCTGCAGCCACCCGAGGCAACTTTGTATTTGTCTGGACCGGCATGCTGATGGCGACTCAGAACGACGCAGACCTCGCAACGGTGCTGGCTCACGAGATCGGGCACGTGCTCGCCAACCACACCTTTGCCACTCCCGACGAAGAGGCGAGCGAGATCATCGCATCAGTCTCCGGAGACCTCGCCAGCAGCATCCTTTCAACTCAAGGAGGATACGGGGCGCTAGCCCAGGTTGCCGGCGCGCTCGTCACCGAAGCTGTCCGAGCAATGGTGGTAGTTCCTGAGTCTCAGCGCCAAGAGCTCGAAGCCGACCAGATCGGATTGTTCCTGCTCGCGGACGCCGGCATAGATCCCAGAGCTGCCGTGGACTTCTGGACGCGCTTCGATACCCTTCACGGCGGCGTCAGCCCTACCGCCTCCTTCCTATCAAGCCACCCCGCTAACCAAGATCGCATCGACGCGCTTGAGGCACTCATGCCGGAAGCCACAGACCGTTACCTAACGGCCACCGGCCGCGCGCCCAGGAAAAAAGCTAGCCCAGCCCCTGCGCCCGGGTCCGCATCGCCTCCAGCAAACCCTCAAGCGCCCCTGGGCTCAAACAATGGCCAAGCTGGCTCTGAGCCCTGGGTGGTCACCGAGGCCTCGACAGCACTCCGCGAGCAGCCAGATGACTCTTCTCCCCTGGTGCGAGACCTGCAGAAAGGAGAGCGCCTAGTCGTCGGTCAGCAGCACGAGCGATGGTTTGAGGTGGTAAGCCCCGAAGCTGGCTTTGTCCGGGGTCGCGACATCGCCCCTGAGAGCATCGCCAACAGCCGTCCTTAAAGGGCGGCGGAATTCCGGCTCAATCGCTCAGCGCCGGGTAGCAGCCTGCGCTAGCGAAGAGCATCTGGCGAGCAGGCACAGCGCTCCGCTATAAAAAAGGCGCAGCACTTGTGCCGTTTCTCGTGAGGGCCCTTATGCCAACGACGCCTGACACCTCTGCTCTACTCAGCGGATTCAATCTGCTTAGTCTCGTGCAGGAAACATTTGTCGCTCTGTGTGCGATTCTCCTCGCCACGGGCTTTCATGGCGCCTGGTCTTCACGCATCCTGTTTCACTCAGAGGGAGTGATGCAACGCCACCTTTCTGCCAAGCGCTTCAATCGAGTAATCCTTCAGTGCTACCTCGCAGTGCTGGGGCTGGTTCTTGTTCACCTCGCCGAGATCGGGTTCTGGGGATTGTCCCTCCTCATCTTCGATCTTACCGACAACCTGCTCGAGGCGCTGCTCATAGCCGGCAGCACGTACACGACTGTTGGCTTCGAGAGCGACTCGCTACGGCCGGGCTGGAAGCTGTACATGATCTTTATCGCCGTGAGCGGCCTCTTTAACTTCGCATGGAGCACGAGCACACTGATGACCCTGTTTACCCAGGGACGAGAGGCGTACAGGCTCAAGCTGCGCCTCTGAGAGCTGCAGCTCCCGATCAGTGGCGGCCAACTCAGAACCCTTCATCGCAGCTCAAAGCTGTCAGAGCGCGATGTTTCCTGGCGGCTCGCTGTCAATCCGGCTTCCTGTTTCTTCACCCCCCGATTCTGCACCGAGAGTCCCCCTAAGCAGCTGGACCCGCATCCTTCGCTGACTCAACGATTGATTACCCGATAGCGTGCGGCTAACCTCGCCTCATGTGCCGAATGCTTGCCAAGGTATCTGTTCAGGAGGCTCCCGCTGAGTACGAGCTGCTCACCGCGCCGCACTCTTTGAGCGCTCAGTCACTTCGAGCAAAGCTTCCTTTCCCCTCGCAGCCTTTCGGTCCCCACAACGATGGCTGCGGAATGGCGTGGCTAGACCGCGATTCCATCAAGCTCTCGAAGCGCGGCCGAAATGATTGTTGGGATGCCTCGTTCATCGGGGAAGCAGAGAGTCTCTCCACAAAGTCCTTCATCGCCCACAACAGGGCAGCCAGCCAGGGGCTCGTGATCAACCGCTCCGCAGCGCACCCCTACACCGCGACAGTGGCCGGCGAAACAGTTGCTTTCTGCCACAACGGCGGCATTCGAAACCTCTTTGAGCAGGCCTCCGCTCGGCGAGTCACCGACTCGTTCCTGTTCCTTGAGCACGTTGCGCAAAAAATTCATGTGCTCGACCTCTCATCGTTGCGAGACCTCCTCGCGCGGTGCTCGCGGGAGTGGAGCTTTACCTCTCTTAACGGCCTACTGCTCTCTCCGCGCGGCGTATTCGCTTGGCGCTGCTTTGAGGATCGCGGCTCGAGCCGAGATATTCACGAGGGGTACTACACGCTACACTCTCATCAGCGCCCAAATGACATCTGCATCGCATCAGAGCCGGTCGACCGGAAGCGCTCCTGGGCGCCGCTTCCAAATCGAACCGTGGTGGAGCTGCGCGCTGAGCGCGGCGTGGTCGTTATGAATCAGGCCTCGTTCTAAGAGGGGCGTCTTCTCCGCAGCGGGCTTTAGCGCAGCCAGCCGTTCAGGAGTGTCTTTTTTCGAGGTGGCAACAGGACTCTACGGCAGACTGGCTGCTTCTAGGGCCTGCCAATTCGCAGATTCTACTGCCCTCCAGTCGATTCCAACCCCCTCCCCCTCCCGGTCGCGCGCATTTCGGGCTAGTCTACGGGCGTTCAAAGCTCACCCCTGGGAGAAGCACGATGTTCGACTTCCTACACGACAAGCTCGATTCCGCCCTCAAGAAGATTCGCGGCCGCGGGGCTCTCTCGGCTTCCGACGTCGAGGCGACCATGAAAGAGGTCCGCACTGCCCTGCTCGAGGGCGACGTGAACTTCAAAGTCGCAAAGGACTTCTGCGCACGCGTCTCAGAGAAAGCTGTCGGAGAGTCTGTCCTCAAGAGCCTGTCCCCTGACCAGCAGATCATCAAAATCGTGCACGAAGAGCTTACCGCGATGATGGGAGGAGAGGCTGCTGACCTCGACCTCAAGTCCGCTCCTCCAGTGGTCATACTGCTGGCTGGCTTGCAGGGCTCCGGAAAAACTACCACCAGCGCCAAGCTCGCTCGGCTCCTTCGGGACAGCTACAAGCGCTCGCCCCTGCTCGTTCCGGCAGATGTGTACCGACCGGCGGCTATCGAGCAGCTCAAAACCCTCGGTTCGTCGCTCGGCATCCCCGTGTTCGACTCTAAGCCCACCGATCGCCCCCTCGACATAGCGATCCGCGCCCGAGAGCAGGCCTCTCGAACCATGTGCGACGTAGTCATCATCGACACCGCGGGCCGGCTGCAAATCGATGCCAACCTCATGGACGAGCTGAAGCAAATCGCCGCAGCAGTAGCGCCGAACGAAACGCTCCTGGTGGCAGATGCCATGACGGGCCAAGAGGCTGTCAACGTCGCCCAGGGCTTCGGTGACGCCCTGCCCCTGACTGGGCTCATCCTCACCAAGCTCGACGGCGATGCGCGCGGCGGCGCGGCGCTATCGATGCGCGCCGTGACCGGCAAGCCGATCAAGTTCGTCGGCCTTGGCGAGAAGTCCGATGCCCTGGAAGCCTTTCCCCCCGAGCGCATGGCCTCGCGGATCCTCGGGATGGGGGATGTCCTGACCCTTATCGAGAAGGCCACTCAGCAGGTCTCGCTTGAGGACTCTGCCGCCCTAGAGAAGAAGTTCAAGAAGGAGCAGTTCACCTTCGAGGACTTCCTTGGGCAGATGCGCATGATTAAAAAGATGGGGAGCATCTCATCTCTGGCCTCCATGATTCCGGGCCTTAACAAGCTCGCCAAGCAGGTAGACCCGGAGAAACAGGAGCGCGAGTTCACAAAGCTTGAGGCAATTATCCTCTCCATGACGCTCCAGGAGCGCCGCAACCACGAGATAATCGACGGCAGCCGACGCCGCCGAATCGCCAAAGGCTCAGGCACCAGCGTTGAAGACGTAAACAAGCTGCTCAAGCAGTTCGTCGAGATGCGCAAAATGATGAAGCAGCTGATGAAGATGGGACCCGGCATGCTCGGTGGGCTGATGGGTGGCGGAGGCATGGGCGGCATGGGCGGACTACTTGGGCGTCGACGCTAGTCGCATAAAGCCACTTGAAATATCCAGCTAGTTATTTCAGTTATTTAGAGGCAGCAATCGCTCGAAATCCTTGATTCCGGGCACGCATCTTTACCCAAGTGGCTCTTCTGGTGTACAGTTCCGGCTCGTTTTTCTCGTAACCTTTTACAGGAGTTACTGTGGCAGTTGTACTTCGTCTTGCTCGGCTCGGTAAGCATAAGTCACCGGCGTACCGTGTGGTCGCAACCGACAAGCAAAACAAGAGAGATGGCCGTTTCCTCGAAGTGGTCGGAACCTACAATCCCCTTTCCAATCCGGCTCGGGTAACCCTCAAGGAGGACCTGATTAAGAAGTGGATCAGTCTCGGCGCAAAGCCAACTGATGTCGTCCGCTCGTTGATTAAGAAAGCAATCCCTGGCCTCGTTGAGGGCCGCGAAGAGCACAAGCTCAAGCGTATCCAGGACGCCCGCAAGAAGCGTAAGCTCAGGGCGAAAGGCACTTCCAAGAAGTAACAGGGTTGAGCCTAGAGCTTCAATCACGGCCGGAATCCTCAGTGGACCGGCCGTTTTTTTTTGGCGAACGCGACCGTGTGGAAAGTTGAGATCCTAACCATATTCCCGGAGATCTTCGATAGCTTCCTGGCAACGAGCCTGATCGGGAAGGCTCGCGATCGCGGCCTGCTCTCAGCCAAGGTCACTAACATCCGAGACTTCTCAGCACCGCCTCACAACAAAGTTGACGACTACCCGTACGGCGGAGGTGCCGGCCTCGTCATGATGCCAGATCCGCTGGTGTGCGCAGTAGAGTCGGCGAAATCGCGGCTACCTCAGGCCAAGGTAGTGCTCCTATCGCCCTGCGGCAGGAGGTTCAGCCAGGGCAAGGCAGCGGAGCTGTCAAAGCTCGACTCCGTGATCTTCGTATGCGGGCGCTACGAAGGGATCGACCAGCGCGTAATCGACTTAGTGGTGGACGAAGAGATATCCATCGGCGACTTCGTCGTCATGGGAGGCGAGGTGCCCGCCATGCTCGTCATGGAAGCGTGCCTGCGCTTGCAGCCGGATGTCATCCAGAACAGCGAGTCTATCGAACACGAGTCGTTCTCGCCCGCGCTCGGCGACGGATCGCTGGTGGAGGCCCCGCAGTTCACGCGACCAGAAGAGTACCGTGGGCTCAAAGTCCCCGACATTCTGCTGTCTGGCAATCACAAGCTAATCCGCGAATGGCGCCTAGCCGAGGCGCGACGCAGGACAGAAGCTCTGGCTAAGCCGAAAGGGTCGTAACGTATGGCCGCCGCACCCCTCAGCCTCAACGTTGCCCTCTTGCATGACGGCATGGTCGACAAGACTGGCAAGAAGGTCTCGACCTCCGTAACCCTGATCGACGTGCACGACATCTCGCGCAGCTCGCGCACCTACGGAGTTGATTCCCTCTTCGTGGCTCACCCGTCCCAGACGATGCGGGCGCTCGTGCGAACTGTTAAGCGCCACTGGGACGGCGACTTCGGCTCAACCTACAATCCAAACCGCCAGGACGCGCTCAGTGTCCTCGACATCGTGAGCGACCTCGATGAGGCGATTATGAAGATTGAGAAGCGCACCGGTGCCCTGCCTAAGCTCCTGGCAACTTCAGCCCGTGATGGTGATGATCGAATTAGCTACCAGGACATGAGGCAAACGATGGAGGATTGCGGCGGCTCGTACCTGCTGATGTTCGGCACCGGCTGGGGAATGGGACCAGAGCTGATGGCTCGGGCAGACCACGTGCTCAAGCCTATCGTTGGCCCCACAGAGTACAACCACCTCTCTGTGCGCGCCGCATGCGCGATCATTCTTGACCGGCTCAGAGGGTCTTAGCCAAGGCACCCGTCGGTGCGCGCGGGAAAAGATCAGTTGAGAATTAGCTCCGTTCCGTGCAAACTCTCGCCAGGCTAGGTTCCGAAGATCTGTGTGGTATCCCATTCTCCTAATAATGGCGCGCGCAACCTAAACGCACTCCTTGAAGCGGCCCTCGCCTCTAACGACCCGCTTGAGGTAGAACTTCACGCACGCAGCATCGCCCTCGATCCAGCGCCAGACGACCGTCGGCAGTCCGCTCTCCTAGAGATCCTCAAAGCGCGTCCTACCACCAACAACGTCGTGTCGACCTGCCTCTTTCACCTGCGCGCCTTCGGCCCGGAGCCGCTGAGAAAGGGCATACACCGAGTTCTGGGAGAGCCTGACGGCGCGGATAGCGAGCCCGCAAAGATCTCTGCGCTGGTGCGGCTGGTCGCCCTCGAGGAGCACAACAGCGCAGATGCGCTTCTCATCGGAACGTACGCTTTCCATTCGCAGCCCACCCTTCGCGCGGCCACAATTCGTGGCCTGCGGGGGCTCGACTTTAGCCAGAAGCAGCGTCTCCTGGAGGCCAACTCAACTCATGTGCTGTCGGGACACAAGAACGGAAAGGCGTTAGAGCTGCTGATCAGAAGCCTCTTAGTTGACGGAGCTCTCTAGCAACCCTCAGGCAGGGCGGCGATCATCTGAGCCTAATTTGTTGAGACGCAGCTCCAATAATTGCCTGCACGAATCCCCCAACTCTCGCCTTCTCAGGCTGGGAGGGATCCGACAGCAGGAAAACAAGGTGCGCCGTGAGGTCTGCTGCCCGCTGCGGGCTGTAGCGAAGAGCTAGCTCCGCTAAGTTCGCCATGACACTATTAACAGCAGAACCGCTGGTAGCGCCGAGCTCAAGCTTCTGAAGCGAAAAGGCCGCCAGCTCTGGACTCCTCTCGCGCTCGATAATCTCCCTGACTTGCCCACTGATTGATGACTCATGTGCCGCTTGGAGGCTCACCTGCGGGAGCTTGACGTCTTCAAAGCTCTCAGCCTGCTTCGGCTCGACTCGGGCAAGCTCTCTCTCCTCTCGCACCTTTGCTGCCGCTTTTGAGGCAGCGCTGCTTTTAGCAGCCTTGGTAACAGCGCTCTCTTTCCGGCCTGTCGGCTGCGCGGCTTTCGGCCGCCTCGACTTCTGGACATCCTGTTCACCTAACGGCTCATTCTCCTCGTTCTCGTCACAGAGGGGCATCGGGGCAGTTTCGAGGAATATCCTCACATCCTTGAACCGCCCATCCCCTTCTGCTCCGATGTCCTTAAGGAGCTGCCCACGCGCTTCTGCCGACAGCCCTCGCAAAGCCGACTGGCAAGCCCTGCGCACGGCCGGGAAGCCGCGATTCAGGCAGCGACCTATGATCTCCAGATCTGGATCGCCCGCACTGCGAGACTCTATCAGGAGCGAGACCGCAGCAGCATGAACCATCTCCCGGTCATCACTGGATGGCTCCTGTGACATAATTTTTCTTGCGAGCGAGTTGCATGCCGATTTCGAGAGGCAGCGAAGCTGATGGAGCCCCTCAATTGCCACGCTGTTTAGGCCAATCTGCTTCTCAACTATCGCAGAGACAGCCTTAACCGCGGCCTCGACTTCGGAGCCGCTTAGCCTGTCAACGAGCCCTGACAGAACTTGTCCGATAAAGCGTGCGTCATTTGAGCTGCATGCAGCGGCGACGAGGTCCTTAACTTTTGAAGCAGCAACAGAGACGTCCTGCCCTCCGCGACTCGGAGCGACCATGCCTTGTACCCCTTGGATTAGCTGGCGTTTTTCGACTGCGCGAGGTTGCCTCGACCCGCGTTCATACTCAACACAAATTGTGTTAGCAGCCGGTTTGAATTCGCCCCTGACGGATAAACTAGCCAAAAGACAGAACGGGCCCGAACCTGCCGTAGCAGCCTACTTCTGGAGAACCCTCAGGAGGCAGGTCAGCGCCAAGCCGCGGTGCGAGAGGAACCCGTCATTCGAAAGCAGCTCTCGGAGCGGGCGCCTCTCGCCATTCGGAGTAAAGAGCCGCGCGTACGGCAGAGGGTCGTCTGCTAAATCTCTAACCTCCTGATCTGACGGCTTACGCAGCACCCCTTCGAGGGCCTTGGTAACCGATATTAGCCTTCCGGAGGGCTCTGCGTACGAGATGCAGCAGACGAAACGGGCGGGGGTTTCGGCCCGCAGCCCCAGAAGCGCCGTAACCCGGAGCAACCCGAATCGGTGCGAGTACAAACCAGGCAAGCCGCCCAAGGCTTCGATCTCTAGGCCTGTATCATCACCGAGGCAGGACCGCCCTGCCCAACGGGAGTACGAAAGCGCCTTGTGGGACGCGTTCGCTTCGTAGGTTGGGAGCCCCTCAACGACAACAGGCGGCCCGCCGACCTGCGAAGACTGGCACTCACTAAGCCCAACTATCGCGACACCTAGCCGAGAAGCCACCTGCGAGACTTCTGCAACTTTTCCCTTGTTCGATGAGCCGAAGAGAATTCGATCCATGGCGGCGATACTCGCTCAGTCTCGCCTGCATGGGTAGATAGCTGCTCTGGGCAGCGGGCCACCAACACGCAGAGGCACCCGAGGTTGGCTGGAGCAATCCTGCTTCAAACGGCAAGCCAGGCTCGTAACGGCACAAACTTACACACTAATATGCTCTCTTACCGGCTCTCCATCAGAGTGGTACCCTCATAAGAATGGAGTCAGATCTCTGGGCGGTCCTTTTCAACGGTTTTAACACGCAGCTACTGGTCGCTGCCCTTCTTGGCGGACTTATCGGCGTTGAGCGCGAGTTCGCAGGGAAAGACCCCAGCATCCGCACCTTCGCTCTCATATCTCTTGGAAGCTGCATCTTCACACTGCTCTCTTGGGAGAGCGTCCAGGAGTTCCATGCGGGAGATCCGGGGCGTATCGCTGCGCAGATCGTTCCCGGCATCGGCTTCATCGGTGCCGGCACTATCTTTCGCTCGAAGCAGGGCGTTTCTGGATTCACCACAGCGGCACTCATGTGGGTCACCGCCAGCATCGGAATGGCCGTGGGCTTTCACCGCGAGGATTTGGCCATCTCAGCGACGCTGCTCGCAATCGTCCTTACTCTCTCACTTCGCATCGTGCATTCTGTCATTCGCCGCAAGCGCCACGACGACCCCACCAGCACCAGGGATGCCCACGACGCCTGAACTGGCCTTCGTCGAGCACTCAAAGGGACAATGAGTCTTTCGCCAGCTTCGCATCAAACCAGGCGGGCTCACCTCGGCCGTCTGGAAAAGCGCCTGGGGTGCAGCTGTACACCGAGATCTCACGACGCCCATCACGCCGCAGGGCGTGTAGCGTCTCTTGAAGCACAGCCATCTCACGCAGCGAGCCGGGAATAGCATGAACCAACTGCTCTAAGAGCTCTCGCCTGGCCACGTACACAGCGTCAGAATCACAAGGCAATGGCCCGTCTCCGGGAGTCACTATCTCCACGGGCCGACGCATGTAGAAGAACAGCGGATCGAAATAATCGTCGGGCCCCTCCTTGAGGAACACGACCCTCTTCCCCGGGCCACTAAGCAAGAGAAGCTGCTCCGACATCAGTGGAAATCCCTTCAGAGCCCCCTTCGCCACAGATCCAAACCCAACAACGACGGTCATCAAAAGCACCATCAAAGCCCACACGCTGCCGTACAGCATCCACGGGCGAGACTTTTTCACTAAGACAGCCACCCCAAGCGCCGCCAACAGCACGAGCCCCATGCGAGCCGCAAAAGGGCCAAGCGCAAATTTGACGACTGCTTCCACTGGGTCGCCCTGCCACTCCCCCTGGAGCCCAAGGCCGGCAAAGACAAGGAGCCCAATGCACGCCAGACAGAGAAGCGCCTCTGCCTTTCGGGCACTCACCCAGATGCCCTGACGCAAGGGCAACCCTCCGCGCTCAACGAGCCAGGAGGCAGAGAGCCCCAGCTGGATCGCCACGAGCGGCAAGAGAGGCAGCAACAGCGCTGGCTGCTTCTCACTTGAAAGCGACAGGAGCACAACACCGACGAGCAGCACCACAAACGGAAGGGTAAGGATTCGGACCGAATTCTCAGCGCGGTACGACACTCCGGCACCGCGAGGGCGCATCGCCACGAGCGCGCCGAGCATCAGCACCACCCAGGGAAACGATGTCCGCAGCAAGGAGGGCAGGTAGAACCACCACCCTGGTGGGCTGATGCTATTGCCTGACAGAACAGCCTGCTCATCGGGAAAGAGAAGCAGCCCGCCAAGGAGAGCCTCCCCTCCTTCAGAGTACGCAGCCAGGTACCAAGCCAGAGGCATGCCGAGTGAAACCCACCCGAGGCTTGGCCTAAACAGCTCTCTGACAGCAGCTGAGAAACCTACCAGCCAGATCCCGCCTGCAGAAGCCAATAGAAGCGGCAGCAGCAAACCCAGCGGGCCCCCTGCCAACACCGCCGCCGCACAGAAGATCCAAAACAGCGCGCGAGCTGATGGCGACACCATCACCCGAGGAGCGTCATCAGAACGGCCCACACACACCAGGCTCGTCAACGCGCCCCAGATGCAGAGCACAAAGACCATTTCGACCATCGCCTGAACCGCCAATCGATGGAAACCGTAGGTGAGCGAGAGCACCCCAGCCGCCAAGAGCGCAGCCCGCTCGGCGTACAGGGGACTCTCCGTGGTGCGTCCGCGAAGCGCTAGAGAGTATGCACACAGTGCAGCACACAGCAGAACGCCAACAGCACCTAGGAGAGACGGGAGGCGGACGACCACCTCCGAAGAAGCCCCGAAGAGCATCACCAGGGCCGCCCCTATCCAGTGGAAGAGCGGCGGATGGGAAGAAACGACGCCGTTTCTAAGCGGAAGGAACCAGGTTCCGTCCCGCACGATGCTGACGATTGCTTGTGCCTCACGGCCTTCCGGACTTCCGGCCACCGACGCTAAGCCGAGAAAGACGGCCTGGATCGCCGAGTAGAGCGCTAACGCGCCCAACAAACCACGCCAAGGGAATGGAAAGGAACTTTTCAACCTGTCTCCTGTCGGCTGCGCCGCTTAGGCATTGTAGCCGCCAAAGCGCCGCGCGCTCAACGAGGGACTTTTAGGTGCAAGAGAGCCAGGCTACTTAAGCCCGTGCACAACTCGCTTGTACCAACGGACTTCGTGCTCACTCCCCACAATAAACGCCGACCGTTCGTGGATATCTTCCGGCACTAGCGCCAGGATGTTGTCCGGGCCATTGAGGGCCAGGCCGCCAGCCTGCTCAGCGATGAAGGCCAGTGGCATGCACTCGTAGAGCAGCCGCAGCCGGCCTTTCGGGCGTTTGGTGTCGGTTGGGTAGAGAAAGATGCCGCCCTTGCGCAGCGTGCGGTCGAAGTCGGCCACCAAGGAGCCCACGTACCTTCCAGAGTACGGTGCGCCGGAAGCGGCGTCAGGGCTCTTGAGCTGGCCAACGAAATCCTTTACTCCGTCGCTCCAGTACGAGGTGTTCCCCTCGTTGACGCTGTAAATCAGCCCACGTGTGGGGATGCGGATGTTCTCGTCAGTCAGCACGAACTCTCCCAGGCTTGGGTCGAGAGTAAAGCCGTGAACCCCTGAGCCTGTCGAGTACACGAAGGATGTCTTCGCGCCGTACACAGAGTATCCCGCCGCCACTATCTCAGAGCCGGGCTGCCGAAAGTCGTCGTGCGATGCGGGCCGAGAGAGCTCCTTCTTCCGGAAGATGCAGAAGATCGTGCCGGTGGGAATGCTTGAGCCGATGTTCGACGAGCCATCGAGCGGATCGAACGCCAACACGTACTTCCCTTCTCCCTGGGCAGCCTGCGTCTCAATCACGCTGTCACGCTCCTCCGACACGAGCAGCCCGAAGTGCTGAGAAGAGCCGAGCAGCTCAACCAAAACCTCATCAGCCTCCTCGTCAAGCTGGCGGGTCTCTTCCCCGTGAGAGTTTGTCTTGCCCGTGTACCCATGCAGGCCCTTAAAGCCCGCGGTGGCAACCATCTGGCTGATGTACTTTACGCCCAACGAGATCGACACCAGCAGGTCAGAGAGCTCACCGGTGCTGTCTGGATAGAGGCGTCGTTTCGAGTGAATGAAGCGGCTGAGTGTTTGGGTAGGGATCATGGGTAGCAAAGCCTTCCTTAAAAACGCCAAGCCTTCTCCGAGGAGAGGAGTGGCGAACGCGCTGATTTCACGCCGAAGCTACATAAGAGCGTGCTTGTCTTCCTGCCACCCTCGAGATCCGCATAAAAGGCTTACTGCGTGGGCGCGAGGCAGGAACGGAGAGGAACTGCTAAAGTTGGAAACGACGGCTGAGGCGGTCCGATTGCCGGCCGGAACAGGGAAATGCACATCTGTTTCCTTCCCCTTAGTATACCGGCTGCCGCGCTGGGGCTCCAAACGAAAAAACGGGGCTCGTACGCAATTCCGGGATGGCGATGGGGCAGGCTAGAGCGGAAGTCGCTGATTTAATTCCTTAAAGGTGAGGCCGTTTTTAAGCGGGCTGGAGCACGTGAACGTGAGGACAGGAGAGCAGGTCTCTTGTGCGGGCACGTTCACATGTACGTGCACGAGCACGTTTACGTGGGGGCAGAGCCCTAGCGCTCGGCTCCTGCCTACTAAACGGCTAATTGGGTTTAGCGCCAATCGCCCCTCTCCTCGGCTCTCTCCCTAACCGCTAGCGACAGGGACTAAAGTTAGATACCATTTAACGAGCCGGTCCACCGGCCAACAGCTGTCAGAGCCACTCTCAAATTAGAGGCGCCCCGTGAAACCAGGCAATCGGATAAGACTCCTGCACATGACTCACGAGGCGCTGCGCTGCCTCGTGACGCATGCAAACACCTCACGTTTCATGCTCGCAGCGACCTTCTTGACAGGGCTCGCTGCTGTTGCGGCTCTAACGCGAGCCCCGGTAGCCGAGGCGGACGAGCGTGATTTCCCAGATTCGCAGCTCGAATACTTCCATGACTTATACAAGACCTGTGCTCGAATTGAGCTAGGAAACGATGCGACCAGGGCGGCGGAGGCGGACCGCCTCGCTGCCAAGAGGGAGCTGGCCGAGAAATTTCAAGGCAAAGCGCAAGTTGAAGGATGGCGCTGCTACATTACGCCGAACGGCTGCGAGCTGCGCTCAAAGCAGTCTCAGTGTTTGGGAATTCAGGATTGCTCTTTCGAGCTCTGGCCAACGAAACTCTGGCTTGAGTACGCCAATCCCAAATCCGTAGAAAAATTATATGTCGGAGACCTGATCGAATTCGACGCAATTCGGCAGCCGTCTTACTGCGCGGAGCAATGGTTTCGCGCAGTCTACAACGTAAGAGTTGTCAGAAAAGAGATCTTTTCACGTGACGATTGGATGGATCTTGGCGATGAGCGACCTTAGCCCGAAATCCTGCGAATAGTCCCAGGCTGCGGGTACTGCGGGAGGGCAACTACCATGCGAGTTCCGGATGGCTGCCGATCGAACACCCGAATCTCGCCCTGATGGTCAGAGATAATTGTGCTTACGATCGCCAGGCCAAGCCCCGTGCCGCCCTTCTTGGTGGTGAAGTACGGCTCGAAGATCCGGTTCTTGTCGGCAGCAGGAACTCCTGGGCCGTTGTCGTGCACCTCTAAGAGAGCCCGAGAGCCCTTGCGATCAAACGAGAGCTTGACCTCTACCGCTGCGGCTGTAGCACCTGCGTGAGAAACAGCCGCCGCGACGGCGTTGTTGAGCAGGTTTCGAACCACGCCGCGGATCTGCTCTGGGTCAAGCAGCATCTCCGGAATCTTGTCCTCGATAGAGAGCGAGAACGTCACGGTCTGGTGCTCGGCCGTGAAGCTTTGGACTGTGTTCCTGACCAGAGTGCCTAGGTCAGCTGACACGAACTGCGCTGTCGGCATGCGGCCGTACTCCGAGAATTCGTTGGCGAGGCGCTTGATGATCTCCACGTGCTCCACAATCGAGCGAGTTGATTCCTTCACTGACTCGGCCTGCTCACTTCCGTTGAGCAGCCGCTCCAGGCGCTGAGCCGATAGCTGAAGCGGGGTGAGGGGGTTCTTGATCTCATGAGCGATACGCCGCGCCACGTCACGCCACGCAGCGAGGTGCTGGGAGCGCGACAGCTCTGTCACGTCATCGAGCAGTAGCACGTACCCCAGGTGCGAGCCGTCACCTGAGACCACCCGCCCCGCGGTGGCGACCACTATCAGCTCCCTTCCACCGCTCTCAATGCGCGTCTCCGCCTCAACAATCGCTGGCGAGCTACGCGCAGCTCCGCCTCCGAGCGCATCGAGGAGCGGGCCAATTTTTGCAAAGTCCTCTGGACGCAAGACCTCCGAGAGGCGCGCGCCAGAGTTGAAGTGAATGTGGTCAACTTGCAGCAGGGAGGCCGCAGCGCTGTTGACTGTGGTAACACGCTGCTCGTTGTCGAGCGCCACCACTCCCACGGCGAGGTTCGCCACGATAGTCTCAATCAGCACTCCGCGCCGCTCCGCCTCATCACGCGACCTCTTGAGGTCCTGTAGCATCTGGCTGAACGACGTAACGAGGAACCCGATCTCGTCGTCGCGCATCGGCGGCAGCTCGAAGTCGTAGTTACCTCGGGCGACAGCGCGCGTTCCCTCGGCCAACTTCTGAATCGGCCCCGTGATCTGCTTCGACACGAAGAATGCGATCCAGATAGCGCCAAAGAGGGTCATCAGGTTAAAGAGAGCAAGCGTGAGGAAGAAGTTCGCCTTGAGGGGGTGCTTGCGTGACTTGAGCTGCTCGTACTCGTTGTAGGCGTCTTGAACCACACCCTCAGCGTGCACCACCTCAGGGTCCATGCGGTACGAGACCACGAGGGTGCGAGAGCGAACGGGCATGTAGGTCCGTACGAACTGTCCGGCGCCTCTCTCCTCAATTCGGAGCTGCTCCTCACCCCGAGCGGCATCTTTGAGCGCCTCGGGATCGAGTGGCGGCTCGCCGAATGAGTCCACGAGTGCTGTCGGATGTGACGCCTCAAGCAGCACTCGCCCATCCTTGTCCACGAGCTTTAGGGAGTAGAGCTCGTTGAGCTGGCGCAGGTTCTCGAAATGGTCCTGCATCCCGGTGAGAGAGTCGCTGTCGAGGCTTCCCTTGTGGGCGAGGTCCCCTCGGATCCTTCCAGCCGCAGCTTTGACCTGCACCTTCGTGCTGCTCATGTACTGCCGAGCGATGGTCAGGGAGCTGCTCACCGTCGACTCTATCTGGGGGCTAAACCAGTCTTCCATGGCTTCGCTGATGAGCCCGCTAGCGACTAAGAACGAGAGCCCCATCGGCACGAAGGCGATAAGCACAAACGCGCCCATCAGGCGTGAGCGCAGCTTTGCGCCTAAGATTCCCCGCTTGCGCTCGAACATCAGCTTGACCACGTTTCTGCCGACCATGACGATCAGCACGAGCAGCGCGAGCACGTTGAGGTTGACCAGGAAGAATACGAGCAGGTTGCTCAGGAACGAATCATCCTCAGAGCGCCAGTCCAGGATGGCTGAGAAGGCGAGCAAGGCAAGCAGAAAGCCGCAGGCCACCAAGACCCAGCGCAGCCTCCTGACTATGGCTACAGCGGCCTTCATTCTTCAGGGGCCTCTGGCCGAAGCGAAAAGTCTTCCCAGTCAGACGTAGACTCAACCACGTTGACCAGCCCTAAGGTGAGAAATCGAGAGAGGTGCGCGAAGGTGCGGCTCGACGCGCCCTTGCAGCGAAATATCGTCCGCACCGAGAGGTAGGCTCCTGGGTGGCCCAGGATCTCTGGGTCCTCACGCACGAGAAACGAGAGAGGAAGGTTCTCGGTGCGAAGCGCCTGCTCGGCAGCTTCCTCCCGGTTCGGCACGCCAACCGCTGTTGCCTCGCTAACATCTCCGTAGCGATCAGACACCACACGGTAGGTCTCAGTGATGCCGTCGTACTCAACCGTGTGCAGCTCGGAACGGGCGTACTCGCATCGGTCGAGCCATGCGCCACGCTTTCGGCAGAGGCGGAACTCGAAGCGCACCCGCGCCTGGTTGCCCTCTGCTAGGCACTCCTGCACGGAGCCCCGAAGGCCAGGGACAATGACATTGACCCCCTGCCTGTCTGACGACGTCCAGTCGACGCTCAAGAAAGGCTCAACGAGAGCGAGAGCCGCAACAATCAGGGGGGAAACTACCTGCACCAACTACTCCTTGGAAAAAAGCGTCCCTTGTCCGGCGCGCCCGGAGAGCGGCCTCTGCAGGTGCCGGTACGCGCGCTCAGTAGCCTCACGGCCGCGCTTCGTGCGCGAGATGAACCCCTCTTGCAGCAGGTACGGCTCGAAAACGTCTTCGAGCGTCTCACTGTCCTCGCCTAGGGCCGCAGAGATCGTCTCTATTCCAACTGGACCGCCATCAAACTTGTCGATGATCATGGCAAGGAAGGCCCTGTCCGTTCGGTCGAGTCCGCTCTCGTCGATCTCCAAGAGCTCCAGCGCCTCTCGGGCGACCTGTGGCGTGATTTCGCCGCCCGCGCACTCTTCCGCGAAGTCGCGAACACGCTTGAGCAGCCGATTCGCTATGCGAGGAGTGCCGCGAGCGCGCGAGGCGATCACGGTGGCAGCTTCTGGATTGCAGCCGATCTCCAGGATACCCGAGGACCTTGTCACAATCTGGGCTAGCTCCGGAACTGAGTAGAAATCGAGGCGGTGCACGATCCCAAAACGGTCGCGCAGCGGAGACGTCAGGAGCCCCGACCGCGTCGTTGCTCCGATCAGGGTAAACGGCTTGAGCGGAATCTTGATTGAGCGCGCCGCGGGGCCCTGTCCAATCACGATGTCGAGCTCAAAATCCTCCATCGCCGGATACAACACCTCCTCGACCACACGCGACAGGCGGTGGATCTCGTCGATGAAGAGAACATCTCTCTCCCCGAGCGACGTAAGGATGGCAGCTAGGTCACCCGGGCGCTCGATGGCAGGCCCCGAAGTGCTCTTGAAGCCCACTCCAATTTCACCGGCGATGATTCGGGCCAAGGAGGTCTTGCCTAGGCCGGGGGGGCCGTGCAGCAGAACGTGGTCGAGTGCCTCGCCGCGGCGCTTTGAGGCGTTGCAGGCGATCTGAAGATTGCCGCGCACGTGCTCCTGCCCGACGTACTCGTCGAACCGGCTCGGCCGCAGCGTCGTTACCAGCAGCTCTTCTTCGTCGGAAGGGCTGGCGGCGACAACTCGCTCGCTGGTCGCCAGCTCTGTTCCCGCCGAGCCCCAGATCTCGAGGTCGTCGGGTCCATTCTCGCCATTGTCTGTTGGGCTCATATCGACTGCGTGCCTCTGGAGTAAGCGCAAACGGAGCATTCCACTCCGCCCGTGGATACTACACCGCCCCGCCCCTTCGGAACAGGGTTCTTAGCCCACAAACGAGCATTAATACGCTATGATTCCAGATGCTTGCCTAGACGTGCCGGAGCGCCTCTCGCACCAGGTCTCCGACATCCACGGCTTCGCCCACGCGCTGCACGGCCTGGGAGACAGCGCTCTCGGCATCTTTGCGGCCGAATCCGAGCACCTCGAGCGCCGAGACGGCGTCGTGCGATAGCCCTGCTGGCTTACCCGCCGGGCCAGACTCCACTGTCACCATCGACCGCAGGGCGGTCGATCGCTCACCCGCCATCGACGCCACGAGGTCCTTAAGCTCAACAACGATCCTCTCGGCCTTCTTCTTGCCGACTCCCTTAATGGACATTAGGGCCCGAACGTCTCCCGAACCGATAGCGCGCAGCAGATCTCGAATAGCCACGTTAGAAAGAACGTCCAACGACGACCTCGGCCCCATGCCAGAGACACGGTTGAGCAGCAGGAACATCTGCTTCTCAGCGGTCGAGCCGAATCCGAAGAGCCGTATGGCGTCCTCGCGAACATCGGTGTACACGCTCAGCACGGCTCGTGAGCCAATCCCAAGCTGAGAGAGCGCAAGGCTAGTGCAAGCAACTTCGTATCCAACCCCACCGACATCGATGATGGCTGTTTCCCCGTCAATCTCGACTACCTCTCCTGAAAGCCTGCTGATCATGTGCTGTCTCCCTGCTGGTGGCCGTCCCCAGCTCTGGCCTCGGCTGGCGCAAGCGTCTGGCCGAGCTTCGAGCCCCTTCGTCATGCCCTCGGGGTCAAGCCCGAATCGGCTAGCCCGCGAGAAAGTTCGATTGAAGGAACTTTCCTACCACCACAAACCACCCATACCTTGCTACACTCGCTTCGGTCGGGCCTAAAAACCTGTTCTCGGATATGTCCCAGAAGAAGTCAACCAAAACAAAGAGCCGCCGCTCCCCGAAGACGCGCAAGCCCAGGGCAAGCAAGGCAGCCGCGCCTCGTCGGCGGCCGTTGCGCCGGGCCGTGCTGTGGCTGTGCGTGCTCCTTCTGCTCGGCGCGACAGGTCTCTTTATCTCAGTCGACCGGGGAGTTCGTGCTCGGCTGGCCGCGCCACAGCATGCTGGGCTACCGGTGGTCTACTCCGCGCCCCTAGACATCTCTGGACTGGTCTCGCGGATGGACGAAGCCGGCCCAGGGCAGGTCTCGCGACTGCGAATGGTTCTCACGGACAGGCGCTACTCAGAGGTGCCGGGCGCCCCGACTCGGCCCGGAGAATTCTCTGTTTCTCCCTCCTCGCTCTCAATTGTGACCCGGCCCTACCGCAACGCAAACGGCGCCCAGGTGCAGTCGCGCAAGGCCACCCTAGCCCTCAACGAGCCTGCGCGTGAACGGCTGCTGCTTGAGCCGCAGGTGATATCCTACTTCAACGCCTCTGACGTGCGAGCGAGCACCTTCACTCCGCTAAGCCAGATCCCCAAGGTGATGCAGCAGGCAGTCATAGCGATTGAAGACGAACGCTTCTACGGCCACTTCGGGCTAGACCTGGTAAGCATCTCGCGGGCGCTCTTCACAAACCTCATGGCAGGCAGGCTTGTGCAGGGGGGAAGCACGCTCACTCAGCAGCTCGCCAAGAATCTCTTTCTGTCTCCGAAACGAACGCTCTCGCGCAAGCTGATGGAGATTCCAACGGCTCTCAGCCTTGAGTACAGGCTCACCAAGGACCAGCTTCTTGAGCTGTACCTCAATGAGGTCTACCTCGGACAGGAAGGTTCGGTGGCGATTCACGGGATGCCGGAAGCCGCCAACGCTCTCTTCGGAAAAAAGATCTCAGACATTACGCCCGATGAGGCGGCGCTGCTCGCCGGAATCATCAAGGCCCCATCGAGCTACAACCCACGCAAGCACCCCGAACGCGCGCGCGAACGTCGCGACGTGGTTCTGGCGAAGATGCTGGAACTCGGATACCTCACCCAGCCGCAGTACGAGACCGCGAAGCGCCAGCCGCTGAAGGTGGTGCAGCAGCAGGAGCACAGGCGCATCGCCCCCTACTTCGCTCAATCGCTAGAGAGCGATCTAAAGGGAGCCATCGACATCGAGTCAGTATCCTCCGGCGGCCTGGCGATCTACACGGGTCTTGATCTCGGCATGCAGCGTTGCGCCGAGGCAGCCATCGAGAACGGCCTCGCGAAGCTCGAGGCCGCCAACCCCAAGATCGTCGCCGGAGGGAAGCGTCCGGAAGCAGCGCTTGTTGCGATCGAGCCCTTCTCTGGGCTCGTCAAGGCCTGGGTCGGCGGGCGCGACTTCGGCTCCTCGCAGTTCAACCGCGTCAGCCAGGGCATGCGCCAGATGGGCTCGACGATTAAGCCCTTCCTGTACCTCACAGCGCTCGACGGATCGCTTAACTCGTACAAGGTCGCCTCTCCGGTCAGCATCCTCGAAGACCAGCCCCACGAAATTAAGCTCAAGCACCAAGCATCCTGGAACCCGGAGAACTACGACCACAAGTTTCGAGGAGACGTAACACTGCGCTACGCCCTGGAGAACTCTCTCAACATGCCCGCGCTCTACATCGCTGAGCGGATCGGGCTTGCGGCGCTGCGCCGAACGGTATCTGCGTTCCGTTTAGCCGAATCAGTTCAGCAGGTGCCTGCCCTTGCCCTTGGGGCCCTCGACACAAATTTGCTGCGGGTAGTTGCGGCCTACGGCGCCCTGGCTAATTCCGGCATCTACATCCAGCCGAGACTCTACCTGGCCGTGCTCGATGACAGCGGCGACAGGCTCGCGACGTCAGAGCTCTCCGAGGAGCGGGTGGCGGAAGACGGAGCGACGTACGTGCTCACAAACATATTGCAGGGGGTCCTCTCGCGCGGAACGGGCAAGGCCGCTCGCGCTGCCGGCTTCGAGCGGGACGCCGCCGGAAAGACCGGGACTTCAAACGACGCCCGTGACGCCTGGTTCATCGGCTTCACTCCTAACCTCGTGGCTGGCGTCTGGGTAGGCTACGACGACAACACCCCTATCGGGCTTACCGGAGGCGCGGCTGCCGCGCCGATCTGGGGGGAGTTCATGCGCTGCAGCTCTTCCTACTTACCGAACAGCCCCTTGGTTGCGCCCGCCTCGGTGTCTTTCGTCGAGATCGACGCCGCCTCGGGTGGCCGGGCCACGAGCGAATGCCCCGAATCGGAGCGCATCACTGAGGTTTTTGTGCGAGGAACCGAGCCCAGCGAGGTCTGCCCGCTGCATCCGGGGGAGGTCGGCCACAGCGAGCCGCCCAGCCGCTACGAGCCCAGGCTGCGGGGCCGCGAACGGGGCTTCTGGAGTTCGCTCTTCAGCGGCTAACGAGCAATTGTACCCTTGCCCCTACCCGCCCCTTCCAGTAATGATCTAGAGGGTATGCAGTGTATTCTTGGCGTAGATCTGAGCTCTCAGCCGTGTGAAATAACGGTGTCTCGTGTCGAGGGCGAGCAGGTGGAGGTTTTGGAGCGAACCACCGCAGCAATACCGCTGCTGATGGACCGCGAGCTGCTCAGCAAGTCTGACATTCGCCCACTGCTCTCATCCAAGAACAACGACAAGCTTCCTAGTGAGGGGGATGAGGAAGCGGACAAACCCGACGAGGGTTCCGGGGAGAGCCAGTCAGAAGGCAATTCGGTGCGGGAACAGGTGCAGACCGCGGTAGCAGCACTCAAAGAGGCCCTTGCGTCTCTTCAACACGAATGGTCGGCATCTTCAGTCATCATTCCACCCCACGACCACGTCTCCCTTAATCTGACGCTGCCGTTCGGCGACCAGCGGAGCCTCAACGCCGTGGTGGGCAACCAGATTCAGGACGTGCTGCCTTTCGAGACGGACGAATTCCTGATTCAGTACTGCACGGTCGGGCTGTTCGAGGCTGGCACGGGGATCACCTCCGCTGCGGACGAGCCCTCAAGCACCCCTTTCGACATTCACGTCGGGGTCATTCCGAGAGGTTTCGTCAGAAACCTTCTTGAGCTTTGTAAAGCTTCCGGCCTTGAGCCAAACGTCCTCACCGTGCCATCAAGTGCGGTGGCGGCGGTCTACCACCTCGGGAAAGAGTTCTTTAAGGCCAACTCGGCTATCGTGTTTAACCGTGGAGACGAGTACTCGATGGCGGTGCTCGTGAACGGCGAAGTCCGAGTCGAGCGTGCGCTGCTGGCTTCCAACATCATCCCAGCCGCTCCAGGCGACCGGAAGGAAGAGTCCCTCAAGCACATCTTCACGGCCCTCAAGCTTATGATTGCCTCAACCGAGCGCAGGTACGGCACCCGTATCGAGAACGTCTACCTGCTCGGGCGGGACATAAAAGGCTCCAACCTTCAACAGCTCTTCGGAAGGCCGCTCGAAGGGCTGCGGTTTGAGGATCTCATCAAGAGCAGCCAGCCGGGCGCGGCGCTCTCTGCCCTCAGCTCGGTCTTCGCCAAAGACGAGGACGCTCCGACGCCGCTAACCAACTACCGAACTGGAGAGTTTTCGTTCACTCCGCGCTTCGGAGAGTTCCTGCGTGCCATGCTCGGAGCGAAATCGTACGTCCTCACTGCGGCCGTGGCCTGCATCGTTGCCGTCGGTGGCCTCTACGGTATCCGCGAGTTCACCATCTCTCAGACCAAGAGCGCCCTCGAGGAGCAGATTCGGGGTGTCATTCCTAACTTCGAGGCACAGGGCACTGACGTTCTTGCCGGTCTCCTCGATGCTCAGAAGAAGCTCTCTGACGAGCTGGGCGTTCTCGGATCTCCCGCGAAAGTGTCGGTGCTTGAGGCTCTGCTAGACATCATGAAGCTCCTTCCTGAGGATGGCAGCATTACGGTAAACTCAATCAAGGTGACTGACACGAAAGCGACCATCTCGGGCACGGCGTCATCGATCAGCGCCAGCGAATCGATCGCCAAGACCCTCAAGATGAGCAAGGACGTGTTCTCTAAGGTAGAGCAGCCACGGACGTCCCCCTCCGGTTCGAAGTTCAACTTTACGATCGAAGCAACTCTAGCAGTCTAGGAGCGCCGGACGAGATGAAAGAAAAGCTCCTCGAACTCTTCAAGCAGCGCACACCTCGCGAGAAGGTGATGCTCGTGGCTGCCGGCCTCATCCTGGCCTTCATGGTCATATATCCAGTGCTGGTAGAGCCAACCCAGGAGGCATTTGCACGGCAGTCGGAAGAGCTCCAGTCCCTCTCGAACGCCTACTCTAAGACCCCGATGGTGCTCCAGCGCTACGCCACGCTTCAGGCCCGGCGTAACGAGCTTGAGAAGTTCTACAGCGAGATCAATGTGTCAGAGGACCCTCTCGCCTACCTGGAGAATCTCCTGCGCGACGTGGCAAAAGCTAAGCCCGGAGAGTACACCGCGAACGCCCGGCAAGGATCAAGCCGCGGAGAGAAGTACATAACCAAAAGCTTCAACGCATCCTTCCAGTCAGACAGCATGGCCAACGTCGCGAACTTTCTCAAGGCGCTCACAACCGGGTCCCAGCCGATGCTCCTCTCCTCAATTAGCCTAGAGCGCCGGGGTGGCGGAGAAACGCTGTACGTGCAGTTCGAAGTGAGCGGCTTTGAGGCGATCAACAAGTAACGTATGGCACGGCGGCTCCGCTCAGCCATCATCCTTCTCCTGCTGAGCATCGTTGCGCTCACTGTCGCGCTCTGGCCGCAGCTCCTCTCCTACGGTGCCCAGTACGCCCTGCGCTCCGCGCAGTCTCCATCGCTCAGGCTCTCTTGGAGTGGCGCCACCGGCAGCCACAGCGGAGTGCGCTTTGAGTCTATCGACGCCCTCGTTGCTGTCAGCACCGGGGGGAGCGCTCGCCTCAAGGCGCTGCCGCTGCGGCTCTCGTTCTCAAATGTCCAGGTTCAGCCCAGCGTCGTGTCCGCGCTTCTCAATCAGCAGGCAGCTACCTTCTCGGCAGACATCTTCGGCGGAAGCATATCCGGATCCGTATCAGGCGCGCTGAGCAAGCCGGGCG
>OMIG01000241.1 GCA_900299035.1 Pseudomonadota bacterium
CCCCTCGAAGAACTTCCTCGCCTCAGGCAGAAGCGCCACGTGGGTGAGCGGCAGCTCAAGATGAGAGAACCCTGCCATGGCACGGCGGGCGATGGAGTGGGCCTTGACGATAGGAACCCCTGACAGCTTGCAGTAGATCTCCTTGGCCTTCAGGACGCTCTCTTCACACTGGCTCATTCCCCCATCACGCAGATCTTGGAGCATTTGGCCGAATACGTTTCCCACCTCCTCTTCATCAGCCAAAAGTTGGTCTCGATAGAGTCCTTCGCGATTCCGAACGAGGCTGCCCTCGCGGACTGCAAGGAGGCTCCCTTCAATCGCAGGCCATAGCACTCGCCCGCCATCGCCCTCGTCAGAGTCAATTGTGACGCTCAGAGCCGTGCAGCGCTCTGTTAGCGAGAAAGAGTTGAGTGTCTCCTCCTTGAACAGCAGCCCCGAGTGGTACACCAGGGGTTGGTGTCCCGTCATCACAAGCGGCCGATCCGCTTCCGGCGCAGGGACTGCCGGGAGCACAACGCCCCGCTCCACTGCTACGCTGCACAGCTCCTGGGTGAAGGCGAAGGCTGCTTCAAGGAGCTGGGCTCGCAGGGCCTGACGCGAGACGCCTACCACCACATCTCCGCTGTCGTTCAACAGCTGGCGGTTGCTAGCCAGGAGAGAGGCCCACTCGGATGCTGGGGGCCGCAGCATGTCGCTCGCACTAGTGTCGCTCATAGGCCAAACAGGGACGAAGAGCCCGACATGCAGAGCGCCTCTCGGCATGCAAAGGGCTCCCCAGCAGCCACTCCCACCTGATCGCCCCAGTACTGCGCTTCGCGGCGAATCTCGGCGATTCGGCCGCTGTTTCGGGAGTTCGCGTGAAACTGCGAGCGGTACGCGTCGAGAGCGGCAATCTTGAGGTCAAGCTGCGCTGAGATATCGTACACGAATGCCGGGCTAAACCGGACCTTGAGGTGCGTTGAAAAGAAGTAGAGCTGCTTCTTTGGGTACCACGGCTCGTGGGACAGCTCGCCCTTGACGAACTTAGCGTAGAAACGCGCCGCATCAACCAGCCTGCTTGCCTCTACGTGATCAGGGTGCGCATCCTCCCAGTACGGTGCGAACAGCAGCTGCGGCTTAAACTCTCGCACCACGTTGGCGAGCGCAACGCGGCTCTCTACGGTGTTGAACACTTCGCGATTCTTGAGCCGCAGGTTTCTTCTCTCGCTTATGCCAAGAATTTTCGAGGCTGCCTCGGTCTCTGCCGCCCGAATCTCTACTGACCCGTGCGGCGTTGGCTCCCCGTCGGTGAGGTCAACCACAACAACCCGCACGCCGTCAGCCCTAAGCGCAGCAATCGTTCCGCCCATGGCGATCTCAGCATCATCTGGATGAGGGGCAACCACGAGTGCTACACGTTCCATCGGCGTCGCTCCTGCTCAATAGTGTCGAGGTAGTAGGCCCGACGAACCTCGGGATCGTCGAGGCTTCCGCCAAACCTCCGATTCGGATCATCGTAGATTCTAGAGACCGGCAGCTCTCGAACGGTCAGCCCTTTCGCCTTGGCCTGAATCCAGAGCTGTAGAGGCATCGAGTACCCAGTGAGCGTCAAGCTTAGCCTAGCCAGCGCTGTTACGCTGTAGGCCTTAAAGCCACAGAAGGCATCAGTGATCCCGAAGCCGGTAATCTCGTTTATGAGCTTTGTAATCTGGCAGTTAATCTCTCTTCTGTCCTCTGGCGCGCTTCCATTGCCATCAATCTCCTCTCGATAGCGGCTGCCTGAAACTATGTCCCAGCCTCTCTCCACTTCAGCAAAGAACGCCGGTATCCAGTCTGGGCGGTGCTGCCCGTCAGAGTCCATGGTTATGACGTAGTCGTAGCCCCCCTCAACGACCTCAGCAAAACCTCTCAACAGAGTTGCGCCGTACCCTCTATTCTCAGGCTGCATCAGTATCTTCGTTCGCGGCCCCTCAAGGCGCTGCAGCAGCGCAGGCGAGCAGTCTACCGAGCCATCGTCTACGAACAGCACGTCTCCTGAGTACACCTCGCGCAGCCGGGTCAGGAGCCCTTCGATGTGCTCCTCCTCGTTGTACACCGGGATGAGTACGACGCGCTTTGACATTTTGACCTAGTCCTGGTGACGCGCGCGAAGAAACGGTGACACCCTGAGCAAAAGCTGGGCCCGCTCAAAGATGGCTATCCACTCCGCTAGCTCTGCTTCAAGCTCCTGAGCGGGCGTTAGCCCAATTCCTGAGTCACACGCTGCGCCAAGCTCTGTACGAGCCTTCCTGCGGTACACGGCTAAAGTCCGGTCAACTCCGCGCGCAACCTCAAACATGTCCTCAGATAAGATAACAACCGCCGGCACTCTTGCTGCGCCATGCACCCGAAGCTCATCACGCAGCTCCTCATCTGCCTGATTGTCGATGAAGCGCAGGTCTACGGCCGAAGCTGCTTCCGCTATCACCGCGAGCATCGGGCATTGTCGCGCGCAGTCACCGCACCACGAACCCGCGAGAACGAGCACGTTCATCCTGCGCTTAAAGCTGCTGAGCAGCTTCTGCTGGTCCTGGGTAAGCTTGAGGAGCGCGTAGCTGCTTGCCCAACGCTGCTGGTGAGTTTCGGGGCTTGCGGCTACGAATTGGCTGTACGGCTGCGCCTCTGCAAAAGCCCGCTTCCACAAATTAGAACGCTTATCGAAGAGCTCTCCACTCATGATTCCTCTCTCGGCGAATGCCCAGGAAGCATGATTCCCCTTCCAAGGGGAATTGTCAAAACGC
>OMIG01000242.1 GCA_900299035.1 Pseudomonadota bacterium
ACTTTACGGCGCGGTATGAGCCGTTAACATCTCGCTAGTCACTGCAACAGAGGATACCCTGAGCAACGGAGTTCCGACGGGGCTGGAGAAAGTCAACTAAGATTGTGATCTCGGCAGCTAAACCGGCAGCGGCGGCGGCTCTCGCAGCTCAAGCCCCGCATCGATCGCCTGCTGGATCATCTTACAGTAGGCGGCCAATGCGAACGGGAAAGACACGTACGCCCCCACACAGCAGGCGAGCAAGCCAAGCAGCGAGATGATTCCAAATACGAAAGTCCACAAGATGAGAACCGGGTTCTTCCACAGCAGACTCCAGGCGCTCGTAACGGCGTCAAGGCCACTCGTCTGCCCGCCCGCCAGCAGGTAAGCCGTAAGATAGGGTAAGGGCATGAGCAGAAGGCCGGGAACGACTAGGCAGAGGAATCCGAGCATAACAACCGCTCCGGCCACCACGAGATTAAACACCACCGGAATGCTGTTACGAAACTCAGAGAAGAGGTCTGTGATCTCACCACTCCCTTCACCCACAACCTCTTTCCGAATTCCCTTGGTGTAGCCGACCTTTAGAGGCATCAAGGGTAGGCTCAACAGAAACGAGAGGGCGACGAAGCCCCCAACGCCAAGGATGATGAATCCTACATCTTCCGTCGAAGGCTCTGCGGCAAGGATCATCTGCGCCAGAAACTGCGGCACTACGCCAAGAGCCTGTTGCGCCATGCTGTAAATGAAGAACCCAAGCACGTAGAAGGTGAAGTTGGCCTTGAGTCTTTCGCGGGCAAACTTAAAACAGATCTCACTATTAATCACAGTTCCCCACCCCCTACTGACCATCCTTTACATAGTCCTGATCGCGAATCTGCGAAATAGACCTCTCAACCAGCAGGTCGAGGGTCCAGTCGAGCACGACGCGGATCTTGTTGCTTAATCCAACTAGCTTGCTGAGGTACAGCGTGCGCCAGATAAACCACCCGAGCACTCCCGAGATTCTAACACCGAGCAGGTTCACAGCTGCGAAATGCTCGCCAACCGAGACCAGTCCTCCGAAGTTGAAATACCTAAACGGCTTGGTCGAGCGACCCGAGAGGAGACGCGCCAGGTTTCGCCCCGTGTGAGCCCCCTGCTGGAAGGCGACTTGCCCGAGCGGCGGAAGCTCCTTGCCCGTCCGAGGGTCAACGAAGCACGCCACGTCTCCCAGCACGAAGACCTCAGGGAAGCCCTTTGCCCGACAGTCCTGCTCGACCTGAACGCGACCTGCCGAGTCGAGAGGTAGCCCCGACCGCAGCGCAAGCCCTGAGGGCTTTACGCCCGCAGCCCACACTACCGTACGAGTTGAGATTCGCTGCTCGCCGATCGACACAAAATTTGGCCCGACCTCCGTTACCCGTCCGCCGAGTAGCACTTTTAGCCCCATGCGCTTGAGCTGCGCCTCGGTCATCTTGACGATCCCCTCGTCCCAGCCCGGCAGGACCTGCTTTCCAGACTGCACGACGCACACCTCTGCAAGTGAGCGATCAACTTCTGGGTACCGGCGCTGGAGCACGTGTTCGATTAGGTCAAAGATCTCTGTGGCAGTTTCGATCCCGGTCGGGCCGGCCCCTACCACCACGAAGGTGAGGAGCTCGCGCTGAGCCTCTCGCTCGGTGATGACAGCCGCACGCTCAAAGCAGCTTATCACCTGATTCCTGAGCCGCACCGCGTCGTTGAGCTCCCGCATGAAGAACGCGTACTGCTCGGCGCCCTTAGTGCCGAAGGTCTGGTTGGCAGACCCGGGAGCGAAAACTAAGTAGTCGTACGGGTACTCGGCTTCTTTTCCAATCAGCTCGTGCGTGACGGGGTCTTCGCTAATCTCGACCACGCCGCGAACGATTCGCGCTGTTGGGTCAACCGCCGTCACTGACATCTTCCTGAAGGCCACATTGGTTGTCTCAAAGATCCGTCGGAACGGGTAGGAAACCTGGCGCGTCTCGATGGTGCCGGCCGCTGCGCTCGGCAAGAGCGGAGGGAAGAGGAAGTAGTTTCTGCGGTCAATTAAGGTGATCTCTAGGTCGTGGCTGTAGCCGAGCTTTCGGTTAAGCCCAAGTGCCGCGTACAGCCCGGCAAAGCCACCGCCGACGATCACCACCCGCTTCGGCTTCCCGTCAAGGCTGCGCCAGCGCTTATACACCCACATCTCAAAGAGCGGCACGAGCGCCAGAAAAACCAGCGGCACCGCTGCGGCGATGCCAAGCGCACCAACATACTCGTTGCTCGTTCCGCAGCGCGGCGCGAAGAACCAGGCGGAGAGGTCGAGAACAGCGAGGAGCCCACTCCCGAGGTAGAAGATCTTTCGAAATCGGCGATTGAACGATGTGAGTCGGAACAGCCTGTAGGTGGCTACAACCAATGCTACCAGAGTTATCGCGTGCACCCCGAAGAGAGCCTCAAAGGCCCATCGGTCACTCTGGTAGAGGGCGGCGAGCCGCTCGCCCAGCAGCCCGACCGACGAGTCGGGACCGTACACAACACGCAGCACCTCAGCCCAGCTACCCATGAAGAGCGCCGCCGCAACCAGCAGCGTGGCCGTAGCGACAAGCTTGTCCAGCAGTGACAGGTTGGGAAGCTTTATATTGTCTGGGCGCTGCATCGCCGTCTCCAGTCAGAGGTTTCCAGGGGCGAGAATTATCAGTAACGGCAGAAAAGGTCCCATACCCCGGCCCCTAGGTTATCCGCCGGGACTCGCCCTGCGGCAACACCCTAACCCACTTTCCCTGTGTCGAAACACTGTCCAGGACAGTACCTTACTCGCTATGCAGGATCCCATCTCGCCAGCTTTACCCTGCCCCCCGGGCGAATGCCCCCTGTGCGGATCACGCAGCAGCGCCCTGTTTTACACCGAAGAGACCAACGTGCCCTGGCACCTTTACTCTCCGGAATCTCCCAGAGGGCGAGGCCTGCGGTTCTTCCGCTGTCTCACCTGCGACCTAATCGTGAAAGACCCGGCGATTCGCCCAAGCGCGGAGCAAGCTAGGCGCCACTACGAGAAGCACAACAACGACCCGCATGAGCCGGGCTATCGGGCGCACCTGCTTCGCCTCCTTGCCCCCACTACCGAGCGTCTCGCCCCGGGCGCACGAGGCCTAGACTTTGGCTGCGGCCCCTCGCTCTCTCTGGAGCTACTCGCGCGCGAGGCTGGGTTTGATTGCAGCTCGTTCGACCCGACCTTTCAGGCGCACCGAGAGCTGCTTCGTCCAGGCTCCTACGACTTCGTTATGTGCAGCGAGGTGATTGAGCACTTTGAAAAACCGGCAGATGAATTTCGGCTCCTGCGCCAGCTGCTGAAGCCCGAAGGGATCCTCGGTGACATGACGCAGCACCCCCCGGAATCTTTTCCCGACTGGTGGTACCAGCGCGATCCGACCCACGTCTGTTTCTACTCAGAAGCAACCTTTGGCCACATCGCCCGCATTTTTGGGCTTACCCTACTCTCTAGCCAGTCGGGAGTCGCAGTGTTTCAACTACCTCCCGTCTCTCTCTCCTCGCCCAACTAACCACCAACCCCACGTAAGCGTGCTCCTGCACGTAGCCGTGAACGTACCCGAAAGAGTCAGCCCAGATTACACCCCCTCTCACTCGCCCAGGTAACCGCCAACCCCACGTAAACGTGCTCCTGCACGTAGCCGTGAACGTACCCGAAAGATCCCGCCCGAATTACGCCCCCTCTCACTCGCCCAGGTAGCCGCCAACCCACGTGAACGTGCTCCTGCACGTAGCCGTGAACGTACCCGAAAGAGCCCGCCCGAATTACGCCCCCTCTCGCGCACAATCACGCCAATTCGTCAAAGAGGCGTGATCCTTCGGGTACGTTCACGTTCACGTTTACGTGCACGTGCACGAGCAGCCGACCAGAGGGAACAACTTGGGCTCACGGAAGGATGGATTCAGAAAAGGAGTCCGATTGCGCGTATCTGACCCCACACAGCCCTCATTTCCCTTGAATCAAGCACCTCCGATCCATACCCTCGGAAAATATGTTTCAGAACACCCCCCATACTGGTATGCCTCGGCTACTGCTTAGCGAGGAGAAGATGAGTCCTGCCAACAGCGGCAAAAGCATGAGCTCAGCTCAGGGCAAGCAGATACTCGCCCTGATTCGCGACGGAGACTACGCGCACGCGGGCGAGGAGGATGCTATTCGCATTACCCTTGAGGGGCTCGCCCCTTCAACCACGAGGCACATCCTAGATGTCGGCTGCGGCCTCGGCGGCACGGCAAGCTTTATGGCGCGTGAGGGCTACGGAGTCGTTACCGGGGCTGACATCGATCAGGCTACGATCGACTACGCCCGAGAGCGCTACCGCAGGGAGGATTTCTACTGCTGCCCTGCCGATAACATGGTCTCGCATGTCCCACCCGGGCATGACCTCGTCGTAATGTTCAACTCCTTCTACGCTTTTCCCGATAAGCCGGCAGCGCTGCGCCAGGCCTACCTACTCTCGGCCGCAGGAGCAGAGCTGCGCATCTTCGACTACTGCGCCAAGACTGCGTCGCCACAGCTATCCGAGTTTACGGAGGCCTACGGGCGGGGGCGCTGGAACCCAGTGGTGCTCGACCAGGCGGGGTCGATGCTTGAGTCCTCGGGCTGGAGGCTTGAGTCGATCAAAGACCTCTCCAAGGAATACGAGGGTTGGTACCAGGAGCTGGTCAAGAAGATCGGCGAGAAGCGTGAAGAGATCGTGAGAACTAGCGGGCAGGATTGGTTTGATTACGCCTTGCGGCGCTACGAGGAGCTTCTTGAAAAGATCCAGGAAGGCCTTATCGGCGGAGCCCTGATCTCTGCCACCCGGAGGTAGGCTGCTCGCACCTCATGCCAGCCCCCCTACTAGAGATCCACCTTACGTCCAGCGGAGGCCTTGAGGCTCAGTCGATATCTTTCTCTCATCAGCTTCTGGGCGGCTCTACCCGACGGCTCGTGCGGGGCAAGTGCCCGCTGACGCTGCGTGAGGCGACGTCACTGCCGTGGACTGCGGGTGTTAAGGGCTTTATCCGGCTTTGTGTAAAGACTGCGGTCCGTGGCGCTCATCCAGACTCGCTGGAATGCGACTTCGAGTCACACGGCATCGTTGGACAGCGGGGCTCACTCGCGCGCTCGCTCGACTCTGCGATCTCGAAGAAGCCGGCTTGGTTCGGCGACCTGTTCGGCTACGACGCCTCCGGCGCTGCTAACATCGCCAGGTTTTTCTGGAGAATGAATCCAGAGGCGAAGCGGCCGGGGCCGGTCGGCGTTGCGATCAACACCAAGATGCTCCCGCCAACGGCGATAAAGGTATTTGTCGACAGCGTCCTTGTGGAAGAAGCGCAGGCGCTGGCCGAAATACTCGACGCGCTAGCCGACGAGCCACCCCCGAACGAGAAGGTGCGGATTTTTCCCTCCAAGGGCCGTTTTCGCCAGGAGGACGTGCTGGGCGTTGGCGCTGCTCCCGCAACACCGACTCTAGAGGTCCTGCTGGCTTCCATCATGCGGCGAGAGCTGCATCGAACCCTGTTTAACACGCCTGTGTTTTCCCGCTCGCAACTGGTCTCGAGCCTGAGCGAGATCACAAACAACTCTCTCTTTCGCTCAATTGCCGGGGCCAACGCCTCCCGAATTGAGAGCGTCATGCAGTGGTCCTCGCACGCGTCTCGCACGGGAATCTCCGCGGGCGGCCCCTCGCTTCAGCGTTTCTTTCCTCCCGAGCGTCCGCTTCACCTCTCGGTATGCGTCGTCACTGTCGGCTCAATCGCCCTCTTTGCGTACCTTCGGCGGCACCGTGGGCTGAGCGTTGAGATTAACTACCGCTATTCCACCGGCGTTGAGATCGCAAAGACGATTCAGTCTAAGTCTCTAGAGCCTGACCTGTGCGTTGGTGCAACTCCCTCCGCAACCCAAATCATGTCTACACAAGGCACAGCAAAGTACCGCCCGGTAATGCTCATGCCGAAACACTCACACCGGCTGCTCGCGCCAGCTAACGGCACCGACTCGCTAGAGAACGGTAACTTTCATCTGCTGACTGAGCAGCCAAGCGGCTCACTCTTTTACTACCAGGAGCTGGCGCGCCGCGGGCTCGTGTCTTCAGACCACGGCCGCCTCAACCACTGTGACGCGGATGAAGCGCTGGGGCTCCTAAAGAACGGCTCCCCGGACATGCGCTCTATCCTGTGGTTTCCGGCCTACGATCTGGCAGAGATCTTCTGCGGTGCGCGCACGATCGACGCAGAGCTTGGGCACCTCGGTGATAGCTGGATCATGCTTCTGGCCCACGAGCGCCTTCAACGGGACTCGCTCGCGCTCTCAACTCTCATCACCGAGCTGCACGCGGCCTGGCTCGACCTCAGAGAAAACCCCTCACTGCTCGACCAGACGATCGGTGACATTCTGCAGGATCCCGAGTACGCCAAGGTTCTTACCCGCTCCCACGGCTTCCACGCGCTGCGTGACCACGGCAGCCCGATGCTAGCCTCTGCAAATGGCTAACCCCCTGGAATAACGACAGCCTAGAGCAGACTGATCGCGATAGAGCACGCCAATTTCCGACAGCTGCATACCCATGGTACAACCTCGGCGCGGGAACCTTGTTAGTAGTTCGTTGCGCTAGTAACTTTACGGCACGCTATGACACACGCAGTAATCCTTAAAACCTTCATCGTCTACCTCTTCATCAAGGCGATGTTCTTCCTGCCGCTGGCGTGGGCTGCGTTTATGTTCTGGTGGAACGACCGCAAGGGCGTGTCGGAGCCGCAGCTCGAGCTCTCCGAGCAGCCTAGCGCGGTCTAGCTGCCAAGAATTCACTCAATACTTCGTACACCCTTTCAAGGTCGCCGGCCGCCGTGCAGTACGGCGGGAGCACGTACAGAACATCTCCGAGCGGCCTGAGAAGCACGCCACGGTTAACAAAGAAGGAGTCCGCTCCGCGCGTAGCGCTGCTTAGGTATCCGCGCTGGCTGCCGCCTGGCACGTCGCACGCCAGGATTGTTCCGCACACACGAACGTCAGTTACCCCCTCAAAACCGCCCAGGTCATCTGCGAAGGCGCGGTGCTGCCTCTCTATCCGAGCGCGGTCGGCAGCCACCTCCGGCGTTCTGGTAAGCTCAAGTGCTTTCCGTGCTACCGCGCAGGCAACCGGATGGGCCGTGTACGTGTGGCCATGAAAAAAAGTGCGCGAGTGGTCGCTCGAGAGGAACTGCTCAAAGAGGGCCTCTTTCACCAACGTCACGGCGAGCGGCATGGTGCCGCCCGTAAGCCCCTTCGAGAGGCACATTATATCAGGCGCTGTGCACAGAAGGCTCGATGCGAACAGGGGCCCGAGTCGCCCGAAGCCAGTCATGACCTCGTCTGCAATAGTCACCACTCCGTGCTCACGAGCGATCGCCAGGTAACCGTCTAGGACAGCCGGAGAGTGCATCTTCATGCCGCCAGCCCCCTGCACGAGCGGCTCGAAGATGAACGCTGCCACGTCGCCTTGCTGGCATAGTGATCGAAAGCGCTCGTAGGCCTCTTCGCCTCCGCTGGCGGGAACTCGTTCGACCGAGAAAAGGAGGTCGGCGAACGGCGCCGAGAACGGCCCCGCCGCCCCGGCAGACATCGCTCCGAAGGTGTCTCCGTGGTAGCCATCCTCAAGGGCGATAATCTTGACCCTGCCGCGCTGGCCCATGTTGTAGAACGACTGGAGTGCTAACTTCAGCGCGACTTCGCACGCAGTGGAGCCGTTGTCTGAGAAGAACACCCTACTGTACCCCGCCGGCGCGCTCTCAAGCAGCTCTTCTGCGAGCGCGACTGCCGGCTCGTGCGTAAAGGAGGCAAACATCACATGGTCGAGCTGCTCCATCTGCTCGCGAGCGGCGCGCAGCAGCGCTGGGTGCCCGTGGCCAAGCGTGTTGCACCACCACGACGAGATTCCGTCCAAGACGGACCTGCCGTCCTCCAGGTAGAGGAAGCTTCCCTTGGCAGCCTTCACCGGCAATGGGAGGTCCCCCATCGCATGCTGCGTGAAAGGGTGCCAGACGACTCTCCTGTCGCGCTCGACGAGGCTTGCTTTCTTCATGCCATTCCCCGCACACCTAGCTTGACCTGGCGGAGAGCTGCGCAGCTGCCTCGAACAATCGCGCGCCTCGACAAATTCCGGGCCACCGAGTACCCCAAACTCTCAAAGCTCATGCAGAGATGCTTCATGGATAACGCGCGCTAGATCGAGCCTCTCGGCAGCAGCACGAACGGCAGCTGCGGTCAGCTCAGGGAACGTCGGAATCCGTCCTAAGACAGGCACCTGTCCAAGCCGAGCGATCACCCGCTCGGTGTCCGGCAGCTCCTCGCCGTTGAAGATCACCCCCATTACGGCGATCTCTCGGGCTCGCAACGCCTCTAAGGTAAGCAGCGTGTGGTTGATGCTCCCGAGGTAGTGGCGGGAGACCACTAGTACCGGCAAGCCAAGCCGGGCAACGAGGTCGATGTTGGTGTGCTCATCGTTCAGCGGCACGAGCACGCCCCCCGCCAGCTCGACTACGAGCGGCGAGTTAGTGTTGGGAGCCACAAGCCGCTCAAGGGTTACAGAGCTTCCCTCGAGCGCTGCGGCAGCGTGAGGAGAGAGCGGGGCCTTAAAGGCGTAGGCTGGCGGGTGCACTCGCTCGGGACCGCACTGCAAGAGCGCGGCCACCGTTTGGCTGTCTCCTGGACCGTCGGCAATGCCGCTCTGGACGGGCTTCCAGTAATCGGCGCTTAGAGCCTCGCACACCACCGCCGACACGACTGTCTTGCCGACGTCTGTCCCTATCCCGGCGATAACGACGCCCTTCACTGAGCTAGGTCCTAGTAGGCGGCCATGTACTTAATGGTCGGCACCGCTGCGTCTTGCAGCAGCTCCGGAAGAAGAGACTCGGAGTCGAGCGCCCGCTCAAGGAAGTTCTTCTTCTTGTTGGCGTACACGAGATTGGGCACCTCTGTGGGTTTAAGCTCGATCTTGGCTAGCGCGAGGCCCGCGCGCGCGGCGTCGTACACATCACCAAAATCATCGACTAGGCCGAGCTGCTTCGCCTCCGAGCCTAACAGCACTCGCCCATCCGAGAAGGTCTTTACCTTCTCTAGCGGGATGTTTCTTCCGTCGGCCACAGCCTGGATGAAGTTCTGGTGCACTCGATTGGCCACATCCTCAAGGAACTTCTTCTCCTCTTCGGTCATCGGCCTAAACTGGTTACCAGCGTCCTTTAAGGCTCCGCTCTTGATGGTAACCATCTGCAGCCCGACCTTGTCGGCGATATTCGTGAAGTTCGGGAGCTGCAAGATTACTCCGATCGAGCCCGTCTGGGTGCCCGGCTGGCAGAAGATCTTGCTTGCTGCTAGCGACGAGTAGAGACCTCCTGACGCCGCCACGGAGCCCATCGAAACAACGATCGGCTTCTCAGACTTCAGGCGGCGCACGGCGTTGTAGATCTCTTCGGACGGGGCGACTGCGCCGCCGGGCGAGTCGACTCGCAGCACGATGGCCTTGGTGTCCTTGTCCCGCACCTCTTCGTAGAGCGCCTTGAGCACCTCGTTGGATTCAGTGATGACGCCGCCAAGCTCGATGACTGCGACCTTCGGTCCCAGAACTCCCTTAACCGCGCTGGCCGCTCCGCCTATCACGGGCACTACCACCATAACGATCACAACGATCGTCAGCAGCTTCGCTAGCCAAACCTTGTACTCCTTCATACTGGTCCCTCAAGAATGCTGTTTACGGACTCTCCGCAAACCGAGGAAAAGCATACTTTTAGCCCAATCCCGTGACTACCCCTTTTCAATCCTGCCTGTTCGATCGCATTATCCCCATCTGCCCTGTATTTCCCGGATTGCGTGTATGGAACCGACTATCGCCTCTATCCTCGCCGAATCGTCGAGCCTTAAGGCCTCCCTGGCCAAAGACCCGTCCTTCCTGGCGGCAGTCTCAGCCGCCTACAGGCTTATCGAGGGGGCTGTGAAGGCGGGCGGCACTGTGTACGCGTGCGGAAACGGGGGCTCTACCTGCGACGCCATGCACCTGTGCGAGGAGCTGGTGGCGCGCTACAAGCGCAACCGCCCTGGCGTAAGGGCCATGCACTTTATGGATCCCTCGATGCTGACCTGCTGGGGCAACGATGTCGGCTTTGATGACGCCTTTGCGCGCTGTGCTGAGACCTTCTGCACGGCGAAGGATGTGCTCGTGGCGATCTCGACCTCTGGGAACTCGCGTAACGTCCTGGCGGCTGTGGCTAAGGCTAAGGAGCGGGGAGCAAAAGTCATTGGACTGCTCGGAAAGGACGGCGGCAAGCTAGCCCCACTCTGCGACTCCTCGGTCGTTGTGCCAGCTCAGGCCACCGAGCGTATTCAGGAGGCCCACATCACCGTTATTCACATCTGGTGCGAGCTGCTAGAGACTGTTGGGCCGGTTGCTCCGGCTGCCTAGCGGGACTCAGAGCCGATCGGGAATAGCCGGGCGCTGACGGCGCTCAGGCTCCGCGCGAGAGGGCCCGCTCAATCAGCTCACGAGAGCGCGCTTCGCTGTTTGGAAACGCTATCTGAATCGCCTTGGCCCGCCTTAGGTACAGGTGCAGGTCATGCTCCCACGTGAAACCTATTCCCCCAAGGCACTGCATAGCTGTCTCACAGACCGTGGCTGCCGTTACTGACGCATGCGAAACGGCAGCCCGCGCTGTGAGGCTGCGCTGCTCGGGAGATGCTTCGACTGCCCACGCGGCGAAGCGCGCCAGGGCCCCGAGGGACTCGCTTGCCGCGTAGGCGTCAGCGAGCTTCTGCTGCACCGCCTGAAACCCTCCAACAGGGACCCCAAACTGCTCGCGAGTCTTGACGTACTCGCACGCAATCTCAAGGGCGCGCCGCGAGACACCATACGCCTCGCACGCTTTGAGCAGCTCGAACAGGTCCAGAAACAGGGCCGAGGCCTCCTCAGAAAGAACGTGCGCCTGGGCTTTCTTGAGTGTGTAGCCGCGCAGCGAAACGGTCAGGTCAAGCGAGGGAAGCGTCCTCTCGGAGACTCCGCTGCCCTTAGTATCAAATAGGGCTACCCGCTCAGCCCCTCCCACGTTGGCTACGGCAGCTACCTTTTGTGCCCCTACGCCGCCGAAGCACCAGGACACCTCTCCGGAGAGAGCCTTTCCCTTGGAGTCAAGCTTCAGCCAGGAGCACTCCCGAGGGGCAACTCCGAGCGAGCCGTCCTGAATCCAGGCTAGGTAGCTCTTGGCTTCATCCGCCGGCAGTAGCCTTGGGAAAACCCCTTCACACAGCATCCGCTCCCAAGCTGGCTCCGGCAGGAGACATGCGCCACTCTCGGTGGCGAGGATCCCTAGCTCAGCGGCCGAGTAAGGGGCGTCTGGGCCGCAGAAGCCCTCACGTAATCCCAGAGCAGCCAAGCCCTCAGCCAATCCGTCCGCGGGCGCCTCAGCGCCCTCAACACGGCCTCTGAGCAAGCTCTGGGTCACCTGCTCAGCGAAGAAGCCGCGCAGCAAGTCTTGGAGTTCAAGCTGGTCCTGGGTTAGCTCCATAGAGCCTCCTACATCATCCCTAGCAGCCCTTTGACCTCTTCAGAGGGCTCCCAGGGCGGATTAAAGGTTATGTTAACCGTCACCTTTGTTACTCCCGGAACTGAACCTACCTTGAGCATCACGTCTTGCTTGAGCTGCGGCCCGGATGGACAGAGCGGCGTGGTGAAGGTCATCTCGATTACGACCTCACCGCCATCAATGTTGATGCTGTAGATCAGGCCCAGAAAGTAAATGTCGATGAAGAGGTCTGGGTCTTCTATCGTTTTGAGAACGGCGACTATCGCGTCTCTGGATGGGGTCTCAGTCATAGCCTGCTGAGCTTACCTGGAAGGGCCGCCGGAGGAAAACACTTATCACGACTGGGCCTCCCGAGCATTCGGCTGTCTAGTTCCCTAAAAAAAAAGAGCGCGGGAGTCTCCCCCCGCGCTCTCTTTTACAGCTTACGCTGTCCAAGGATTAGAGAACCCTCTCCTTGAGCGCCTTAGCAGCTGTGAAACGAACACGCTTCCTTCTCGGAATGTGGATCGTCTCGCCAGTTGCAGGGTTGCGGCCGGTGCGAGCCTTCGTCTCACGGACGTAGAGCTTGCCGAGGCCCATGAGCGGGATCTTGTAGCCCCTCTTGAGGGAATCCATCACGAACGTAGCGATGTCCTCAACGAGCTGCTTAGCCTCTGAACGCTTGTTCAGGCCGCAGAACGCGCGAACGTTCTCAACGAACTCAGACTGTGTGTAGCTGAGCGTTGAGGTGTTGCGCGGCTTGGTGGAAACCTTAGCCTTTGCTACTGGAGCGGCTACAACCTTGCCCTTCGGGGCCTTCTTAGCTGGCTTTGCGATCTTCTTTGCTTTCTTCGCTGGCTTCTTTGCCATACGTTTTCTCCTAAGTACACTTTGTATGCATCTACACGTTTGCGTCGCACACCGTCAGGGACTGCCGCCGCCACTCTTGGCGGAGGACAATCACGAAACAGGTTCCTTCGACGATGCACGAGCCTCCCCTCGCGGGGAGCCTCATTTTTTGCGCTGTTTTTAGGCAACTCAAAAAATAAGATCTCGTCGTCAGATGCGAACAAGCGCGATGATAGTTACAATTCTCGCGATTGATCAATAATAATTTTTTAGCCGCATGCGCAAAAAAGCACGCTCCCATCGGGCAAAAAGACCCCTCTTGCGCTTCGGCGTGATCTCGGTTTGCGTGCTCGCTGCCTCTGCCGCGGCGCTCGCCGGTCGTGCCTCGTGCATAGTCTCTGCCCGTGCAGCGGCAACTCCTGTGCTGTGCTCAGAGGGATCAGGGATCACCATCCCACTGAGCGACTACTGGCAACGAGTAGAGCCAAGGCAGCAAGGCCTGCTTTGCTATTTCCGCAATAAAAGCGAGGAGTTTCCAACTCTTAACGTGTTCGAAGTGCCGAATCAGCAGCCCGCTATTCGGCCCGGTGTCATGGCTCGCGAGTCAGCTATACGGGGCGCGTACAACCTTTTCGGCCTAACAGACGCCCAGTTTTCTGACTCTCACATCGAACCGATAGGAGAGCACGAAGGCTTTCTTACCACCGTCCGGTACTCCAACCGCGGGGTCAATATCGAGGGCTTCGTGCTCGAATTTCAGCTCCCGGACCGGGTGTTTACCGTCACGGTAGTCGACCGGGAAGGCCATCCGGTAGTGTCAAAAGAGGAGCTTTTGGCGACACTGAGGGGAATTCGCGTGCCTGGCGAAGGGCCGGTCCAGAGCCCTAAGGGACGCGCGATATCGCTGCCCACAGCGCTCCTGCTGATATCAATTATAGGGCTATCGCTGGTTCTCTTCGGCTCGAAATCGGCTGGCCCTCGGCGCAAATAACGCGCCCCGCCCTCGAACCTCTCCCTAGCGTGAGGCACCCCTGCCCGACTCACACATGATCCGGCACAGCTCAAACACTCGCGGGTCGAGGATGGAGTAACGCGCGAAGTTCCCCTCTTGCTCCCGTGCTACTATGCTCGCTGCTGCGAGCACCGAGAGGTGCTTTGAGACGTTGCCCTGCTTGAGGCCCACAGCTTCGGCCAGGGCGTTCACGGTTTTTGGCCCGCCCATAAGGGCTCGCACGAGCTTTAGGCGGGAAGGCTCAGAGAGCGCCGCAAATACGCTGCTCAGCTCTTCAAGCTGCCTATCGGTCGGTTTTTTTGTTGACGCGCGCCCCATATCTATACTACTATATCGGTATATAGTAGTATTAGCAACTCCTCCTGTAAGGGAACGTATGACACCATCTGCACCAGCTATAAGCCCCCCTGACGCCCGCACCAGCAGCGGCTCTTGTCTTCTGCTCGACGTGCGCACTCCAGCCGAGTTTGAAGAGATGCACATTGACGGCGCGGTTCTGCACCCGATTACGAGCCTCAATCCGGCAGCTGTCCGAGAGCTGATGGCTGGCAAGAGCGGCTGTATCGTGGTGTGCCGTTCGGGCGGCCGCGCGCGCAAGGCTGCCGAATCGCTGGCAGCCGCGGGCCTTGAGCAGTTGAAGGTACTCGAAGGCGGCATGCTCGCCTGGAAGGCTGCGGGGCTCGCAGTGGTCGAGGGACGAAAGACTATCTCCCTCGAGCGGCAGGTTCGAATCTGCGCGGGGGCTCTGGTGTTCGTAGGGTCAGCTCTGGCCTACTTCGTGAACCCTATGTGGGTAGCCTTGCCGGCCTTCATCGGCGCGGGACTTACCTTCGCGGGGATCACCGACACCTGCGGCATGGGGATGGTCCTTGCTCGCATGCCTTGGAACACACGAGGCTCCTCGTGCTGCTCTTCGAAGTCTTCGTGCTCTGTGTCCTAGCGTATTTTTTTCAGAGGGCAGCATGCTTCTTCGCCAAGTATTTGACCCGTACCTCGCCCAGTATGCGTACCTGATTGGCTGCCAAAAGACCGGTGAGGCGCTCATCATCGACCCCGAGCGCGACGTCGACCGGTACAGGGTGCTCGCTCGCGAGAACGGCCTGCGCATTACGGCGGTCGCGGAGACCCACATCCACGCCGACTTCGTGAGCGGCGCTCGGGAGCTCGCGCAAGATCCGGAGGTGCGGCTCTTCCTGTCCGGCGAAGGCGGCGCCGACTGGAGCTACCGCTGGACTGGCAACCGCGATGGCGTTCAGCTCCTTCATCATGGCGACACTTTCCGAGTCGGAAACATCGAGGTGCAGGCGCTTCACACTCCGGGGCACACCCCAGAGCATATCTGTTTTGTCATAATCGACCGAGGCGGCGGAGCCTCGGAGCCGGTAGCTATCGCAACAGGCGACTTTCTGTTCGTGGGTGACGTCGGTCGCCCTGACCTGCTAGAGACTGCGGCCGGTCAGGCTAATATCGCGGCGTCCTCGGCGAAAGCTCTCTTAGGCTCGCTTCGGGATCGTCTCGGCGGGCTTGCAGACTTTGTGCAGGTGCTTCCAGGGCACGGCGCGGGCAGCGCGTGCGGGAAGTCTCTGGGCGCAGTTCCCACCTCAACGCTTGGGTACGAGAGGCGCTTCAATCTGCCGTTCAAGCTTTCGCTGACGGACTCGGAGTCGTTCCTGAAGGACATCCTTCAGGGGCAGCCAGACCCGCCCCTCTACTTTGCCACCATGAAGCGGGTCAACCGAGACGGCGTTGCTGTGACCGGCGGAGTGCCGAGACCGACCAAGCTATCCGCGGCGGATTTCGCCTCGACGGCCACCAACAAGAACACCTTTGTTGTGGACGGTCGCATGGATCTATCGGCCTACGCTAAAGCTCATTTCCCCGGGGCGATCTACGCGCCGCTGCGATCGGCGTTCTTCACCGCGGCGGCAGGCTCCTTCTTGGGCGAAGATGAAGGAATTCTGCTCATTCTTGAGAATGAGAGCGACGTGGATCTCGCTGCAAGGCAGCTCTACAGGATCGGGCTCGATAAGCTGCTGGGCTGGATTTCGGTCGCGGATGCCCAGGCCGCGGGCCTGCTCAAAGCTTCCACGAAAGAGGTCGCTTTCTCGGCATTCGACCCCAAGTCTGCTCTCGCCGAAGGGGTCATCCTTGACGTGAGGACCTCCTCGGAACACGCAGCCCGTAACATCCCGGGGGCTATCTCGGTGCCCTACACCCGCTTGCTAGCGCGGCTCACAGAGGTGCCTCGGGGCAAGCGGCTCTATGTTCACTGCGCGTCGGGCAAGCGGGCGGCGCTTGCCACCTCGTTCCTTGCAAGCCGAGGAATCGAGGCTATCCATGTTAACGGCCCTTTTGAGAGCCGAGGCACATCGTGTGGAATCGGCTAGTGCGATCGCCTGTGGCCTCGTAGTCGGGCTCTCGCTCGGGCTCACGGGCGGCGGTGGCGCTATTCTGGCTGTGCCTCTTCTGGTCTACGTGCTTGGCTTGCAATTTCGAGCCGCGGTGGCGCTTTCGCTCGCGATTGTCGGAGCCACCGCGCTCTACGGGGCGCTTGCCGCTACGAGACGAGGCTCGGTTCGGTTGGCCGCCGGCCTTATCCTTGGAGCCAGCGGAGCGCTGTGTGCTCCGCTGGGAGCGTTTCTTGGCGCGCGGCTTTCTGATCGCGCGTCCATGCTGGCTTTTGCCGTCGTTATGCTTGCAGTCGCTGTCAGAATGCTGCGCGATCGCACCGCACCGGACGGCTCGGCGCCGCCATGGTTCGCTTGCCAGCCGCCAATGCCTGGGCAGGCGCTGCGAATCTCGTCGCGTTGCGCTTTGAAGCTCTTGATTGCGGGGGCTCTTACAGGAACTCTCTCAGGAGTCTTCGGCGTGGGAGGCGGGTTTCTCTTGGTGCCGGTGCTCACGGCGGTGCTGTGGCTTCCAATGGGCATAGCGACGGCGACGTCGCTCGTTGCTATCACGGTCATCTCGGCGTCTGCCCTCGCGGCAAATGCTAGCCATCTAAATTCCGATGCCTCGACCACTGGTCTTCTTGTTGGTTTTGGGGCTCTAGCAGGGATGACCGGCTCGTCCCTCGTGCGCAGTCGCCTCGACGAGAGGTCTCTGCGGCGCACCTTCGGCCTGCTGGTCTTGGTGGCGGTGGCAGTCACTCTTGCGCAAAGCCTGTAAGCTTCACGTGCTGATGCTTGCTAGGCTGCCGGCTGAAATGGGGTCAGGCCACTGGCACCACCGACGAAGCCAATGAGGCTCTCAACTGCACGTTCTGGGTGAGGCATGAGCCCCACGACGTTCCCAGCGCGGTTGCTGATGCCGGCTATAGCACGGCAGGAGCCGTTGACGTTTAGGCCTCGATCGTCGGGCCGGACGTTGCCCTGCTTGTCGCAGTACCGAAACACAACCTGGCCCCGCTTCTCGAGGTCGTCCAACACCGGCTGCTCGGCGAAGTAGTTTCCCTGAAAATGCGCGATCGGGCAGGTGATGACATCGCCAGCGGTCATTCCGCTTGTGAAGAACGAGGCCGTGGACTCTACCCTGATGTTAACGAATCGAGAGAGGAAGCGACGCCCGACGTTCTCAAGCAGCACCCCCGGGAGGAGTCCTGATTCGCACAGAATCTGAAATCCGTTGCAAATGCCGACAACTTTACCGCCAGCTTCCGCATGGGCCTTTACGGCATTCATCACCGGGGAGAGCTTCGCGAGCGCTCCAGTCCGAAGGTAATCGCCGTACGAGAACCCTCCCGGAAGGACCACGACGTCGGCTCCCTTGAGGTCTGTTTCCCTATGCCACACCGGGAATGCTTCCTGCTTGAGGAGCCTGCCGTAGACGTGGTGCACGTCTTGTTCGCAGTTGGTGCCCGGGAAGACGACTACGGCGACCTTCACGCAACCTCCTTGATCTCGTACTGCTCTATGACTGGGTTGGCGAGCAGCAGCTTGCAGACTTCGTCTACCTGGGCCTTCGCCTCCGGCGCGGCCACTCCGTCTACCTCTAGCTCAATCACGCGACCAACGCGAACGTTGCGAATCGCGTCGAACTTTTTGTCTTTCAGTCCGTTCTCGACTGCCTTTCCCTGCACATCGAGCACACCTGGCTTAAGCCTTACGAGCACCTGGTATTTCATCTTCTATCTCCCCCAAACAAGTGACTAGAGCGCGAGGGCCCGATCGACGATGCGATCCGCCTCTCTCAAGTGCCGCTTGAGATCAAAGACTGCTGCGATCTCTTCGGCTGTCATGCACTGCAATACTTTCTGGTCTCCGCTTACCCGCTCGATGAGGGCGGCCCCGCCGTCCCAGGCCGCCAAGGCATGCTTTTGGACTAGCGCGTAGGCGTCCTCGCGAGTCATCCCCTTCTCAACGAGGGCGATTAAGAGGTGACCAGAGAAAACTGTTCCGCGGGTCATTTGAAGGTTCTCAAGCATGCGTTCAGCGCTAACTACTAAGTTGCGCACAACGCCTTCGAACCGAACCAACATAAATTCAAGCGCCACGCAGGCGTCGGGAACCGCGACTCGCTCCACTGAGCTGTGGCTGATGTCGCGCTCATGCCAGAGTGCGACGTTCTCGAAAGCCGGCTGTGCGTACGAGCGCACGAGGCGCGCTAGGCCACACAGGTTCTCGGTGAGGATCGGATTGCGCTTGTGCGGCATCGCCGACGAGCCCTTCTGGCCGGGCGTAAAGCCTTCCATCGCCTCGCGCACTTCGGTGCGCTGCAAGTGGCGAATCTCAACAGCGAAGCGCTCTATCGAGCTCGCGATACCAGCTAATGCAGCCATGAACTCAGCGTGCCGGTCGCGGGACACCACCTGCGTTGCAACTGTTTCAGGGCGAAGCTCTAAGCGCTTCATCACGTGCTCTTCTACCCGCGGATCGATGCCGGCGTAGGTGCCTACTGCACCAGAGAGCTTGCCCACTGAGATTGTCTCAATCGCTGAGTCTAATCGCGCACGCTGCCGCGCTAGCTCTGCATGCCAGCCTGCCAGCTTGATGCCGAAGGTGGTGGGCTCGGCGTGAATGCCGTGCGAGCGGCCGATGCATGGCGTGTGCTTGAACTCCAGGGCTCGAGACTTGACCGTGCTCATGAGCGACTGGAGCCGCTCTTTCAGCTGTAGGCCTGCGCGGCGCATCTGGACTGCCAAGCAGGTGTCGACGACGTCGCTCGAGGTCATGCCTTTGTGAACGAACCTTGAAAGCGGGCCAACGTGCTCGGCGACGTTGGTGAGGAAGGCGATTACGTCGTGCTTCACCTCGCGCTCGATCTCGTTGACGCGCTCAGCAGAGAAGGTGGCATTCTTGTTGTAGGCCTCGAGCGCTTCTTTCGGCGCCGTGCCAAGCTGAACCATTCCCTCAAGGGCGAATCGCTCAATGTCTAGCCAAATAGAGTAGCGCGCCTGGTCGGTCCAGATGGCGGTGGCCTCGGGGTTCGAGTAACGGGGAATCATGCGTTGACTAATACCCTGCCGTGGTAGGGTTCATCAAGCTCAAGTGTCGGCAAACCCTCATAAACATTACCACAAAGTAGGGTTCTAAGGCCCTCTGCACGGTCATCACACCGTTTCAGGTAGCGATTGGCGCACTCTAGGGCCAGGGAGGGGGTGTTACTGTTCTCGCTCAGGTGGCCGAGGACGATGTGAAACAGCTCAGGGTGCATGATCTGTTCAAGTAGCTGGCCAGCAGCTTCGTTGCACAGGTGGCCGTGAGCTGAGGCGATTCGCTGCTTGAGCTCCCAGGTGTAGCTGCATGACTGAAGCATGTCTTGATCGTGGTTAGACTCGAGCAGGATGGCATTTGCGCCGCGGACGTGCTCTTCAACGAGCGTTGTGACGCGTCCGAGGTCTGTGACGAGGCAGAGCTTGAAACCTTCGGCGCGAATGACAAACCCGACCGGGTCTGCCGCATCATGCACGATGCTAAACGGAGTGACCTCGACGCCCCCAACGCAGAAGTCTTGCCCTGGCTTGAAGATCTCGCGCCCTCGCGGCTTCTTAATCCGCTCCATCGTGCGCTCATTTGCGTACACCGGCAGGCCGTAACGCCGGCTAAGCGTTGCCACGCCATTGATGTGGTCTTGGTGCTCGTGGGTCACGAGGATAGCGTGGAGCGACTCCGGCGCGACCCCAGCCGCCCGCAGCCTCTCTTCAGCCTGCTTCCCGGACAGCCCGCAGTCAACCAACATCCGCTTGCCCCCTGCCTCGACCAGGGTGCAGTTAGCCTTACTGCCCGAAGATAACACCGTAAACCGCATCCCCCGATAAAACCAAAAACCCCCGCCCCCATCACTGTCTCTTATACACATCTGACGCTGCCGAC
>OMIG01000243.1 GCA_900299035.1 Pseudomonadota bacterium
CCGCCGAATGCGACTATTCTCAATACAGTCTCTCAGATCGATCCGATTCACGTGCAGTTCAACGTAAGTGAGCAGGAGTACCTCCACTTTGCGCGTCTCACTGCTTCACCTCCGAAGGACTCTGAGAGGAAGCAGCTCCAGCTCATCCTCGCTGATGGAACCATAAATCCTGGCTATGGGAAGATCTCAAAAATCGATCGCGCCATAGACGCGCAGTCGGGTGGCATCCAGGTAGAGGCTGAGTTCCCCAACCCAGATAAGCTGCTTCGCCCGGGGCTCTTCGCCAAGGTGCGCACTGATGCTGAGACGATCTCCGGCGCAGTGCTCGTTCCGAAGAAAGCGATTAAGGAGATGCAGGGAAGATTCTTCGTCTTCGTTATTGATTCTGCGGGTGTTGTTGAGCAGCGTAGCGTTCAGGTCGGGCCTGTTTCGGGAGACCAGCAGGTGATCTCGTCTGGTCTTCAGGGGGGTGAGCAGATCGCCATCGATGGAATTCAGAGGCTCCGCACCGGACTTGTGGTGAAGCCCAAGGTCGTAAACCTCGCAGCCCAGGGTTCGTAAGCAGATGGATGCCAAGCGGGAATACCTCTTCGTACGCAGGCCCACGGTAGCGATAGTTCTCTCTATTGTCCTGGTCATCTTCGGGCTCGTGACGCTCGGGGGATTGCCGATCTCTCAGTACCCGAACGTGGTGCCTCCAGAGATTCAGGTGAGTGCAACCTACTCGGGGGCTAACGCAGTTGCCGTCGAGCAGTCTGTTACGACCCCTCTTGAGCAGCAGCTCAACGGTGTTGAGAACATGATCTACATGAGGAGCATTAACGCCAACGACGGCAGCTCCTCAATCCGAGTCGACTTTGAGGTCGGCTCAGACCTCGACATGTCGAACGTTCTCGTTCAGAACCGAGTCGCCCAAGCGCAGCCAAGCCTTCCGGACTCGGTTAAGCGGCTCGGCGTCACAGTTAAGAAGTCGCTCGCCTTCCCACTGCTCCTCATCTCCCTCAGAAGCCCGAACGGCACCTACGACAGCACCTTCCTCAACAACTACGCAACGATCAACCTCGTCGACTCGCTCTCCCGTATCCAGGGAGTTGGCCAGGTGACTCAGTTCGGCGGCAGTGACTACTCCATGCGAGTGTGGGTAAAGCCAGACCAGCTTGCAAAGCTCGGCATTACCGTCACTGACCTCAACAGCGCGATTCAGTCGCAGAACGTAATTGCTCCGGCAGGCCAGATCGGCGGACCCCCCGCACCGGCCGGCACCGAGTTCACCTACGTGGTTCGCACTCAGGACCGCCTGCAAACAGCGGAGGAGTTCAGCAAGATCGTCATTCGCTCCGACCCAACAACGGGAAGCCTTATTCGCCTATCAGATGTAGCGCGCATCGAGCTCGGGACCCAGAACTACAACTCCTCTGCGCGCTACAACGGAGAGCAAGGGGCTGTGCTGGCGATCTACCAGGTGCCGGGGTCCAATGCGTTGGATGTTGCTAAGAACATCCGGGCAACGATGGAGGATCTCAAGCTTCGGTTCCCAGATGACATAGAGTACGTCATCTCACTCGATACGACGAAGGCCGTGACGGCGGGGATCGACGAGATCGTAAGTACGCTGCGAGACGCAGTGATACTGGTAGTGCTCGTAGTGTTTGTGTTCCTCCAAAGCTGGCGGGCAACGCTGATTCCGATCCTGGTTGTGCCAGTGGCCCTCATAGCTACCTTCGCGGTCTTTCCGCTGCTCGGGTTCTCAATCAATGTTCTCTCGCTGCTAGGGTTAGTGCTCGCTATCGGCATCGTCGTAGACGACGCCATCGTCGTTGTTGAAGCGGTCATGCACCACATAGAGCACGGCTTGTCTCCGCGCGAGGCGACGAACAAAGCGATGGGAGAAGTTGCTGGCCCAGTGATAGCGATCGCGCTCATCCTTTGCGCGGTGTTCGTGCCGGTAGTCTTCATGGGTGGAATAACCGGCGCGTTCTACCAGCAGTTCGCTGTGACCATCGCTGTTTCAGTTATCTTCTCGGCCCTGGGTGCTCTCACTCTTACGCCGGCTCTGTGCGCCACGCTTCTCAAGAAGAGCGAGCCTGCGAGTGGGATGCTCGGCGTCTTCTTTAAGAAGTTCAACTCTCTCTTTGACAGGGCAACAGGTGCCTACATCGGAATCGTAGGGCACCTCGTTAAGAAGCTTACCAGGGGCGCTGCTGTGTTCGCTGTAATTCTCTTCGGGGTGGTTGTGCTCGGAAAGGCGATTCCGACAGGATTCGTTCCTGAAGAGGACCAGGGCTACCTCCTTGCAAACCTGCAGCTACCGGACGCCTCCTCCTTAGAGCGGACTAATATGGCTAGCTCAGACGTCGAGAAGATAATTCTGGAGACACCAGGCGTTGAGAGCGTCACTACGGTCAACGGGTACAGCCTTCTCACCTCCGCGTTCTCCTCAAACACTGCGTTTTTCTTCATCTGGCTAAAGCCTTGGGACGAGCGCGCTGGTTCAAAGCTCTCCTCCTTCGGTCTCCTGAAGACGCTCAACGCTCGGCTAGCCCAAGGCGTTCAGGATGGTATTGCGATCGCTTTTGGGCCCCCTGCGATTCCGGGACTCGGAAACGGCGGTGGTTTTAGCATGATGCTTCAGGACAGAAGCGGCGGGCCACCAGAGTACCTGGAGCAGCAGGCGCAGCTCTTCGTTGAAGCAGCTCGCAAGCGCCCAGAGGTCGGGAGTGCGATGAGCCTCTACCGTGCGTCGGTTCCGCAGCTCTTTGCGCGGGTGGATGAAGATAAGGCGCTAGCGTCGGGTGTGTCGGTCAACGACGTCAACAACGCTCTCGGCACCTACCTAGGCGGTGCCTATGTGAATGACTTCAACCGCTTCGGGCGCCTCTACAAGGTGTACCTCCAGGCTGAAGCCGCGTACCGAGACAGCCCAGACGATATCCGTAACTACTTCGTTCGCAACAAAGACGGGAAGATGGTGTCTCTCGCGAGCCTTGTGTCGATCTCTCCATCTTCAGGCCCCGATTTTACAAACCGCTTTAATCTCTTTCGTGCGGCCGAGATAATGGGCGCATCAGCGCCCGGCTACAGTTCAGCGCAGACCAACCAGGCTCTCAAGGAGGTTGCAGCCCAGGTGTTGCCTGCTGACATGAGCTACGACTGGAACGCGATGTCGTACCAAGAAGAGAAAGCTGCTGGTTCAGGAGGGAAGGTGTTCTTCCTCGGAATGCTGTTCGTGTTCCTGATCTTGGCCGCTCAGTACGAGAGCTGGTCGTTACCTTTTAGCGTCCTCCTTGGGACCCCGTTCGCGGTCTTCGGAGCTCTTCTTGGTATCTGGCTCTGTCGCCAGGTCAACTCAAGCTACCTCAATAATATCTTTGCCCAGATCGGAATCCTCACGCTGGTGGGGCTGGCTGCGAAGAACGCTATTCTCATCGTCGAGTTCGCGCGCATGAAGGTCCACGAAGGCGAGCCTCTGGTAGAGGCTACAGTTGAAGCAGCCAAGCTGCGCTTCCGTCCGATCCTCATGACTGCCTTTGCCTTCATCCTGGGTGTTGTTCCGCTCGTTCTCGCTAGCGGAGCTGGCGCTGAAGGCCGGAAGGTGATGGGGCTCTCCGTATTCAGCGGAATGCTGATGGCTACGGTGGCAGGGGTATGCCTCGTTCCGTTCCTGTTCATCGTAGTGGAGAGATTCTTCGGTGGTAAGGGCAAAAAGCCAGAGAGCGGTGCCTCGAAGCCGCGTTTGGAGGCACATGGGTAGGAAGTTTCTATCCACGCGCCGCATCAGCACGCTGCTCCTAGGGGCAGTAGTGTTCTCAGGCTGCATATTCAAGCCAGAATTTACCCGTCCAGAGGTTATCAAGGAGACGAGCTACCGCGATGAGAGCCCAAGCCCTGATACCATTGCGGACTTAAAGTGGTGGGAGGTCTTTAACGATCCGAAGCTAGAGAAGCTCATCTCGACGGCCTTGAACGAGAACAGGAACCTGCTCGTGGCGTTAGCTCGAATAGACCAGGCGCGTGGACTGCTAGGGGTCGCGCGCCCAGATCAGTTCCCTCAGGTACAGGCCCAGGGGCTGGCTTTAAGGGCAGACACGTATCTCGTTTCCGACGTGCAGTTCCCTCCCCAGAATGACTTTGCTCTCTTTGCTCCACTTTCCTTTGAGGTCGATCTGTGGGGTAAGTACGCAAGTGCGACCGAGGCTCAGCGTGCGGAGCTCATCGCTTCAGACCAGGGGTATCGCGCCGCGACGCTGTCGCTAGTGGCCGAAGTTGCTAGCACCTACCTTCGGCTCCTGAACCTTGACCGGCAGCTAGAGATCTCCCAGCGCACGGTTAAGAACCGACGCTCGTACACAGTCATCATCAAAGAGCGCTGGAAGGGGGGGTACACAAACAAGCTCGATTTCGACCAAGCGCAGATCCAGGAGAAGGAAGCAGAGGCTACCGTGATCTTTTTCCAGCGGCAGGTGCGGCAGACCGAGAACGCAATGAGCGTACTGCTCGGCCACACGCCTCACGCAATTGAGAGGAGCGGCCCAAAGACCAACCCCATTTCGCTGAAGAAAATACCGGCAGGGACTCCAGCGATGCTTCTCGAACGGCGCCCAGATGTTCGGGCGGCTGAGGAGAGCGCACGAGCTGCTTTGATGCGCGTTGGAGTCGCGCGCTCTATGCAGTATCCGGGGATCGGCCTATCAGGCCTGATCGGCCTTAACTCCGGAGACGTCTCTACCCTGTTCTCTGCCGATGGCAGGGTTTGGAGTGTGGGCGGTGCATTTCTGGGCCCCCTGATCGACCTCGGAAAGAGCTGGTCAAGGACTACCGCTGCTGAAGCAGAGGCTGAACAGGCGCTACGGTCGTACGAGCAGGTTGTGCTTCAGGCTGTTCGAGAGGTGGAGGATGCGATGATCGCTATTCGTACCTACGACGCTGAGAATAAAGTCAGGACGGAGCAGGTGACTGCTGCCTCGAGTGGAGACATGCTCTCTCGGGCCCGGTACGATAACGGAATCGCATCGTTCCTTGAGGTCCTCAACACTCAAACGTCGCTGTTCGAATCTCAACTATCTCAATCCGCATCGGAGCAGCTCTACCTCACCTCTATTATCCAGCTGTACAAGGCCCTGGGCGGAGGTTGGCAGCGGAAGGAGGGAGACGTGAAGCTTCCGGCTAAAGGGTGGGAGTTCTATCAGTAAAGGCACTCCAGCTTCTTAGCCGGGAGGACAGCTTACCAAAGCAAACCTGTGTCATGGCAGGCCGCTAGAGATCTTTACTCTCCCTGGTACGGGGTTACTTTTAGCCCCCATGGTATAGCCCCTATGGTACGGGGCTACTTCCCTCCAGGTCGCTGAATATACTAGTGAGTTTATAAAGAGCCCTTGAGTCGAAGAGCTTCAAAAGTAACCCGGGAGCAGAGGGACTGCTAACCGAAGTAACCCCGGACCAGAGAGAATCTATCTCTCTCAGGAGCCTGATC
>OMIG01000244.1 GCA_900299035.1 Pseudomonadota bacterium
ACGGGCCGATAGCTCAGTCGGTAGAGCAACTGGCTTTTAACCAGTAGGTCGCAGGTTCGATTCCTGCTCGGCTCATTCTCTCTCATCTTCAAACACATCAGCGGCACGAGTCCCCCGTAGCGCCGGCTTTCCAGCCGGCAGTGAAGGGGTTTGAGAGCTTACGGTGCCCCTTCAGCCAGGGTCAGCCAGCGAGCTGAGCTGCAGAAAGCTTTGCTGTCGACAGTCGAGCCCTTTCACTGCCGGCTAGAAAGCCGGCGCTACGGAAGGGGCGACTTTCTTTCGAGTGGCCCAGGACCTCTTCGCCTTTGCCGTTGCGAGCGTGTAGCGAAACCTCGCGCAGCCCTAGCGCTCGTTTAAGAAAGAGTTCAAATTCGGGAAGAAAAGGGAGGGTGTTCATCAATAAGGAACCTTATGAGAAGCAACCTCCGAGGTTAACATGGTCAGCCGCAATCGCTTACTTCCGAACCGACTTTCGTGCGGAAACGGGTTTCAGCGGGTCGACGGTCTGCGCTGGGGCAACGGTCTGCACTGGCGCAACGGGCTGAGGAGGGCAGCTCTGCTTAGCGGGTGTGAGCACTAGGCTCGGAATCGCTGAAGGCACGCTGACTTGCTCGGCCTGGCTGGCGCTCTGACTTGCGTCAGGCGTTTTTGCCTGCCCTTTAGGCTTTCTGAACAACGCGCGGATTAGCTGCACAATCCCGATGACTCCCGCGATGGGCGCAACCACCTCGATTATCGGCAGCATCCGAATGATCTCCGGTCGAGCCCTCACGAATTCAGTATCCGCGAAGTCAAGGAGGCGCTTGCAGGCTGAACCGGTAACCAGGCCCAACCAGCCTAACCACCCCATATTCAGCACGCGATCGCCACACTCGTTCACGCCCTCGAAAAATCGGCGCAAGGCTGACTGTTTGGAGGGCTGGCTGTCTGGCGGAACTTTCGTGCCTCCAGCAGCATTGCCTGCTCCAAGCGCCTTGGCCTGGTCATCTTGTAGCACGCGCATGGCATGCTCCTTTCTGGTGAGAGAAAAATCGTACCCACTCGAAACGCCTGAGGCGGGTCGAGTGGGCACGCATGCTCTACCGGAGAGAGAGTGACCTTTTAAAACTCTCTATTGATGAACTACCCATATTCATTAGGCTCACGAGCGAGGTTGCGCGCGAGCACATACCTTGTAGGTACCAGGGGCTATTCGGCGGATCAAACAATTACAGCTCAAGGATTCAGGCCTGATTTCAGGTGACCTCAAGTGCGCGTAGCCGCTGCAGCCTCGCTGCCGAGATAAGCCGTCGAACAATGCCGTTGTCCCGGCTTTTAGGTCGACGGTGGAGCCATAGGGCGTTTAAGAGATGTCCCTTGCTAGGCGTGGCGTGGCGCGGGTAGAGGGCGAAGGGACGCGCTACACGTTGAAGCGGAAGTGCACAATGTCGCCGTCGCGCATCAGGTACTCTTTGCCTTCAGTGCGCATCTTGCCTGCTTCCTTGGCCTTAACTTCTCCGCCGGCCGCGACGTAGTCATCGTATCCGATCACTTCGGCGCGGATGAATCCGCGCTCGAAATCCGAGTGAATCTTTCCGGCACACTGCGGAGCGGTGCTGCCTTTCTGGGCGGTCCAGGCGTGGCACTCCTTGGGGCCAACGGTGAAGAAGGTGATGAGGTCGAGCAGGCGGTACCCGGCGACGGTCAGGCGGTCGAGCCCCGACTGCGCGACGCCCAGCGACCCCAAGAACTCTTTGCGCTCTTCTGGATTGAGCTCCGCGATTTCGGCCTCTACCTTGCCTGAAATCGTAACCAGCGATGCCCCGGTCTCCTTGGCGTACGCAGCGAGCTGGTCAACTGGCAGCGACCCGCTTGGGTCCGGAGTGTGGAGCAGCTCGCTCTCCGGGACGTTTGCCACGAAGAGAACAGGCTTTGAGGTGAGCAGGTTGCTGGTCACCTCGTGAAAGTCCTCTGGGGTTCCGGTGAAGAGGCCTGAGGTCGCAAAGGAGCGCGCTGGCTTCCCTTGGGCGAGCCAGCTCTCGAGCGGCTCGATAATCGCAAGTTTCGCCTTGGCTGCCTTGTCTCCGGTCTTGGCCGGCTTCTCAACTTTGACCTTGAGCTTCTGGATGGCGTCGTAGTCAGAGAGGATCAGCTCGGTGTCGATAGTCTCAACGTCACGGCGTGGGTTCACGGAGCCGTCCACATGCACGATGTTCTCGTCGTCGAAGCAGCGAACGACGTGGGCGATCGCGTCGACGCTGCGGATGTGGCCGAGGAACTGGTTGCCGAGTCCCTCACCCTTTGAGGCTCCGCGGATCAGTCCGGCGATATCCACGAAGGTGATCTGGGCCGGGATAATCTTGGCCGAGCCAGCGATGTTGGTGAGCACGTCTAGGCGCGGGTCGGGTACCGGCACGGCGCCGGTGTTTGGCTCGATTGTGCAGAACGGAAAGTTCGCCGCCGCGGCTTTAGCCGAGGTGAGGGCGTTAAAGATGGTGGACTTCCCGACGTTGGGTAGGCCGACTATGCCGCACGTAAATCCCATGAAAAGACCTGGCAAAAAGGGGGTAAAGAGCACCCACAAAGAGCCCTAGGGTTACCACGGCACCATGGGTAATTCAACGTGTGTAGACCCGCCTCCTATTGTTGGGCTAGCCTTCGCCCATGAAGACGACATCCTTAAGCTCATTCCTTCTCACCCTAGCAGCATTTTCGCTCTGCTCCTGCGGCGGCGGAGGAGGGGGCGGCGACCAGCCCCAGGAGGGCCCATGCAGCGCGCTTAAGATTGCGGGCGGCGAGGGGTGCAGCTCCCCACCAGGCGCTCTCACGGCAGTTGTGCGCGGTGTTTTCAACTGTACCGGCACGTTCATCACAACGCGGCATGTGTTGACAGCGGCGCACTGTGTCTACGATCCGGGGGCAGTGTCGGTGATCTCTGAGAGCTTCGCGGCATCGGTTCAACGGGTGAGCATTCATCCGCAGTACAATCCTTTCGGTGACAGCCAGTACGACGTGGCGGTGCTTACCATTGGGACTGTTGCTCCGGTCTCCCCGGTTCCGATTGAGACCTCGAGGCCGGTTGAAGAGGGGGACCAGGTGGTTGCTTACGGCTACGGACTCGACCAAGACGGCCAGCTCTGGTTTGAGCGTGAGGCGGAAGGCGGAGACGGGCTCAAAGCGACCTACTTGGACGTGACCTCGGTGTCGGATTTCTCTATCAGCACGATTAGTGATGGAAGCGGAGACACCTGTGGCGGAGATTCGGGCGGCCCGCTCCTGCGCCAAGCTTCCGATGGGAGCTACGGCATCGTGGCGTTGACCCGCTCTGGCCCTAGCAACTGTGTTCCGTACCAGCCTAGCGACAGCCAGAACACGAACGTGCAGAGCTCATCGATCCTTAATTTCGTGCTCGGCGCAGCGCCGGGGACGCAGGTGCGCTAGGGGAGAGCAGGGCGCAGCCCTCAACTGTAGTCCCTACCGTAGGGACTCCTAGCCTTTGCAGACACGACCCGTGGACCTTCAGCGATTTCTCCGTAGCGCCGGCTTTCTAGCCGGCAGTGAAGGGGCTTAAGAGCCGGAGATTTTTCGTCGGGGGGAGTCAGCTAGCGAGCTGAGTTGCTGGAAGAAGGGCATCGAGAGTCGTGCCCTTTCATTGCCGGCTAGAAAGCCGGCGCTACGGGAGACGCTTGAGCAGCTAAAGACCTTCGGGAAAAAACAAATGGCCCCACCTGGACTTGAACCAGGGACCTACCGGTTATGAGCCGGCCGCTCTAACCAACTGAGCTACAGGGCCACACAGATGAGACTGCTCAAGGGCAGCGCCTCACCGCGGTGCCGGAGTTTTTTACCCCTCCCCGCAAGCAGGTGCAA
>OMIG01000245.1 GCA_900299035.1 Pseudomonadota bacterium
CGTTGAGTCAAGGCCGCCCGACAGAAGTACGATCGCTTTCAAGCTTACTCTCCAAAATCGTTACGTGGGCAGCGCCGTAGCGAACACCGCCGATAGACGGCAGAGAGACTACCGCAGTCGAGCAAACTACACCAACCCAGAAGCCATCGAGCACGATAGCCACACTCGCTCCCTGACTCTCATAGCCCGGGCTTTCAGCTAACTCTGCCTGTTCCGGCACACCGCCGTGGGTCTACACCCCCAGAGCGGCTTCAGCTAGCGATGCAGGCTCTCTTTCAATCGATGGAAGATGTGGTCGTACCCCACGACCGCCTGCTCAATGTCTTTAAGCTCGATGTACTCATCGTCGGTGTGAGCGGCGTGGATGGTTCCAGGGCCATACAAGACACACTCTGCGTGCAACGGGGCGAAGTTGGGTATGTCGGTGCAGTAGGCAGCGATGCCGCTCTGAATCCCCTGAATCTCTGTGAGCCTGACGGGCGGCACATCGTACATTACTTTTACTTCGGTCAGCGGCGGCAGCAGCCGCTCAACGGCTTCTTTAATTCCTGCGTGTGGGGACACGGTGCGGAAGAGCACCCTCGCCTCTGCTCGCGGGGAAATTATATTTCCGGCCACGCCACCCTTAACCACACCACAGTTCACCGTCGTGACACCGAGCAGGGGATCTGTCGGCCACGATGCAGCCAAGATCTCCCCGAGCAGGCGCAGGAGCCTCAGATTAGCGTCATCTCCCAACTCGGGGTATCCCGAGTGGCAGGCTGTGCCTCTGCAAGTGATATGAAAGTCGAGCCCCCCTTTGTGGGCTCGCATCACCTGGCACTCAGTTGGCTCGCCGTTGATGAGATACCGGATCCCGCGGCCAGCAAGCTGCTCCGCAGCACGCTGCGCGCCGATTCCGTCGAGCTCCTCCCCCACTACAAACAGCAACCCAAAATCAGTAACTCCTTTAGCGAGCAGCAGCTCTGCTACCGCAACCATCGTGGCAATAATGCCCTTCGTGTCGCAGGCGCCCCGACCGTACAGACGGCCGTCTCGCACCGTCGGGTTAAAGAGCGACTCAGGGCCGGGGACCACGTCAGTGTGAGTAGTAAACACGATCTCAGGCTTGCCGAAGGCAACGAACAGATTAGCCCGCTTCTCCTCAACCGGAAGCAGCTCTGCCCTCCACCCCCGGGCCCTGAAGAACGCCGCAAGAAACTCTGTTACCTCCTCCTCCTGGCCTGACAGGGAGCGGAAGCGAATGAGGTCCGATGCGAGCGAGACTATCTGAGATATGTCCATAGAGCAGTCTGGAACGGGCCCTTAGTTTACAACGGTGAGAGAAACGAGAAAGGGGCAAGATCCTAGCAGGCCCAACCACCTAGAAGCGATACTGCCACCTGGAGTGGCTTCAATAAACACAATCCGTGCGTCTTGATGCTTGAGCCCAAAGAAAAATTGGCCCGAACCCAGACAACCTAGCTCCTACTCTCCTTGCGTGCGACCTAGCAACCTCTGCCTAGGCGCTGCGGGGCCCTTTCTCAGGTAGGCGACCTACATCACACCCCAATCAGGCTGCGCTGGTGCAGTCTACCCGTTAGGGTTCTTGACGCTCACGATGCCGGGGGAATACCCTCCCGCAGAACCGATACATTCACCAAACAGAGGAGCACGTATGACCCCCATCCGTCAGGCAGCACGCACGCTAGTTCTTTTCGCCATGTGCGCCTTCTGGGCCGGATCAGCTCACGCAGACTCCGCCAGCAAGCTAGAGGCCTCCGCTCGCGCGGCCCTGAAGCAGCTTGACGCCTCTTCGACCAAAGCTGCGGCTCTCCGCAAGAACGCGGTAGCGGTGCTTGTCTTCCCGGAGATATACAAAGGTGGATTCCTCATTGCCGGACAGCACGGTCACGGGGTCCTGTTTAAGGGCGACACCGTGGCAGGGTACTACGACTCGACAGCAGCCTCGTTTGGGCTCCAAGCCGGCGTGCAGAAGTTCGGGTACGCGCTCATCTTTATGTCGAACAAGGATCTGTCGTACCTAAACTCGTCGTCAGGATGGGAGGTTGGCACGGCGCCAAGCCTCACGGTTGTTGACAAAGGCATCGCAGGTTCCCTCTCGACAACCACCGTCAAGGACGGGATCTATGCCTTCTTCTTCGCGCAGCAGGGCCTCATGGGAGGGCTCGGGCTCCAGGGCGCAAAGATAACGAAGGTCTCCCGTGGCAGCCTGGGCTAAGCAGGACTGCTGCTTTCCAGCTATCGACTAAACAGGCTAGCGTTTACGCAACAGTTTCCTCGTTTGCGTCTAGCTCAACAGCGGAACAGACTGCAGGTCCTTGGCCATCAGGTCAGCCGTCGAGAACGACACGCTCAAGATCCCCGGATTCTCAAAGCTCCGGATGCTGTAAGTCTTTGTCTTGAGGTTCGCCACTACTACCCACTCGGTGAACTCGTACGAGTCGACTCCTCCACCGTAGCCGCTTGAGCTATCCAGGTGGATTGCTCCAAACGGGATATCGAAATTGTTCATGATGTGCCAGGCCCTACTCTCCTGCACCGCTGTCTCGGCTTGCGGGGTGTTGAGGACAAAGAGCGATGCCCGCACGAACCGGTCCGGGCTTAGAAAGCTGCCCGGTAGGCCCTTCATCCCGTTACCGGAGCTCGCAGCACGGAAGGTCTCTCCTCGTACAGACATGGGCTTCTTGTCGGTCCCGCTGAGGCCCGTGAAGTTGCCGATATTGTCGAGGTGCCAAGAAAACGCGGGGTCATTGGTCATCGTCCCAATCGTGTTGTCAGTCATCACCAGCTTGCCCCCCAAGTACTCTACCACCAGGCTGGCGCCAGAGGTGTCGTGCAGTGTCATCCTGGACTTTGCCACGCCGCCCCACTCCTTCATCGGTGAGCTGTTCACGAATATGGTGGGAAGCCCCGCCTTCACCTCAGCGGTCGAACCGAAATTGGTGAGCACGTACAGGAGGAGCTGCTGAGACGCGATGCTGTTTGACGAGTCAGCCTGGCTGGGGCTCTGGTACTGCGCGGTATTTGGAGCATTTAAGAGCCCCCCGGCGAGGCCCGCTTCATTGATGCCGTCAACGTAGAGCGGTAGCCCGAAGGCATTAGCGCCAATCACGGCGTACTTCGACACCCAGTTCTTACCGGACCCGGCGACGCCATCAATCCCCACGCCCTTGAACGCGTATCCGCGCGGGGTCTTGAGGATAGCCGACTTAAGCGGAACACCAAACTCCATGGTCCTCGCGTACACACGACCGTTGTCGGTGCCGTTCAACACGATAGACGTGCAGGCCTGCGCCTGGGCTACCCCAACCAACAACGACAGCACAAAGGACACGCTGCAAGAAAACAGCTTCAACATAACGCCTCACTCACCTAAAATAGACATGCTGTACGATTTACCTATCCGGCGACGGCTCACACAACACTTGATCGACGGCATCACCGCGGCCGCACTTCCGTCGTCTCCGCTTGAGCACGAACAAAGTAGCATGACAAAACATGAGAGCTAGACCGAATGTTTCATAGTTGCCGCGCCAGAGTTCGTTCAACCACTGTAGGTGGAATACTGCAAGGGGCTTCGAAGCGCTAGGCGCTTGTAGCGGGGCGCCGCCGGAGCGCTACCGCCACAGCTCCGTTTCTCCCCGTAGCCGGGCTACAGCAAGGCAGAAGAGCCTTGTCCCAAAGCTAAAGCCATAAAGACCTGGTCCCTACCACCTGAAGGCACAGTTAAGCAGCGCACGAGCGTCGCGTGAGCGGATAGCAAACCGCCAGTGCAGCAAGAAGCGCAACTCCAACCCACACAGTAACTCGGGTCGCTTCGGCGCTGAGTAAGATCCCGATAACACCGACCAGAAAAAGCACCGTCAAGATACCAGAGGCAGGCCACCAAGGCATACGCCATGTTGGCAGTGGCGTTCCCCCAGCGGCCTGCGCCTTTCGAAAGCGCCAATGGGTGTGGATGATGGCAATCCACACCAGAATACCGATAAAGGTGACTGCCGAGGTGAGGTATTCAAAGGCTTGTGAAGGGGTCAAAAAATTAATCAGAACGCCAAGGAACAAAAAAACGATTGTGATGCACATGGCCCGAGCCGGGACGCCAGCCCCAGAGAGGTGTCCGAACATAGCCGGCGCATGCCTGTTCTTCGCAAGTGTATGTAGAATTCGGCCACTACTGAAGATGCCGCCATTGCATGAGGAGAGTGCCGCAGTAATGACTACAAAGTTAATCAATCCAGCTGCTGCATTAAATCCCATGCCCTCGAACACTTGGACAAATGGGCTGCCATTAACCCCGATCTCATTCCACGGGAAGACAGAGAGGATGACCAGAAGCGCGCCGACGTAAAAGAGGATTATTCGCCACACAAATGAATCGATCGCCATGGGGATGGTCGTTTCGGGCGACTTGGCCTCACCCGCAGCGATGCCGATCATCTCAACGCCAACATACGCGTAGATCACCATTTGCATGGCAAGGACCAAGCCTGAAACCCCATGCGGCATGAAGCCGCCGTGAGAGGTAAGATTGGAAATGCCTGCTGGTTCCCACACACCGGGAAAGCCCAAAATCATGACAAACAGCCCCACAGCGATCATAACCAAGATCGTCGCGACCTTTATCAGGGCGAACCAAAATTCGAACTCCCCGAACACCTTTGCGGCCGTGAGGTTGATGCCGCCCATCATGACAATCGACAGAAATGCCCACACCCATTGAGGTGAACCCGGGAACCAGAATTCCATGTAAATGCCGACCGCTGTCACCTCTGCGATAGCGATGATTGTCCAGTAGAGCCAGTAGCCCCACCCAACGAGGTAGCCCAGAAAAGGGCTCACGTAGGTGGTCGCGTATTGCGCAAACGACCCAGTCACGGGAGAGTGCCGCGCCATTTCGCCGAGCGCTCGCAGAACGAGAAATGCAACCA
>OMIG01000246.1 GCA_900299035.1 Pseudomonadota bacterium
CAGCCTAGAACGATTGAACGAATGAGCTTCACGCAGCCTCCTTAAATTCCGTGCGCTTCGAGGAACACTGCCTTCGAGAGCTTGAAGAAGAATATCTGGTAGAGCTCGGGGTCCTCAAGGCTCTCGGTGCGCGAAATCTGGCCCATGTCGTTCCATACTATGCGCTGAAAGGTTATGCGCACAGTCGACTCCTTTGGCGAAATCACTCGGGTAATCAGAGACACACGGATGCGTTGCGTGTCGTCGACGGGCACGTTCTGGCTTACCAGCGCCGCGACAAGGATCTTCCCGGCGATCTGGGCAGCGTCCGAAGCATCACGGGTCTTGGAGGCCACGAGTAGCCCCAAACGCGACTCTGCTTCATCAAGCTCAAAACCCTGATCCTGAAGCACGGCGAGAGAGGCTTGCAGCAGCTCGTTCTCGTTTGAGGTGTCGAATCGACGCGTCTGGAGCTGCCTTAGGCTTGCCGCTTCGGGCTGAAGCGTCAGGGCCTCGGGGGGAACGCGCGGGACGCAACCCGTTGCTACGAGCACAACGCAGGTTAAGGAGAGCGCCAGTGCTCGCATTGGTTATGGCTCCTAGAAGGTCGTAGAGTGGTACTTGAAGTCGCGGACCCGGTTTGCATTATCGAATTTGATAATCACGGTCAGGGTCTTCTGGGTAGTCGACGATGCCCCGCTGCTTGCGGCGTACGATGGTGCCACTCCGCCGCCGACCAGGCCGTCGCCGATCAGGGCTCCTCCCAGGATGAGGGTCGCGATGCCACCCTGGTCAACCGAGTACGCGCGCTCGGTTGAAATCTTGTCGTATATCCAAACTTGCCGACGCTCCTCATCAGTTGTGACGACGTTGGGCTCGCCGAGCGCCTCAACCACTTGTCCACCTGACATCCCTACCTGGATTTGCCGCTGAACGGCTCCGACGGTGATAGCGGATTTGCGGTCTGCGGACACGGCGTCCCGGTGGTACTGCGCTCCGGCGCAGGCAGAAAGGGCCAGAAAAATGGGGCAAAGAAGGGCGAAACGTTTCATTAAGGCCTCCAAGAGAGCTCGACCGTGGAAAGTCTAGACCTGGTAGAATGATTCCACAACGGAGATATGTGCTCTTTTTGGGGCTTGAAAAATGTACGAGAAAGCAACACTATTCGCGTGGTTAGGCGTCATTCTTCTGGAGGCGTATGAGAGCTTTATCTTTGTTGGTGTGTTTTGGTGCGGGGTTTCTTTTTGACTTCGTGCCGTCATTGGCCTCCGCGGAGGAGGACCGACAAAAGCAGTCGCCGCACCACCTAAATCTTGCCCTTCCCCCGCTGCACCCCGACGGCGTCGTCTTTGCCTCAAACAGCAAGCCCACCCCGAAGCCTGAACCCGCGAAGGGCCAGCCGGCCAGCTCCGAGGTCCCCCCACCGGACCCAAAGAGCGACGATGATGACATTGACGACACCAGGCTCGAGGCAGATGTTGAGCCGCACGTAGAGGAGGATTCCGCTCTGGCGCTCGATGACATGGGCGACGTGGGCGGAGATTTCGAAGAGTAAGTCGCTAGCTGCGGCGCTTGGGCGCTGCCCAGCTTAGGATCGCCACGACGATGCCTACAACTACGGCCGTGAGCGGCTTTGCGAGCAGCGTTGACGGCTGAGCGATAACCGGATGCGATTGGTCGTCGGCCGGGATCCAGAGCGGCACCGAGTCTCCCTGCTTGAGGGCGCCGAGCATCGGCATGCGAGTCTCCCCGCGTTCGGTTCTTCCCTCGATTTCATACTCCACGTGGACGGGGATCTTCTGTCTGGGTTTTGGAGGTCCAGCCAGGCTTTCCACCGCGTAGACACGCCCCGTCACCTGTTTTGCGCTGGCTATAAATCGCCAGGCGTCGGCAAGCAGGATGACCCCCCAAAGCGCTGCGGCAATACCCACGAACAACAAGGCTTTTCTCATGGCGGCCAGCTTATCCCCTTTCTCTTCAGCAGGCCATTAGGAGGCTTTTTGGCACTACGTTGCTATTTGGGCTCTGTGATAGGCTCTCCCCGGGGCATTTGGTGACGCTTTGGCAACAGTAAACACAAGTTCGGTCGACGAGGGCTCGCGGCAGCCTGTTCGCGCCGTCGTAGGCGTGGGAGAGGTTGCCGGCCTGGCTGCGCAGACACTTGCTGCTGCGCGCGAGGCCTACTTCCGGGAGCTGGTGGTCGGCCTCCAGTCTTCCCGCCCGGAATACAGCCCAAGCCGTCTCTTGAAGGATGTCGCTCCACTTCTTGATGCGAGGGTCAGTGACGATCTCTTTGAGCGCTGCTGCACCGCTGTAATCGAGCATGCTGGCGCACAGGGCAGTCTGGCAGGGGCGTTTTCGCTCTTGCGCTCAGTTGCAGAGGAGGTGGAGACGCAGGCGCAGCTGAACGTGGGCGCCCTGCGAAGCATGCTCAATGTGAACCAATCGCTGAGCCCTGTTCCTGGTCCCGTCGCCGAGCGCCTCGAACTTCTGCCCCACCTGGTCGCAGTTGCGCTCACGCATCGCGATCTTGCGGGGGAAAGGTGCGCCGACACGGTTTCAGAGCTTGGCGCTATTCTAGAGCTTGCTCCGCCCTCGCTTGGCAATCGAGTGCTCCAGCGGGATATCAAGATTCTTCTCAGGGCCTTCAGTCACATCTCGGACCTGCGCCTTTTTACGGCGCTTCTGCGCAGCGAGGCTGGCCAGCCCGGCGGAGCGGTTGAGGGTTACAAGGCCTTCGTGTCCTTGGCGCCAAGGCTCAAGATCGCGTTTCCCGAGGAGTGGAGCGCATGCAAGGCTGCTGTGAAGGTAGCTGTTGGGCGCGGATTTCAGGGGGCGCGAGAGATTTTAGTTGGATTCTCGCATCTAGTGCACGCGGGCTGCTCGGGGCATGTGCAGCGTGCATACCTGCTATCGATGGCAGAGCTTCCGGCCGACCCTTCGGCACACTCTCACCAAAAAATAGCGGCGCTTACTGCGCAGACCTGGAGCGTGCTTCCGCCCCCTACTATGAGCTGCAAGGACCTGGTTTCATCGCTGGGGCCGCGAGCCGGCGGTGCGGGGGTGCTTGAGCGGGTCGGTCGGGCTACGGCCGCCTGTTTCGAGCGAGCTCCGGCGGACGAAGTGCACTGGGAGACGCTTTTCGCCCTGACAGGCCTCACCGAGCTAGCGCCTGGCGTGAGTAACCGCCATAGACTGCTCAACGCGCTAGCTGACGTTCACCGCGGCTACCTGGGATCGCTTGCCTTCGACATCAAACGGCTTCCCAATGAGCCTGTAACACCCCTCGCCCGCCTCGCCCTAGAGGCCGGCTCGCTTCAGCTCCTTCACTCCGGAGATTTTCGTGGTTTTCCGGGACATGGCGTGGTTCTCTCCCGCTTGAACTCAGGGCGACTCTTTCCTGGGGTGATGGATCTTCCAAGCCGCGGGCGGGCGACTCAGAGGGATCTTACCCCTGATCAGAAGCGATGTTTGAAGCGCCTAGACCAGGTTAGCATTTTAGTCTCGCCCGGAATGCTCGTCGTGCAACCGCCCGAAATCGTGCGGCTGCATTTCGGAGCGGATGAGAGCGCTCACTTCTCCCTTGTTTTCTACAGCCAAGAGCAGCGTCAGCCCTCCATGGTGCGTGCGCTCTTAGTGGATTCGGATTGGTTGTGGGAACGGATTGCCCCGTGCCTAAAGAGCTGGAGCCCGAGCTGGAGCGCTTCGTGTGAGCACTCCTGCGCGGATGACGTAGCTCACGCCGGGTTGCGG
>OMIG01000247.1 GCA_900299035.1 Pseudomonadota bacterium
ATAAGAGACAGGTTCAGCTCGGATCGCGTGAGCGCAGGACTGCGTTTAGGGGCGCAGTGGTTGAAATGACGCGCGCCGACGGCTCGGTCTCTCTGCTTGAGTTCTTGGTGACGGTGCTCGTGTACCTCGGCACTCAGGACACTGACGCCGGCTTTTCGATGCGCGGCAGCTCTACACGCAAGGGATTAACACGTTTGACCAAGCCAGTAGGGAACTTCCTGAGCGTCTGCTCCCTGTTCGCCTCGCAGGATGACGCGACCCGCCAGCGGCTCTTTAGCGAAGCCGCGTCGCGCCTGAAGCTCCCACTCCAGTTCGAAGCCGGAGCAGACCAGGATATCCCGCTCTTCATCAAGAACCTTGAGTCCCTCCGCGAAACCTCGCCCAGGGCGCGCAAGAGCCTCATGGACGCCTTGCACGAGATGGTCTTGGCCGACGGCGTAGTGACCGAGCTCGAAGTCGCTCTGCTGCGCGTCTTTAGCGTCCTGCTGCGGACCGAACTGCCCCCGGTTTCTCCTTCGGCTGAAGGCGTTGCCGGGCGGGTGCAGGGGGTGTAGGGGCGGGGCTCAACACCCCTAAACACCTAAACTTCGTCCTTATCTCTGTAAATCGAGCTGCCCTTTCTTAAGCCCTATGCCTATAGTGGCGAGGACTCTCCTTGGAGCGGTGTGTCATGTCCGTTCAATCGACTATATCACCTGAGAGCACGCTAGAAATGGGGGCGCGTTGGAACCCGTTCTCTTTCTTGGGGCGGGCGCGTAGGCCTGAGTTCTGGATCTACCAGGCTGTCTTCGTATGGATAGGGATAGCGCTGCTCTTCGCCATGATGATGGCAGGCGCTCTATTTGGTTTCTCAACCGGGGAATTGACCTTGCTGGCGTGGTGCGCTTCTCTGCCGCTTCATTTCTCTAACCTAGCAGTCATAGCTCGGAGAGGGAGGGATGCCGGGCTCTCGCCATGGATCTGCTTGGTTGTCATACCGATTCAAACTCTGCCGTCGATTGCTTCTCCTCTGTGGATACTGTCCGTGCTGCTGGGCCTAGTGCTGGTCACCGTGCTTGGATGCTTGCCGTCGCACGAAATGCCTAGTCAGTTCGCCGGGAACGGTACATCCCGCACTTTGAAGGACAATACGGCGCAGGTTAATCCGAGTGTGGTGTCACCGCTTCCACCTCCTGAGCTGGCGTCTGTCAGCCGCCAGCCGCTGCAAGACGACGCAAGCAGCTTAGCGACTCGGCCGACTCCGCCGCCTATCCCCGGTGAGGCCTCAGCCGTCTCCGATGAGCCGCAAGCGGCACCAGCCCCATCGGATGATGCCATCTCCGACCTGGTCCGCCTAGCCGAGCTATTCGAGCGCGGCTTCATCACAGAAGAGGAGTTCCGGCAGCAAAAGCGGCTCCTCCTCGGGGAGCCGGAGGGCGAGCGGCCCCAGAGCTAACTGCGGCGTGGCTGGAAGGGCTGCAGGGGAGCCGAGCGCTGCGTGAATGACAGGGCGATCGAGCCTTCGCTGAGCTTTCCTAGAGTGCCTCTGTCGTCGACCCACTGCATGTGCGTCATGAATAATACCTTCCCGGGCTCTTTGGGGACGAGGCCGCTATTGAGCTGGCGCTTCATCACAGCTAAAGCTGCGTCCGGGTGCTTGAAGGCGTCGAGTAGGCCCACATGCCAGGCGAGCTCCTCGCCGAAAGCGTGGCGCAGCATCTCCAGCATTGGCCGCTCTCGGGAGAAGAGCTGCAGTACTTCATCAGCGCGGACGCGGATATCCTGCCGCAAGCGCTGGGCGAGCAGCGTTAGACGGTCCTCGAACGGCAACGCCAGCTGCCCGGGCGTGGGTTTCCAAGCCTCCGTCGGGGTGACTGCGGCCTGTGTCCTGCGGCGCTCTGCAGCGGCCCGAGCGGCCTCTTCGAGGCGATCCCTGTCGCGCTCCTGAAGGTCGCGAGTGCGGGCAGTCCGGCCTTCCAGAATCGCAAGCCGCGCAGCGAGAATCTCATCGGTTGTGGCGCCGGCGAAGAGTAGCGCAAGGTCCGCGGCTGCCCCCGAGAGAGCGCCTTGGGTGCTCAGGCCTGCGCGCGAGCTTACAAGCTCACTCACGGTGCTCCCGGTCAGCGGGGGGATGGCAGTGGTCGAGGCAGCGAGGCCATCGAGCGCATTGAAGAGGGGCTCGAGGGCTTCGTCCGCCTTTGACGAGACATGTTTGCGGGCAGAGAAGGCTGCAATGGCCTCGGGCATTGAGGCACTAGAGACGCAGGCGGCCAAGAAGAGGCCGTGTGTTGATCTCTGGCCGTACTGCAGAGCATCTAGAATGGCCTTGGCGTTCGGCTCCGATATGGTTCCGCTCTTCTTGAGAGTGTCAAAGGCCCGCCGCATGGCGCGCATCGGAAGCCCGGCACGCGAGATGAAGTCTCGGACCGCGCTCATGGCGGAAGACGATCCCGAACCGGTCGGCGACGGCTGAGTGAGCAGGATATTCATTATGACCATTCGAGACGCTGGCGAGTGGCCAGCCTCCCGCAGAGACTCGGCGTAGGCGAAAGCCCAGCGGGCGGTCGCCTCTCGCGATAGGGAGATCCCTGCCAGGTTTGCTATCGCCTGAAGCTGTTGCAGCGTTGGAACGAGCCGGCCGGTGCGAAAGGCGTGGGTTGCGCCTAGGGGCACATGGGCCTCCTTCGAGATGACTCTGTCTCCACTTTGGAGCGACGCTCGCGCGTACGAAACGATGCCTGCTGGCGTGCGTAGGAGAGATCGCTGGGTGGCGCGCTGCAGCGAGTTGCGAGTCTTGTGGAGGGCTACGGACCGCACCAGCGCAAGAGCCCGGGCCTGGACAGCAAGATCCCCGCCCCAGACGGCTGCATGCAGCTCCTTCTGAGGCAGGCGAATGTCGTCGGGCCGAACGCCCCACACCCGCATCTGTACAGCTAGCTCAGAGATCGGAACGCCCAGAGCGCTCAGCTCACTGGACGCTGCGGCCTCCGCCTGGGAGAGGTGCTGAGCTAGAGACGGGGCGTCATCAGCCGCCAGGGCGGCAAGGACTCCGAGAGCGAGCGCCGCGGAAGGCTGGTGGAAGGATGCTGCACGAGCGAGCAGTGCAGGCTGTTGGCGCACGAGCAAAACGTTGTCGGTCGCGACAAAAGCCAAGGAGCTCTTCGGGAGGCTCCTGCCGGTAGCCTCCTTCATCAGGCTTCGGTATGCCTGTGATTCAGGTCGCTTGAGGTTGCCGGAGAGGGCGCGCTCGATATCAGCAACAGTCACGCCTGGCATCTCACGGAGGAAGGTGAGCGCCCGTGAGAGCCGCTGATCCGGCGCGCCGACAGTCGCTTGGTCAGTGAGAGGTGTCCCCGCTGAGACGTCCACGGCGAACCGAAGCGCTGCTCGCAACCCATCAGGGTCGGCCACAGCCCGGATGCGCTGGTCGATCACCTCTGCGACCGTCATTCCTAGAGCCAGGTCAAGGAGCAGCCCCTCTCGCGCCGAGGCCGGCTCGACCTGGAGAGAGCGGAGCACGTGTCGCGCGCCCTTTGGGGTGATGGCCCCAGTTGCGCCCAGATGAATGAGGTGCCGGTTTACCGTGAATCCCCTAATGCCGGAAGATCGAAGGAACTGATGCCGGGTGTTGGCCAGCTCACTGATGTGGCAGTTGATCGCGCGCTGAAGCTCGGTCTGACAGTCGAAGGCCTCGTGCTGAGCGGTCCTGAGGCTCCAGTCGAGCTCCAGCCGGGGTGTAAGAGGGACTCCCGCTAGGCGCAGAAACTCCTTGAGCCGCGGCAGCGCTGGAACTTCATGGCCTTCAGCCGTGCCGTGGATAATAGCGACCGAGGTTTGAAGCTTGGTTGCTAACGGCGCATAGCCGCCTTGCCTGAGCAGCGAACGGAAAAGCTCCGGAATGGTCTCTCTGCTCTTGAGCTGTGCAAGCTTAGCTAGGGCGGAGGCGGCGCGATCCTCTCCCACTTTTCGGACAGCCTCGGTTATCTCTACCTCAAGTATCGGGTCCCCGCCCCGCCACTCAAGCGCCTGGACCTGCTGCTTATCGTAAGAAAGTTGGCTGTAATCCACGAACCACAGCGCTCGCTCGATAGCGATGGGGGAGCGGATGTTGCTGCCTGAGCGAATGAGATCGTCGGCTATTTCGTGCCGTTTCTTTTCAAGGAAGCGCTCCAGGAGCTGCTTGTCTTTGCAGATGAGGCTCGCCAAAACACCGAACGGCGCGAGGTGCGAGCTCTCGTCGCAGGCCAACGCACGAAAGACGGGAAGGGTCGGCTTAGACGCCATGGTGGTTGTTATACCGAGAGCGTCTGTAAGATCCCTCGTCGTGAGGCCCTGCTGTTTGGCGATCTCCCGCAGCTCTTTAGAGGCTAGCGGCGGGCGCGCGCGGTCATCGGCGAGCCACGCTTCGCGTGCAGATGTAAAATCCTCAGCGCTAACGAGTCCTGCCGCCTGGAGGTGCTGGTAGAGCGGCTCCACGGATGCCCACGGTACGGGCTCGAACCGCGCGATTCCGGTGATAGCCCTCGTCGAGAGGCCGATGGTCGAACCTGTGCCGGCAGTCTGAGTGTTAACCTCGAAGCCAGCCGCCTCGAGCACGGTGCGCAGACGGGCGAGTTCAACTGGGCGCTTTCTCTCGACGCAGTCAGCTAGCCAGGCCTGGCGCATTTCGGCGACCCGAGGGTTGGCCCAGATCTCGGGCGGCTTTTGCCCTCCGTCTATCATTCCGAGCGCACGGGCATACCCGAGGGCCTGCTCGAAAGAAGGAATTAGGAGCTGCTGCGAGCGCAGCCACATGTTTTTGTAATCGAGCCCAGTCAGGCGGTGAAAGGCCTCGGGGCCGACCTCGTAGCGCCAGGCGTGCAGCACGCCGTAAGTCTTGCTGGGCTGTCGGCTGCCTAGCTTGGAAGCCACCTCGTGAATCGCTTCGGCGAGAAGCTGCTTCGTTTCGGGGCTGCGCGAGCGCCGAGCGAGCTGATCCCAGCCGTCTAGCAACCTAGAGATGCTCTCCGGGTTGTAGCGCGCGGAGGCGAAGTCTCGTGGGCTTTCAAGACCGACGAGGGTGGATAAAGGAAGGAGTCCGTGCGCTCGAGCGTACTGCTGGGGAGTCATTCGCAGCACCTCGCAGCGAACCCGGGCTATCGCCCAAGAGACAGGGTTGTCCTGGTTCCACGCTCGCTCAAGCCCGTCGTTGAGTGCGGTGACGGTGCGGGCGCTGAGAGTATTCGTCGGGTCGTGGATTTTGCGCAGCTCACCCCAGAAGTTTTTCTCGTTCGGTGGGGGCTGGGGCGAGACTGATGACTTTGCCGGCGAATTGTCTTCTGCGGCGTGTGGCGCTGGTGGGGCGGTGCGGCGCTCACTTGATGTCGGGTGAATTTGAGACATGTCGTTGGCAGCGTACCTGAAGAGGGAGCCACTCGAAACGGTATTTTACAGATCGGCCAAGGCATTAGGGGGGCGGTGGAGCTGCATAACCTTTCAGGGTGCGGAGAGCACCAGCTAAAAGGCACTCTCCACCGCCACCCCGATTAAAACGCTTTCCACATCAGCCCTACTTCCCGTTCTGGTCAAACTTTCGCTTGAGGAACGCCCGGAAAATAGGTGATGGCTGAGTTGCGTCGGGGTCGTCGTAATCGACTGGGAGTTTTGCCTTCTTTCGTTTGGCAACCCACTTAGACAGAAGCTTAGAGAAGCTCAGCTTGGGGTTGCACGACTGGAAACGAGAGAACGCTTCCCCGAGGTCGAAACGTAGAGAGCGGGTCCTATCTTCGTCCTGCACGCCCATTTTCATGGGCGGCGGGGGAATGTCGACTCGCTCCGAATCCAGCTCTTGGTCGGCTGGAGGGGTAAACTGTCTGACCACCGTAGACTCCTTCCGCAAAAAACGTCCGTGATAAGCGGAGAACCGATTTCTCCACCGCCCAGCCGTGGCCCCGCTAGACGGGGAACTGCTCGGTGGTGGAGGTCAAGAATAACGACTACCCGAAGAGAGCTTTCCGACCCTTCGCCCTGTGGCGGTTGTATCCTCTTGGAGGCCTAGGGCTGCCGCGTAGTTGAATCCGCGGGGGCAGCCCGACGACCCTTCTGAGCGAAGTTTAGGTATGTCAAAGACCGAAGTGGCGAAATATAGCGGACTCGTTCTCGAGAGCAAGGGCAACATTTAGGGTTGCGGGGTCAAAAGGGCTTTGGCAGCCTAAAGCGGCCTAATTAACGTCATAGGTCGAGCATATGAAACCTCTTCGAACCGCGATCCTTCCGGCCCTAGCCATGACCCTTGTCTTCGCTGGGCAGGCTCAAGCTGAATACCCGGGCAGGAAGTCTGGGCTGTGGGAGGCTGTGACCACCGGAACCGGTATTCCAAACAACAAGACTCGCGAGTGCGTCGACCAGACCACTGACAAAGCGGCGCTCGGGAAGCCACAGGGTGCGATGGCGCAGGACTGTAAGGTCGGCAAAGTCGAGAGCAGCACCAAGGGCTTCTCAACGGAGGTCACCTGCGCGATGCCCGGCGTGCAGATGGTAGTTAACACCACGGCTAGTGGCGACTTCAACACAGCCGTTCAGTACACGGTCGTATCGAAATTCGATCCTCCGTTCATGGGGCAGACATCGCGAACGCTCAAGATCGATGCAACCTACAAGGGTGCATGTCCTGAGGGCCTCCAGCCAGGCGACATCGAGACTGACGGGGGCCTCAAGTACACCAAGGCCGACCAGGAGCGCATGGCTCAGCAGGCGCACGAGATGGCCCAGAAGGCTGCAGCAGCCCAGCCTAAGTAGGCTTCAGCCTGGACCGCTCAGCTTCAAGAGGCGCTTCGTGAATGACAACAAGGTGGCGCACCTGCGCCTGATAGTGGACCTGCTCGATCAGTCAAACCGGACCGCTGCGTTTGCGAAGCGTTGGGGCGTAAGCTTTGCGGCTGTCTTTCTGGCGCTCGGAACTCAGCAGCCAGGGTTCCGCGTCGCATACCTAGCCATCTTCCCGATCGTGTTCCTGTGGGTGCTCGATGCGCAGAACACGAGGCAGGATTTTCTTCTGCACTCCCTGTATGACCGGGTCCGAAAGCTGCCAGACAGTGAAGTGGATTTCTCCCTCAACCTTGAGCAGCTGCCAGAGGCGAAGCGCTCGGTTCTCTCGTTTGTGTTTGCCGCGAACCCAGCTCTGTTCTACCTCGCGATGCTTGTTGGGATAGCTGTGGTGGATCTGCTGGTCGCATAGCCTGTAAATCAATCAGCTGCCCCATTCCCATCGTGAACGTGCTCGTGCACCTAGCCGTGAACGTCCCCGCCCGAGCAGCACACCCCTCCCGAAAGAACTCGCTAATCAGAATCGATCCTTCAGGCGCGATACGTTGCGCACTTTCAGTGGCAGCCGCCTTCTCCTGAGCGAGGGGCAGGATTCGGATTCGGGTACGTTCACGTTCACGTTTACGTGCACGTGCACGAGGCGTTGCACCGCATGCGCGATGTTGGTTGGGATACCTGTGGTGGATCTGCTGATTACAGGCTGAGCTGATCAGCGCCCCATTCCCACGTGAACGTGCTCGTGCACGTAGCCGTGAACGTCCCCGCCCGAGCAGCACACCCCTCTCGAAAGAACTCGCCAATCAGAATCGACCCTTCAGGCGCGATACCTTGCGCGCTTTCAGTGACAGCCGCCTTCTCCTGAGCGAGAGGCAGGATTCGGGTTCGGGTACGTTCACGTTCACGTTTACGTGCACGTGCACGAGGCGTTGCACCGCATGCGCGATGTTGGTTGGGATA